>JAUXOE010000281.1 GCA_030682415.1 Parvibaculum sp.
TTTCAAGCCGAAGCGGCGGCTCGACCGGGCGATGGTCGAGGCGGCCTGGGGCGGCGCGGGCGATGCCGACCTGATCGTGCTGATGGTCGACATGGAGAGCGGCCGCGACAGCGATCTCGACCGCATCGTCGAGGGGCTGAAAGCCCAGGGGCGGAAAGCCATCCTTGTACTGAACAAGGCCGATGCCTGCGACCGCGAGAAGCTGTTGAAGACGGCGGCGGCGCTGGCCGCCTCCGGCATCTTCACCGAGACCTTCATGATCTCGGCGCTGACCGGCGACGGCGTCGACGACCTCAAGCGCCATATCGCGGCGCAGATGCCGGAAGGCCCGTGGCATTACCCGGAAGACCAGGCGGCCGATGTGCCGCTCCGCTCGCTGGCCGCCGAAATCACGCGCGAGAAGCTTTTCCTCCGCCTGCATGATGAGCTACCCTATTCGCTCACCGTCGAGACCGAAAGCTGGGAGCAGAAGAAAGACGGCTCGATCCGCATTCAGCAGGTGATCTTTGTCGAGCGCGACAGCCAGAAGAAGATCGCGCTGGGCAAGGGCGGGCAGACGATCAAGACGATCGGGCAGCTGGCGCGCGAAGAGCTTGAAGAGATGCTCGAGTGCCGCGTGCATCTGTTCCTGTTCGTCAAGGTGCGCGAGAACTGGTCGGACGACCGGGAGCGCTACCGCGAGATGGGTCTCGACTTTCCGAAGGAGTGACACCTCAGGAACGGCAACGGTTCTCCGGAAGGGGCTGAAAGTTTCGACGAGGGGCTTGTAAACCGCCCGGGCGGCTGATTATGTCATTGCCTGGCGCGCATATGAAAAGCATGGCAACCATCGCAACAGGTGAGACCACGAAGGCGGGTGCCGGCACCGTCTTGCGTACCATGTTGTGTTTCGCTGCTTTGGTGCTGGCTTCGATTTCCTGGGGATCGGCGCCTGCGGCATGGTCGCCGGGCGGATCCGCCGGATCGGCCGCGCCGCAACTGGAAGGTCAATCCCTCGACGCCCTGGTGCCTTCTCGCGACCTCATCCGGAACGGCTGGGGCGACCGCCAAGCGCCGGCGCCGCGTTCGTCAATGGCGAGCGGCGATGACCTGCCGGCCGGCTTGCCCGTGGCCGGCGCCGGCGCCGATCTGCCGGCCGGACCTGTCGACGCTTCCCTTGTTGCGGTCCATGTGCTTCACCCGGCGCGATTTGTTCGCCCGGCTGCGACCGGTCCGCCGGACGCCGCCTAGGCGCCGCGCGCGTCCCGCGCGGCGGGGTTGATTTTTTCCATTCGGATTTTTCAGGTTCGTTCTCCGCCGCGCGTCGACACGCGCAGGGCGGGGACGCGCCTGTATGGAGACTTCCATGCGTACATCGCGCGCTGTGCTGGCGAGCTATATCGCCGTCATTCTGCTGGGTATCCTCACGGCTCTTCCCAACATTCTCAAGCCTTCCCAACTCGAAAGCCTGCCCGGATGGCTGCCGCACCAGCATGTGACGCTGGGACTCGACCTGCGTGGCGGGTCGCATCTCGTGCTGGAGGTCGATGCGGCGGCGCTGGTCGAGACAAGGCTCGACGCGATTTCGACCGATGCCCGCAAGATACTCAGCGAGGCGGATATTGGCGTGGTGTCGGTCGCCCGGCAGGGCAAGGCCGTGTTCGTGACACTGGCTCAGGGGGCGGATGCCGCCAAGGCGGAACGCACACTCCGGCAGCTTGCCGCACCTGCCGCGGCGCAGAGCTTCGGGCAGGTGGCGAAGGATATCGAGGTTGCGGACGAGGGCGACGGGCGCATCCGGCTGGTGCTGACGGATGCGGGGATCAGCGAGCGCGTGAACGCGGCCATCGAGCAGAGCCTCGAAATCGTGCGGCAGCGCGTGGACCAGGTTGGCGTGGCGGAGCCGACGATCCAGCGCGTGGGCGCGGACCGTATTCTGGTGCAATTGCCGGGTCTGCAGGACCCGACAAAGCTCAGGACCATACTCGGCAGCACTGCGCAGATGAGCTTTCACATGCTGTCCAGCGAGGCGCCGATCGATGGACGCGTACCGCCCGGGGCGCGGATGCTGCCGTCGACACAAGGACCGGAGACCTATCCGGTGGAGAGACGCACCGCATTGAGCGGCGAGCGGCTTACGGATGCGCGGGCCGGGTTCGATGCGCAGACCGGCGAGCCGGTGGTGACTTTTCGTTTCGACAGCCAGGGCGCGCGGGAATTCGGCGACATCACCCGGAAAAATATCGGCCGACCTTTCGCGATCGTGCTCGACGACAAGGTGCTGAGTGCGCCTGTCATCCGCGAGCCGATCACGGGCGGGAGCGGACAGATCAGCGGCAACTTTACCGTGGAAGACACGGTGATGCTGTCGGCGCTGCTGCGTTCGGGCGCGCTGCCGGCACCGTTGACCATCATCGAGGAGCGGAGTGTGGGTCCCGACCTCGGCAGCGACGCGATCAAGATGGGTATTTATGCAGGGCTTGCCGGTTTCGGGCTCGTGGTCGCCTTCATGCTGGCGCTTTACGGGCGGTGGGGACTGATCGCCAACCTGGCGCTGGGGCTCAACGTCATCCTGACATTCGGTGCGCTGAGCCTGCTCGGCGCGACGCTGACGCTGCCCGGCATCGCCGGCATCATTCTCAGCATCGGCATCGCGGTCGACGCGAATATTCTGATCAACGAACGCATCAGAGAGGAGACAAGAAAAGGGCTCAAGGCCTTTGCGGCACTCGAAACCGGATTCTCGCGTGCCTATGCAACCATTATCGACGCCAATGTGACGACGCTGATTGCAACGGCGCTGCTGTTCAACTTCGGCTCCGGGCCGGTGCGCGGCTTTGCGATCACGATGATGATCGGCATTGCCATTTCGATGTTTACCGCAGTGGCCGTGGTGCGGCTTGCGATGACGTGGATCGTGCGCCGGCAGCGCATGAAGGTGCTTCGGATCGAACCACCGATCCGCTTTTTCCCCGACGGCACGCGTATTTCGTTCATGAAGGCGCGGTTTATCGGGCTCGGCGTCTCCCTTTTCCTGTCGCTGGCGTCAATCGGCCTCTTCATGGCGCCGGGTCTGAGCTACGGCATCGACTTCAAGGGCGGTATCCAGATGGTGGTGAAGACAGAGGCGCCAGCCGACCTCGCGCAGATGCGGAGCGTGCTGGGCGGGCTCGGGCTCGGCGAGGTGACGATGCAGGCGTTCGGCGACGATCACAGCGTGCTGATCCGCGTCGAGCGTCAGGCGGGCGGCGACGCGGCGCAGGGCAAGGCCGTGACGGACATGCGGGAGGCGGTGGCGACGATCGATGGCGGCGCCAGCGTGGAACGCGCGGAAGTCGTGGGTCCGAAGGTGAGCGGCGAGCTGGCGCAGGCCGGGCTCCTCTCGGTCGCCCTCGCGAGCTTTGCGATGCTGATTTACATCTGGTGGCGCTTCGAGTGGCCGTTCGCGGTCGGCGCCATTGCGACGCTCGTTCTCGACGTGACGAAGACGATCGGCTTTTTCGCGCTGACGGGGCTCGACTTCAACCTGACGGCGATTGCCGCATTGCTGACCATTATCGGCTATTCGGTGAACGACAAGGTGGTGGTCTATGACCGGATGCGCGAGAACATGCGGCTCTACAAGAAAATGCCGCTCAGAGACCTCATCGACATGAGCATCAACCAGACCATCGGGCGGTGCATCTTCACCTCGGTGACAACCTGCCTCGCCATGATTCCGATGGCGATATGGGGCGGGAGCGCGGTGGAGAGTTTTGCCGTGCCGATGATCTTCGGTGTCATCGTCGCCACCAGCTCATCGCTTTTCATCGCCGCGCCGATCCTGCTGTTTCTTGGTGACTGGCGGGCGAGGCGGCGGGTGGCTGCATATGTCGGGGGCGCGAAGACGGCCTAGAGCCGCGCCGCTTTTCTTCGAACAGCGAAATGTCTCCGCGCCGTTATCCTGCAGCGTTTCCGGACGGCGAACCGCTCCTTGATTGCAAGGAGGCGGTTCGCCCGGAGACGTTCACGCCGGGCGTTTGTGCATCAGCGCGACATCGGGGCAAGGGAACTCGCAAGTCCAACGGCGGGCGCGCGCGACGGCGCGCAGGGTTTCCTCACGGTAGAAGACGACATGGGTCGGGTCCTTGCGGTAGTGCCAATCGGCGAAGCGGGCATCGTCGGTCTGGAAACCCGTCATCACGCCGAACCAGCCGCCGGGGCGTAGCAGCGCGTCGAGGCGGTCGAATTCGTCGGCCGGGCGATGGAAATGTTCGATGGTTTCGGTGCAGGCGATGAAATCGTAGGTGCGGGCCAGCGCCTTTTCATCGGCATGGAAGAAGGGATCGTAGAGCGCCACTTCGTGGCCGGCTTCGCGGAGCATGGCCGCGAGTGCCGGGCCGGGGCCGCAGCCATAGTCGAGGCCGGAGGAGGCCGGCGCGAGGCGCGCAAGCAGCGGCGTTGCGAGCTTCGACAGGAAGGCGCGGTAGCGCGGATCGGCGGGATCGTTTTCATGGGTCAGGTAATGCGCGTGTTCGATCTCTGGCGCGGGGTGCTGCGCCGGATCGAGAAAACGCGCTTCGCATTGCGCGCATTTCCAGTAACGCTGCGCGCCGACATCGATGAAGGGTTCGGGCGCGGGCGCACGGCAGACGGGACAGGTTTCGGGCGGCGCCGACATCAGGCGTTTCGCGCCAGATAGACGGTCTGGGTGAATTCGCGGTCCTGTTGCAGCGGGTTCTTGAAGGTGACCGGTTCGGCGCGTGCTTCGGCGAAGACGGCGGCGAGGCGCGCGACAAAGACTTCGTCCGGCCGGTCGTTCGACCAGAGACCGAAAACGCCGCCCGGGCGCAGATGGCTGCAAAGTTTTTTCAGTCCGTCGAGCTGGTAGAAAGACGCATTGGCCGGGTCGAGCCAGAAATCCGGCGCGTGGTCGATGTCGACCAGAATGGCGTCGAAGCGGCGGGCGGGATTGGCGACGTCGAAACCATCATCGGAGGCGGCCAGCGCGAAGAAATCGCCATGACGAAAATGACAGCGCGGGTCGGCGGTGAGTGCCGGTCCGAGCGGCAGCAGACCGTCCTCGTGCCAGTCGATCACCGCATCGAGCGTCTCGACGACCGTCAGCGAGGCGACGGTATCGTGTTCCAGCACGGTCAGCGCCGTGTAGCCGAGGCCGAGACCGCCGACCACGACATCGAGGCCCGTGCCCGACAGTTCGGCGAGACCCAGCCGCGACAAGGCGACCTCGGAGGCCGTGAACAGGCTCGACATCAGATATTCGTCGCCGAGCTTGATTTCGTAGACATCGACGCCGAGCGACAGCTCGCGGCGCCGGCGCAGGACGAGGGCCCCCAAAGGTGTCGGCCGATAGTCGAGTTCGGCGAAATATTCGCTCATCCGGCCGGTCTCTCATGGCATGCGGGAGGTTCCCGACATCAATGCCACAATCCGGCCGAGGGCGCGACCCGTTCGGCGTCGTGCCGAATGAGGTTCAATCAGGTCGCCCGAAACGGGTTCCGGGCGCCGCTTCGCCCGTCATGCGGCGGCGGCTGTCGATCCCGGTTTCTTGATCAGCCTGACCCACATGTTGTCGCTTGTCGGCAGATGCCACATGAAGGGCTTTTCGACGGTGAAGCCTTTCGATGCCGCCAATTTCTCCAGGCTGCGGACCGTGAAATAGTTCAAATGATCGGGCAGACGGAAGCCGCACCAGGCGCGGCCACGGAGCTTGCGATTGAGGGAGCCGTAGTTCGGAACCTTGACGAAAACGACGCCGCCCGGCTTCAGGATTCTGAAGGCTTCCTCGAGCACCCGGTCCGGATAGGCCTCGTGCTCGAGATAGGAGCGCATCGAGATGGCGCTGAAACGGTCCGTCTCGAGTTTCTGCATCGTGTCGAGAGCGGGGCCGATATAGGCGGTGCCGCCGCGTTGTGCGAGCGCCGCGG
>JAUXOE010000022.1 GCA_030682415.1 Parvibaculum sp.
GTCTGCACGCATCTGGGCTGTGTGCCGCTTTCCTATCGCGGCGAGTTCGACGGTTATTTCTGCCCCTGCCACGGCTCGGTCTACGACACCTCCGGCCGTATCCGCAAAGGCCCGGCACCGACCAATCTCGAAGTGCCGCCTTACGAATTCGTGTCCGACTCCAGAATTCTGATCGGCTGAGGGGCATAAAAAGATGAGCCATCAAAGCACCTACACACCCGGCAACGGCTTTGCCCGCTGGATGGATGAGCGCCTGCCGATCATGCGGCTGGTCAATGACAGTTTCGTCGATTACCCGGTGCCCCGGAACCTCAACTACTGGTGGACCTTCGGCGCCATTCTGAGCTTCTGCCTGGCGGTCCAGATCGTCACCGGCATCGTGCTCGCCATGCACTACGTCCCGACGACGGAACTGGCCTTTGCCAGCGTCGAGCACATCATGCGCGACGTGAACTATGGCTGGCTGATCCGCTATGTGCATTCGAACGGCGCCTCGATGTTCTTCATCGCCGTCTATATCCACATGTTCCGCGGTCTTTATTACGGCTCCTACAAGGCGCCGCGCGAAGTGCTGTGGATCCTCGGCGTGCTGATCTACCTCTTGATGATGGCGACCGCTTTCTTCGGTTACGTGCTTCCCTGGGGCCAGATGAGCTTCTGGGGCGCCACCGTCATCACCAATCTCTTCGGCGCCATTCCGCTGGTGGGCGAGGCGCTGCGCACCTGGCTCTGGGGCGATTTCGCGGTCGGCGATCCAACGCTCAACCGCTTCTTCTCGCTGCACTACCTCTTCCCCTTCCTGATTGCCGGCGTCGTCATCCTTCACGTCTGGGCGCTGCATGTGACGGGGCAGAACAACCCGGCCGGCATCGAGGTCAAGGACCCGAAAAAGGACACGGTCGCCTTCACGCCCTATGCGACGATGAAGGACGCCTTCGGCCTTGCGGTCTTCATGATCCTCTTTGCCTATTTCGTCTTCTTCAATCCCAATGCGCTCGGCGAGCCCGATAACTATATCGTCGCCGATCCGCTGGTGACGCCGGCCCATATCGTGCCCGAATGGTATCTCTTGCCCTTCTACGCGATCCTGCGTGCCGTCCCCGACAAGCTCGGCGGCGTGGTGCTGATGTTCGGCGCCATCGCGATCCTCTTCGTGCTGCCCTGGCTCGACACCTCGAAGGTCCGCTCGGCGCGCTTCCGGCCGCTCTACAAGCAGTTCTTCTGGATTTTCGTCGTGGTCTGCATCGGCCTTGGCTATTGCGGCGGCCAGTCGCCCGACAAGATCCTGATCCCGGTCGGCGCGGGCGGCTTCGATGTCACCGATCTCTCGCGCATTCTGACCATCTACTACTTCCTGCACTTCCTCGTTCTCTTCCCCGTTCTGGGGCTGATCGAGAAGCCGAAACCGCTGCCCGAAAGCATTGCCGCTTCCGTGCTCGGCGACAAATCGGACAAGAGTTGAGGGGAGACGGACAAGTGGAAAACAAGATGATCCAATTCTCCCGCAAGACCGGCTTTCTGGCGCTGGCGGCTGCCGCCGCCATCGGCCTGCCGCTGCTGGCCCAGCCGGCCTCGGCCGCCGGCGACGCCGTCAAGCCGATCCAGTCCGAATGGTCCTTCCAGGGCGTCTTCGGCACCTATGACCGCGACGCGCTACGCCGCGGTTACAAGGTCTACAAGGAAGTCTGCGCCGCCTGCCATTCGGCCGAACTCGTTCGCTTCCGCAATCTGATGGAGCCGGGCGGGCCGGAATTCAGCGAAGGCCAGGTCAAGGCGCTGGCGGCCGACATCGTCGTCATCGACGGGCCGGACGACAGGGGCGAAATGTTCGAGCGTCCGGGCGAGCCCAAGGACCGCTTCCCCTCGCCCTATCCCAATTCGCAGGCCGCCGCCGCCGCGATGGGCGCGCCGGCACCCGATCTCTCGGTCATCGCCAAGGCGCGGCCGGACGGCGTCAACTATCTGCACTCGCTGCTGGTCGGCTACACCGAGGCGCCGGAAGGCTTCGATGTGCTGGAGGGTCTGCACTACAACACCTATTTCCCCGGCCATGTGCTGGCCATGCCGGCGCCGCTCGCGGACGGCCAGGTCGAATATGAAGACGGCACGCCCAACACGGTCGACCAGATGGCCCGCGACGTCACCAATTTCCTGATGTGGACGGCCGAGCCCAAGCTCGAACAGCGCCACCGCCTCGGCTTCCAGGTGATGATCTATCTGGTGCTCTTGAGCGGTTTCCTCTGGTTCGCCATGCGCAAGGTCTGGTCCGACCAGCACTGAGGCGCAAGCAAATGTGACAATGAAAGGGCCTCTTCGGAGGCCCTTTTTTATGGCACCGCCGTCTTTGTTTGTTATATGGGGGACGCAAATCTCCCGCGGCTTTCCCTTCCTGCGTCATTGCGAGCGCAGCGAAGCAATCCAGAAGGCGGCGGGTGCAGGACTGGATTGCTTCGTCGGCTTCGCCTCCTCGCAATGACGGGATGATGTCGAGCCGGCGGCGAAAGACGGCGGGAGAGACCAGTGACCAGAACCGTGCTCGGCGTTATCGGCGGCAGCGGCGTCTACGAGTTTCCAGGCCTGCGCAACGAACGCTGGGAACGCATCGCCACGCCCTGGGGCGAGGCCTCCGACGAACTGCATTTCGGCGAGCTGCCCATCGGCGAGGGCAAGACGGTCGAGATGGTGTTCCTGCCGCGCCATGGCCGCGGTCATCCGCATTCGCCCTCCAGCATCAATTACCGCGCGAATATCGACGCCCTGAAACGCGCCGGCGTCACCGACATCATTTCGGTCTCGGCGGTCGGCTCGCTGAAGGAAGAGCTGCCGCCCGGAACCTTCGTCATTGTCGACCAGTTCATCGACCGCAGCTTCGCGCGCGAAAAGAGTTTTTTCGGCGAAGGCTTCGTCGCCCATGTCTCGATGGCCGATCCGGTCTGCCCGCGCCTCGGCGATCACATCGAGGCCGCCTGCAAGCAACACGATATTCGCCACAAGCGCGGCGGCACCTATCTCGTGATGGAAGGCCCGCAATTCTCGACCCGGGCCGAGAGCGAGCTTTATCGTTCCTGGGGCTGCTCGGTGATCGGCATGACCAACATGCCGGAAGCGAAACTCGCCCGCGAGGCCGAGATCTGCTACGCGACGGTCGCCATGGTCACCGACTTCGATTGCTGGCATCCGGATCACGCGCATGTCGAGGTTTCGGACGTGATCCGCGTGCTGGAGGAAAATGCCGGCCACGCCCGCGCCGTCATCCGCGCCGTGGCGACAAGCTTCGGCCCGGAGCGCCAGCCCTCGCCGCAGGGCCTCGACCGTGTCCTCGACACGGCGCTGATCACCGCACCCGACAAGCGCGATCCGGCGCTGGTCGCCAAACTCGACGCGGTCGCGGGGCGGGTGCTGGGGTGAAGATTTTGCACGCGGAGGCGCGGAGTCGCGGAGAAGTGATAGTTTATTGCGCCTTCCCCCTACGCTGCTTCGCAGCTTCGGCGGACAAATCGGCGCGACCTGTCCGCCGAAGCTCCGCAAGGAGCGAAGGTGGAAGCGCCAGAAAGCGTTCCCTGTGCCGTTGCTTGAAATTTTCTTGGCTGCTCCTCTTCTCCGCGGCTCCGCGTCTCCGCGTGAACCCTTCTTCTTCCCTTCACCCGATGCGTGGCCGAACGCCGTGGCCCCCAAGGGGAGGGTGGGCGTCAGAGGCAAGACGGTGCATGCTGCAGGCGTCGCCTGACAGGCCGAACAAGATCAAACGGAGACACAGCAACGTGAAGCAATTCATCCGCACCATTCCGGACTACCCGAAGCCCGGCATCCTGTTTCGCGACATCACGACGCTCTTGGGCGATCCGGTCGGCTTCCGCAATGCGATCGACGCGCTGGTGGCGCTGCATGACGGCGCCACTTTCGACATCGTCGCCGGCATCGAGGCGCGCGGTTTCATTCTCGGCGGCGCCGTCGCCCACCGGCTCAATCTCGGTTTCGTGCCGGTGCGCAAGAAGGGCAAGCTGCCCTTCGCCACCATCGCCCAGGAATACGATCTCGAATTCGGCACCGACACGGTCGAAATCCATACCGACGCCATCGATGCCGGCGCGCGCGTGCTGCTGATCGACGATCTGATCGCGACCGGCGGCACGGCCGAGGCCTCGATCAAGCTGATCGCGCGGGCGGGTGGCCGGGTCGCGGCGGCGAGCTTCGTCATCGAATTGCCGGAACTTGGCGGCCGCCAGCGCCTCGAAGCGCTCGACATCGAGGTGCTG
This sequence comes from Parvibaculum sp., assembly GCA_030682415.1. Lineage (GTDB taxonomy): Bacteria > Pseudomonadota > Alphaproteobacteria > Parvibaculales > Parvibaculaceae > Parvibaculum. The sequence goes on from JAUXOE010000022.1 coordinate 4,257, forward strand.
TCGCTCTGTTCCTTCGAAGGTCACTGACCGACACCGGCCGGGAGCGAGATCATGAAGATCGACGGCATCCCTTACCGCACCATCCGGGTCGCCGATGACGGCTGGTCGGTCGAGGTGATCGACCAGACCAGACTGCCGCATGAATTCGCGCTCGTCCGCCTCGAAACGGCGGACGACTGCGCCCGCGCGATCAAGGACATGAATGTGCGCGGCGCGCCGCTGATCGGCGCCACCGCCGCTTACGGCATCTGCCTCGCGCTGCGCGCCGATCCCTCCGACGCATCGCTCGAGGCGGCCTGCGTCCTGCTCGGCGCGACGCGGCCGACCGCCGTCAATCTCAAATATGCGATCGACGAAATGCGCGCCGCCGTGGCGCCGCTCGGTGCCAATGCCCGGGCCGCGGCGGCCTATGCCCGCGCCGCGCAACTTTGCGACGACGATGTCGAGATCTGCCGCCGGATCGGCGAGAACGGCCTGCGCCTGATCCGCGGCATTGCCGAGGCCAAGCGTGGCCGCCCGGTCAACATCCTCACCCATTGCAATGCCGGCTGGCTTGCCTGTGTCGACTGGGGCACGGCGCTGGCGCCGATCTACATGGCGCATGATGCCGGCATCCCGGTCCATGTCTGGGTCGATGAAACGCGGCCGCGCAACCAGGGCGCCGCACTCACCGCCTTCGAGCTTGGCGGCCATGGCGTGCCGCACACCATCATCCCCGACAATGCCGGCGGCCATCTGATGCAGCACGGCCATGTCGATATGTGCATCACCGGCACCGACCGCACCACCGCCACCGGCGATGTCGCCAACAAGATCGGCACCTATCTGAAGGCGCTGGCGGCCGATGCCAACAACGTCCCCTTCTATGTCGCGTTGCCGCACACCACCATCGACTGGTCGCTCGAGGACGGTGTGGCGGGAATTCCGATCGAAGAGCGCGATGCCCGCGAAGTCACGCACATGACCGGCCGCAGCGCGACGGGCGAGATCGTCACCGTCGAAATCTCGGCGCCGGGCAGCCCCGCCGCCAATTACGGCTTCGACGTGACGCCCGCACGCTACATCACCGGCCTCGTGACCGAACGCGGCGTCTGCGCGGCGAGCCGCGAGGGCTTGCTGGGGCTTTATCCGGAGCGGCGCGATGGCTGAGCGGGATGCGGGCGGCACCGACGAGGCCTGGCTGCGGCAGCGCGTCGTCGATGTGGCGCAGGACCTCGCTCGTACCGGCCTCTCGCCCAACATGTCGGGTAATGTCTCGGCGCGGGCGGGCGACCGCATCTTCATCACGCCGTCCGGCGTTCCCTATACCGATCTTCTTCCCGCCGACATCGCCGAGATTGCGTTCGACGGACGCATCCTGTCGGGCACCTTCCCACCCTCCAGCGAATGGCGGATGCATGCGGCCATCTATG
>JAUXOE010000023.1 GCA_030682415.1 Parvibaculum sp.
GCGTTTTCTTCCCGACCATTTGCACTGTCCGCCACGACGCCCTCGCCTGTACTTTGGAGATCAGTGTAAATAGGGTTTTATCGAGCGGCAAGCAAGCCTGCATTGAAGAGGGGTGTGGGGGCATGGAAATTGTGGAGAATCTCGACATTGTCGTCGGCGGCGTTCAGAAAGCTGGCACGACGAGCCTTTACAGGTATTTTCTCGATCACGCTGGGTTGCGTGCGCCTAATCGCAAGGAATTGCATTTTTTCGACAATGAATCGGTTGATTGGGGCTGTCCTGACTACACGAAGCTGTATGCAATGCTTGGCCCGCCGGATGGCGAGCGCCGCAGCTTCGACATCACGCCGATCTATCTCTTCTGGCCGCCAGCGCTGGCGCGCATCCGTGCTTACAATTCGCATTGCAAACTGATTTTCATCTTCCGCGATCCGATCGAGCGCGCCTGGTCGCATTGGCGGATGGAAGCGCGGCGGCAGGCGGACGATATGCCGTTCGGCGCCGCAATCCGCGAGGGGCGCGGGCGGCTCGCGAACGCCGCGCCGCTTGGCATGGCATGGCGCGTTTTCAGCTATGTCGAGCGGGGTTTTTATGCAGACCAGTTGCGCAGGCTGTTCGGTCTGTTTCCGCGCGAGCAGATACTACTTCTGCGCTCCGCCGACCTGCAGCACGACCATCAGGCGGTGCTGGGCCGAATCGCCTCTTTTCTCGGCATCTCCGACTTTCCGGCGCTGCTGCCCCACACCGTCTTTCAGGCGCCGGAAGATGGCGCCGTGCTCGGCAAGGGTGATGTCGACCATCTTCGGGAACTGTTTTATGACGACGTATTGGCGTTCTCCGAACTTTCGGGCCTTGCCGTCGACGACTGGCTGACCGTCGCACACAAATAACCGGGGGAATGGTGTCCCGTCCCAACATCCTTTTTATCGTCGCCGACGACCTGAATTCGTGGATAGCTCCTCTCGGCCGCCATCCAGATGCGCACACTCCGGCAATGAACCGCCTTGCCGCGAGCGGCACGGTGTTTACGCGCGCCTATTGCACCGCGCCCTATTGCAATGCAAGCCGGATGTCGGTCTTCACGGGCTGCCTGCCCGCGACCACCGGAATATACGAAAACGAGCCGCTCTGGACGGTGCCAGCGCGTCGCAAGACCTTTCTCGAGCAGTTTCGCGAGGCGGGATATTATTGTTTCGGCGCCGGCAAGGTCTTTCACGGGAATTTCGACTACGCGACCGCGGGCAGGACGGGAGCGGCCGAAGCGGCGTGGCGCGACGGGCAGAATCGGCCCGAGATGTGGGACGATTTCAGCATCGCGAGAGCGGAGCCGATGCCGCCAGACCGGCCGATCAACCGCATGTTCGATTTCGGTGACTTCGCCAATGTGTCGCCGTGGAATCATCACTTCGACTGGGGTGCGCTGCCGGCCGGGCGTGAGGCGGATATGCCCGATGCCCACACCGTCGCCGATATCGCTGCTTTCCTGAAGACGCCGCCGGACCAGCCGTTCTTCTGCGCGGCCGGCCTCTACAAGCCGCATTTGCCGTGGTATGTGCCGCAACGCTTCCTCGATCTCTATCCGCTCGACGAGGTGAGCCTGCCCTTCGTCAAGCACGACGACCTCGACGATGTACCGCAGATCGCCAGAGATTGGGCGCTGTCACCCGCGGACCATGAAACCATTCTGAAACACGACCAATGGCGTCATGCCGTACAGGGTTATCTTGCGGCTATCTCCTATTGCGACAGCATGATCGGCAAATTGCTCGATGCGCTGGCGGCGTCGCCGGCCGCCGACAATACGATCGTCGTGCTGTGGGGCGACAACGGCTTTCATCTCGGCGAAAAACTGCATTGGCGCAAGTTCGTCCTGTGGGAAGAGGCGACGCGGGTGCCGTTCATTCTCGTGCTGCCACAGGCGCGTGGCGCGTCGCGGGTCGATGAACCCGTCAGCCTGATCGACATTTTCCCGACGCTGTGCGATCTCGCCGGCGTTCCCTCGCTTGCCGATGTCGACGGCGTATCGCTCGCTCCGCTGATGGACGGGCGCTCCGTTTCGCGCGGGAAACCGACGACAATGACGTGGAAACGCGGCAATCATTCGATCAGATCGGGACGGTGGCGCTATACGCGCTACCATGACGGCAGCGAAGAGCTGTACGACCAGAACAACGACCCCTATGAGTGGAACAATCTGGCGGGGGATGCATCTCATGCGCGAATGCTCGGGGCGTTGCGGCGCCAGATCGAGCGCGGCGCCGGAACCCTAGAGGAAAGGAACCGACCTTGAGTGAAGCGCCAAGGAGATTTTTCGACGAGTATGACCGGTTCCTCGAAACCAGCATCGTTGGCAACTGGCCGGATCGGCTGAATGCGCGATACGAGGCGATCGTCTCCGCCAACAAATCTCTATTTCAGGGCGCGCGTGTTCTCGATCTCGCAAGCCACGATGGGCGGTGGACATTCGCAGCGCTTGATGCCGGTGCGAGCAGCGTTGTGGGCATAGAGGTGCGCCCGGATCTCGTGGCGACTGCACACGAGAACATGGAAGCGCTGGGTGTATCAAAATCTGCGTACAGATTCGAAGCCGGCGATATTTTCGAGAATCGGAACCTCTTCCTCGAGCCGTTCGATGTCGTTCTCTGTCTTGGACTTTTTTATCATACCATGCGACATGTCGAGCTGTTGCAGCTCATCGACTTGACAAATGTGTCAACGCTTATTCTCGATACGATGCTCACAGATAGCGACGGCAATCTCGTCTCCGTTCGATCCGAGAATTCCGATCATCCCGCTAACGGTCTCGACGATTCCGGTGTTCGCGAGAACGCTATTCTTGTCGGTGTTCCAACACCTGGTGCTGTACATCTCATGCTACGGCATTTCGGATTTGCAGTCTGTCAGACCGATTGGGCGGCCCTTATCCACCGTCTCGGGTTGTCACCCGACATCAACAATATGCAAGGACCGGAAAATCCTCTGGGTGATTATTTTCGAAATCAGCGCGGCACTTTCGTGGCGCGTCGAAGCATGAGAGGTTGCGAATAGAATATTCCCGAGAACGGTTTCCGGACCGGAAATCCTTCGTCACCTGAAAACGCCGATAATGTTGGCTAGCGAGATTGCGACGGTAGATGCGATCGTTTCTTGAAGAAAGATCAGGTTTGAATCGGAGATCGGCGATGGAATGTTGCACGGCATCGTGATCTGCCCGATGGCAGAAACACCTCCGACATAAGCGTGTGCAATTGTAGTGTAGGAACCGGCGGCCTTATTTGGCGAGCAGCGCAATGCATCTCCGGTCGTTGCAGCGGTTATCATGGAGCCTATGAGTACGATACCTGCCTGATGAAATGCGCCGCCGTACTGATTTTCGAGAAACGGCGAAATGTCGAGCGCCATCGCACGCTCAACCTCCGTTGAGTGTGGGTCGCCAATCTGCACTGTGTCTCCGTTCGACCATGTGGCGATGTCTGCGGCGTCATGCACATTGAGTTGATTGCTGGCTGGAGAATATTCTACCCATGCGCTTTGAGCCGGTGCTTTTGAGGTATTCCAGATGCGTGCAAAGACCGTCCCGCTCATCTGAGCATTCACGAAGAATAAATTTGAGACGTGTGCTGTTAGCGTAATTGTGTTGCCGGAAACCGCCGAGACAGTCGCCGAGCGGGGATTCTGAGCATGCGCAGCGTCAATTCGATAGATTGAGTTTTGTCCTGTTCCAATGAGTGGAGCAAACATTAGTCCGGAAAGCGGAGTAAGCGTTTGAGCATCTATCAACCCACCTGGTAGGCGTACCGTGCCAGTTGCGCGATCGGCGACGACAACCTCCTTCCACGTCTCCCCATCGGCGCTCATCTTGATCGAGAAGTCGTCGTTGCCGGTGAGGCCGAATTCGGCGCGGCCTTCGGCGTCGTTCTGGAACAGGATGGAGGCCGTGTTTTCTTCCGCGGCCTTGTTGAGCACCACGCGCATGTCGCCGCTGCCGGGGGTCTGGTCGTCGTGGGAGAAGAGGGCGGCGTCGGATTTGACGGCGAGGCGGTTCGTCGTGTCGGCCTCGGTGTTGATGCCAAATGTTTCGGCTTGCTCTGCTGCGGCTGTCAAATCGGTCCAGCCGCCGTCCGAAAAGACCACCAGCTTTTCCTCATCTTCGATCCAGGCCCGCCAGCCCGGCTGGGGGGCGAAGAAGGCCCATGCGCCGTCGAGCCAGGCAGCGATCTCGCCATCGCGTCCGCTCCACGCGTCCAATGCGCCTGCGGCGACGATGTGGCGCTCGCCGGGCGCCGGCGCGGGTGGCGGTGCGGCGAGGTCGCGGGCCTTCACCGCCAGATGCACGAGTGCGTCGAGTATGCGCAGCGCTTCATTGTGTGTGACATGTTTTTGCGCCTGGCTCGGCATGATCTGGGGCAGGCCGAGAAAATGGGTCGTTTCGAATGACATGGGCGGTCCCTCCGCTTTTCCGGGTGAAGCGATTGTGGGGCCGCGCGCGGGGGCGGGGATAAGTTGGCCGGCCTGCCTGTTGCGCCTTTTGCAACAATGGCTTATCGACGCTGGATGGTGCCGCAACGGCGTGGCGTCGACGGTGGTGGAGCAATGAGTGTGGGAAACGGCCCGATGCGCCTTTCCGTTGTGCAGACCGTTCGATCGGGACGGACGGCCGTCCGTCTGACGCGCGCGGATGACGCGGTGCTGCCGGCGGGGCGCTATCTGTTGCACGCTTCGATGCCGGCGACGCGCCTCAACCGGATGCTGACGATCAGTGTTGCACCGGAAGGCGCCGGGACGGCGCGCGAAGCTGCGCTCGACTTCGAGCGGGCCGGCATCCGGTCCGGTGGCGCGGCGACAGCGCTGGTGCCGGTCTTTGTCAGAGAGGAAACGGCGGCGCTGGTCATAGCGGCCGACATCGCCGCCGACACGCTTGCCGGTATCGATTGGCGGCTGCAGCACAAGACCTATGCCGCCTTTTACGCGGTCCTGTTGTGGCGATTTGTGCGGCGTGTCGTTGCGCGGAAGGAAAGCCTGTCCATGATGTGGACGGCCTTCTGCCGCCACGGGCTCAACGGTGTCGGCGTCGCCTTGTGGGGTGACTGGGAGGCGGCGCTTGCCCGTTCGGCGCCCGCGTCGGGCTTCACCCGGCGCGCCCTTGAGTATCCGGAGCGGGTGGGCGTGGCGGTGCGGCCGCCGGTCATGGTTCCGTCATTGTGCCTTGTCGCCGACTTTTCGCGCGGCGCAACGATGCCGGCAATCGACGATGCGCTGCTCGCGCAGGTGCGCCTTGCCGGCTTTTCGGCCCTTTGCCTGCCTTGCGGCTGGGACGGTGCGCGGCTCTCGCTGCCCGGGCCCGTCGAGCGCTTTCTCGGCGATGCGGCGCGCGATTTTCCGTTTTTTTTGCGCCGG
>JAUXOE010000024.1 GCA_030682415.1 Parvibaculum sp.
CGATCTTGAAGCCGAGAGCTTCCAGCGCCTTCGCGCCGAGATAGGGCGTCTTGCCGTCTTCAACGATGTTGGCGACGAGGGGTACGCCCTTGAATGTCTCGGCAACTTTTCGCGACTCGGCTTCATCGCGCGGGGCTTCGATGAAGAGAATGTCGGCACCCGCTTTCAGAAAGGCCTCGCCGCGCCGGAGCGCCTCGTCGAGATCATGCGTCGCGCGCGCATCGGTCCGCGCCATGATCTTGAATGCCATGCTCGCGCGTGCTTCCGCCGCGGCGCGGATTTTCGCCGCTGCCTCTGCGACTGGCACGACTTCCTTGCCTTCCATATGGCCGCAGCGTTTCGGGAAGACCTGGTCTTCAATCTGGATGCAGGCGGCGCCCGCCGCCTCGTATGCGCGCGCCAGCCGCGCCGCGTTCAAAGGCCCGCCATGGCCGTTGTCGCCATCGGCGATCAACGGCACCGGCGCTGCGGCGGCTGCGATCGCGCGCACGCGCTCGGTCATTTCGGCGGCGCTGACAAGGCCGATATCCGGCACGCCGAAACTCGCGCCGGCGACGCCGAAGCCCGTCATGTAAACAACTTGCGCGCCGGCCTTCGCCGCCAGCTTCGCCGACAGCGCATCATAGGCGCCGGGCGCGACGATGATGCCGGGGCGGGCGAGAAGCGTTTCGAGACTGGCGGTTGCGGACATCGGAAACTCAGAAGCTTGGCGGCGTGCAGGCCGAGACGACGACGCAGTCGACGGTGCCGGGATTGCGGAAACGATGCGGCAGGCGCGAGTCGAAATAATAGGCATCGCCCGTCACCATGCGCCGGACCTCGCCACCCACCGTCAGCTCCAGCACGCCGGCCACAACGATGCCGCATTCTTCGCCGGTGTGAGAGAGCATCTCGTCGCCGGTATCGGCGCCCGGCGCGTAGCGCTCATGCATCATCTGGATGGCGCGGCCGCGCGTGTCGCGGCCGACCAGACGGAAACTGACGGCGCCGCTGGCGATCTCGCGCAGCTCCTTGGCCTGATAGAAGACCTTCTTGCGCGGCTTCAGTTCCAGCGTCAGGAAATCGGCGATCGAGATCGGGAAACCGTCCAGGACTTTTTTCAGCGAGCCGACCGAGGGGCTGATGCTGTTCTTCTCGATCAGCGAGATGGTGCCGTTGGTGACGCCGGCGCGCTTGGCCAGTTCGCGCTGCGACAGCCCGTGCATCTTGCGCAGCTCGCGCAGGCGCGTGCCGACATCCGGCCCTTTCTGTTCCCCTTCGATCGGCTCCGCGGGCGGGGCGGAGCTGTGGGCGCGTCGGAAGTCCCCCGTCATTTGTTTAGGATACTCAACAGCTTTAAAAGAGTCACGCAAAGCCCGCTTGCTTTCGAGAAGTTGCGGACTTTCAATTGTCGATTATCGCAATCGCGCCGGCGATGATGCCGCGCGCCCGGAGTGCCTACGCATGACCACGCTGACGCCGAACGATCTCGAAGCCTTCTGGCTGCCGTTTACGCCGAACCGGCAGTTCAAAAAAGAGCCGCGGCTGATCGCGCGGGCCAAGGACATGCATTATTACAAGCCGGACGGGACGGCGGTGCTGGACGCGACGGCGGGGCTGTGGTGTTCCAATGCCGGGCATTGCCGGGCGCCGATCGTCAAGGCGATCCAGGAACAGGCCGGCGAGCTCGACTTCGCGCCCTCCTTCCAGTTTGCGCATCCCAAGGTCTTCGAACTGGCGAGCCGGATCGCGGCGCTGATGCCCAAGGATCTCGACCATGTGTTCTTCTGCAATTCGGGATCGGAGGCGGCCGACACGGCGCTGAAAATCGCCATCGCCTATCACCGCGCAAACGGCGAGGGCACGCGCACGCGCCTGATCGGCCGCGAGCGCGGCTATCACGGCGTCGGCTTCGGCGGCATTTCGGTCGGCGGCATGGTCGCCAACCGCAAGTTCTACGGACCGCTGCTGGCGGGCGTCGATCATCTTCCGCATACCTATAATCGCGCCGAGCAGGCCTTCACCATCGGCGAACCGGAATGGGGGGCGCATCTCGCCGATGAATTGCAGCGGCTGGTCGAGCTGCATGACGCCTCGACCATTGCCGCCGTCATCGTCGAACCGATGGCGGGTTCGACCGGCGTGCTGCCGCCGCCGAAAGGCTATCTCAAGCGGCTGCGCGAAATATGCGATAAACACGGCATTCTTTTGATTTTCGACGAGGTCATCACCGGCTTCGGACGGCTCGGCCACGCAACCGCGGCGGAGCGTTTCGGCGTCGCGCCCGACATCATGACGTTTGCCAAGGGCATCACTTCGGGCACGGTGCCGATGGGCGGCGCGGTGGTTCACAACCGCATCTATGAAGCGTTCCAGACCGGACCCGACCACGCGATTGATCTCTTTCACGGCTACACCTATTCCGGTCACCCGCTCGCCGCGGCGGCGGCGCTGGCGACGCTCGATCTTTATCGCGACGAAGGATTGTTCGAGCGGGCGAAGAAACTCGAACCGCATATCGCTGAAGCGTCGATGACGTTGAAGGGACATCCGCTGGTGCTCGATGTGCGCACGATCGGACTTGTCGCTGCCGTCGATCTCGCGCCCGTCGACGGACTGCCGGGCAAGCGCGGCTTCGATGCGATGCGCGCGGCCTTCCACGAGGAGAACATGATGGTCAGGGTGTCGGGCGACTCGATTGCCTTCTCGCCGCCGCTGATCGTTGCGGCGGACGAGATCGACGATATTTTCGCGCGCTTCAAGCGGGTGCTCGACAAGGTCGGTTGAGGGTCTGAACGGGCATTTGTGACAGCGATTTTGACAGCGAAAAGGACAGCGGACCCCCCCTCTGTCACGAAACTGTCATAAAACTGTCACAAACGCACTTATCCCCGTGGGGATAACTGCCCTTATCCCCGGCGGACAGGTTTTTTCAGAAAACTTATCCCCGGGGTTCGACGATTCGCCGTCACGCGTCGTTCTTGCCGGCCTTCTTTGCCGATTCGCGCTCGGCCCAGCCGAAGATGCCTTTCGACATCAGCGAGAGCTCTGATTTGCGGCGCGCGCCATAGACGGCGGCGCGGGCGGCATGGGCTTCGCGGTTTTCGGGTTCGGCCAGCGTTGCCGCCTCGGCGAGGTGACAGGCGAGGCGCATCTCGGCTTCGGTGCCGGCGGCGGCCAGTTCCTCCGCCCGCTGAACAAGT
>JAUXOE010000050.1 GCA_030682415.1 Parvibaculum sp.
TTCATGTGACGTTCGCGGGCTTCCGTCTCGGTTTCGCCGACATGGGCGAGTTCGGGATCGGTGTAAGTCACCCAGGGAATCGAGGTGTGATCGGCCTTGGCCGGCACGCGGAAGAGCGCGTTGCGGATGACGATGCCGGCATGATAGCCGGCGACATGGGTGAACTGAAGGCCGCCCGCCACATCGCCGATACCGAAGACGTGCTTGTTGGTCGTGCGCAAGCGTTCGTCGACGATGAGACCTTGCGGCGAATATTCGATGCCGGCCTTTTCGAGATCGAGCCCCTCGACATTGGCGCGACGCCCGGTCGCGATCAGGAGATGCGAACCTTCGATCTCGCGCGCCTTGCCGCCAAGCTCGACCGTTACCACGACGCGGCCCGCCTCGCCGGCGACGCTTGCGACTTTTGCGTCTTCGAGGATCTCAATGCCTTCGCGGCGCAGACGGTCGACGACAATGGCCGAGAGTTCCGGATCGTCACGGCCGAAAACGCGCAAGCCTTCGAGGACTGTCACCTTGGCGCCGAGACGGCGATGCGCCTGTGCCATTTCCATGCCGATCGGGCCGCCACCGACAACGATCAGATGTGCCGGGCATTCGGTATTTTCGAAGATGTTCTCGTTGGTGAAGAAGGGCAGTTTGTCGAGACCGGGGATCGGCGGCACGGCGGCGCGCGAGCCGGTGGCGATCACGAAACGGCGGGCGGTGATTTCGTTGTCGCCGGCGATCACGGTCGAGGCGTCCTTGAAGCGGCCATGCTCTTTGATGACGGTGACGCCAAGGGCCTCGAAGCGGGCGACGGAATCGTTGGGTGCAATGGCCGCGATGACACCATGGACATGGGCATGGACCTTGGCGAAATCGACCTTGGGTCTTGCCGGCGCGATACCGAACGGCGCGCCTGCACCCATGCGGTTGGCCTGTTTGGCCGCCGCGAGCAGTGCTTTCGAGGGCACGCACCCGGTATTGAGGCAATCGCCGCCCATCGCGTCGCGCTCGATCAGCACCGTCCTGGCGCCCATCTGCGCGGCACCTGCCGCCACCGACAATCCGCCCGAGCCTGCGCCGATGATGCAGATGTCGGCCTTGATGCGCTTCGCCATGATTTCCTCAGCGTGTTGGGACAGTGTGTCGGGAAGACGTGGCGCTCAATCCTGCGCCGCGCCGGTCATGCGTTTGTAGATGACGGGCACCAGAGCCAGAACCGCCAGCGCCAGCACAGGACCGATGATCTGCGGCTCGAAGAAAAGACCGAGATCGGGATCGCGGCCGGCGTCGAAGACCGCGCCAAGACCGTTGCCGAGGCTCGCATAGACGAAGGTGCCGGGAATGATGCCGATGAAGGTGGCGACGACATAGGTGCGCAGGGGAACGCCGAGAAAGGCCGGCGCCAGATTGACCAGGAAGAAGGGAAAGAGCGGCACCAGCCGCAGCACCAGCATGTAGTTGAAGGCGTTCTTGCCGAAGCCTTGCTCCAGCTTGCGCAGGCCCGGCCCCGCCTTGGCGCGCAACAGGTCGCCCAGCGCGGTTTTTGCCGCCAGAAAAATCGCCGTCGCCCCGATCGTTGCGCCGACGACCGTCAGCGTCCCACCGAGCCATGTGCCGAAGAGAAAGCCGCCGGTCAGGGTAGCGACCAGCGCGGCCGGCAGCGAGAAGGCGACGATGGCGATATAGGCCAGGACATAGATGAGTGCCGCCAGCAGCAGATTGTCGGCAACCCAGTGGGTCAGCGCCTGCCGGTTGTCGCGCAGCGTGTCGAGGGTCGCATAGCGGTCAAGGCCGAGGGCGAAGAAGGCGATGAGGCCGACAGCCAGCACCCCCAGCGGCAGGAGGCGGCCAACGGAAAAATTGCGCGCCGGCAATTGCGGGGGTGTTTCGGTCATTCCACTTTCTCCAGACGCGCCGCATCGTTGAGCGACCAGTCGTAATCATATGACGACACGCGTGAGACCCCGGCCAGCGCGGCGGCAAGCTCCGGTCCGGCATATTTGCGCAATTCGGCGAGGACGCCGGCCTCGGTGCCGCCAAAATCCTTCTTGTACCAGCTGAAAATGCTCGAGGCGGTGAGGCGGCCATCGCGGAAGGCGGCACCGCGCGGGCTGTTGATGTAGCGGCGCGCGGCCTCATCGAGCATGGCATCGAGGGTCGCCCCCTCATATGGCTCGGTGGCCAGATCCGGGCAGCTCCAGGAGGCACAATTGACCGCATAGTGAACGCGGGCATCGCCGAAATCGGGGCGCAGGATGCCGTGTTCGATGTCGTCGAGCGACAGATCGCGGCCCGCAACGCGAACGAGCTTCTTGCCCCAAGGCCCGCGGGCAAAGAGGCCCGGCGAAATCGAAATGTCACGGATCGAGGCCACGGGGTAGTGGTCGATCACAACCTGAACGGTCACTGCATTGTAGAGATTGACCCAAAAGGCGAATTGCTCGTCGCGGGACAAGGGGGCCGGGTCTATCGCTTCAAGGCTCTCGATATAGGCGGCAAGCGCCGCACGATCCGGCTCGCTTGCCTTGAGGCCCGCATAGTCGACGAAATGCGGCGCCGCCCCACCGTCCTCCGGCGGCGGCAGAACCAGCCAGCTTTGCAGCAACGCGCCCCAGGGCCGGTGATCGGGCGTCATGGGCGGCTCCGCGCCGGCCGGGGCGACCAAAACGCCAAAAAAGAACAAAAATAGAACAATATAACGGGCTCTCCCGGACATGGTGCTGCTCCCTGATGGCGAGGCGGCCGGACCATACGCCGAATGCGGCGGCGCGAAACGGGGTATCACTCATTTGTGAGACAAAGTCAGGCAGAGTGAAACAAGGCAGGCATGGCGTTGACTTGCGCGACCCATATCGCTTATACACCCGCCTGACAGCCGTGAGGCGGCAACGCCTGCGGCTCTTGTTTTTTATTGGCATTCGAGAGGCCGGCTCCCCTGAGCTGCCCGGTGCCGGACCTGCCGGAGAAGAGACGTGAAACGGACCTATCAACCGAGCGAACTCGTCCGCAAGCGCCGCCACGGCTTCCGCGCGCGCACGGCCACCAAAGGTGGCCGCAAGGTGCTCGCCGCCCGCCGGGCCAAGGGCCGCAAGCGGCTTTCGGCCTGACCCCACTCCGCAACGCCGGCGCCTGCCCGCCGGCGGCTTACCGGGTACGCGGTTGTCCGGGTCCGAATGCGAGCAGCCCGATGGACCGCCAGATCGACAAAATTCGCAAACGCCGAGATTTTCTTGCCGCCGCTCGCGGGCGCAAGCGGGCCGAACGCGGCCTTGTGCTGCAAGCGCTCGACCGACGGGACGATGCTGCACCCCGCGCCGGATTTACCGTCACCCGCAAAGTGGGCAACGCCGTCATCCGCAATCGCGCCAAGCGCCGGTTGCGCGCGGCGGCGGCTGAAATTCTTCCGCTCGCCGCAAAACCCGGCTACGACTACGTGCTGATCGGCCGCCACGACACGCCGACGCGCCGATGGGCCGAACTTCTCGCCGATCTACGCGCCGCGCTTGACGAGGTTCACGGCAGCCACACCACGAGGCCACGCGACCGCGCTTCCGCCTCACGCTCCGAAGCTTCGCCTTCCGACATCGGGAAAGACCTGCCACATGGGTGACAACCGCAACTTCATCATCGCCATTTTCCTGTCGGTTCTCGTTTTTATCGGGTGGCAGTATCTGGTCATCAATCCACAAATGGAAGCCGAACGCGCGCGGCAGGAAGCGATCGAGGCGGCGGCCGGCACCGAGACGCGCACGCCCGATACACCAGGCGGCGATGTGCGATTGCCGTCGGTCGAGGCGCCGGCGCAGCCCGGCATCGGCGGCGTCATTGCGGCCGAAACATTGCCGCGCGATTCCGCACTGGCCCAGGCGCCGCGGCTGGCCATTCGTTCGGCCGAACTCGACGGCTCGATTTCGCTGAGAGGTGCGCGCTTCGACGACCTCCGGCTGCGGCAGTATCGCGCGACGACCGATCCCGAGAGCGCCGAGATCGCACTGTTCTCCCCGACCAAGACGCCGGCTCCCTATTTTTCGGAATTCGGGTTCATCGGGGTTCCGGGCGCGAATGTGAACCTTCCCGACGCGGCGAGCGTGTGGCGCGTGGCGGAGGGCGAGATACTGACGCCCGAGACGCCGGTGACGCTTGCCTGGGATAATGGCGCGGGCCTCACCTTCCTGCGCCGTATCACGCTTGATGAGCATTATCTTTTCACGATTTCCGATCGGATCGAGAACCGCAGCGGGCAGGCCGTGACACTCTTTCCCTACGGCCTGATCTCGCGCACCGGTAAGCCGGCCGGCAGTTCGTTCTTCATCCTGCATGAAGGCTTGATCGGCATGTTTCCCGAGGATGGTCTGCGCGAGGTCGACTATTCGGATGTCGAGGGCGAACCCGCACAGACATTCGACGCCTCGCGCGGCTGGCTCGGCATGACCGATAAATACTGGGCAACCGTGCTCGCGCCCGAGAACGATCGCCCCTTTACCGCACGCTTCAGCGAAGACCCCGATCCGCGCCGTGAAATCTACCAGACCGATTTCCGCTACGAAGCGATCACGCTGACCGACGGCGCAAGCACGACGGTGGAAAGCCGGCTATTTGCCGGCGCCAAGGTGACGTCCGTGGTCGACAGCTACGATGCCGACGGCATCTACAAGTTCGAATTGCTGATCGACTGGGGCTGGTTCCACTTTCTGACCAAGCCGCTGTTCCACGGGCTGCATTTCATCGCCGGCTATGTCGGAAACTTCGGCGTCGCCATTCTCATCATTACGGTGCTGATCAAGCTCGTCTTCTATCCGCTCGCCAACAAATCCTATGTGGCGATGAGCAAGATGAAGAAGCTGCAGCCGGAAATGGAGAAGCTGCGCGAGCGCCACAAGGACGACAAGCTGAAGCAGCAGCAGGAGATCATGGAGCTTTACAAGAAGGAGAAGGTCAATCCGCTGGCCGGCTGCCTTCCCGTTCTGATTCAGATTCCGGTTTTCTTCGCGCTCTACAAAGTGCTTTTCGTCACCATCGAAATGCGACATGCGCCGTTTTTCGGCTGGATCACCGATCTGTCGGCGCCCGACCCGACATCGCTCTTCAATCTCTTCGGGTTGATCCCCTGGGACCCGCCATCGCTTCTCATCATCGGCATCTGGCCGCTGATCATGGGCTTTACCATGTTCGTGCAGATGCGCATGAACCCGCTGCCGGCCGATCCGATCCAGGCGCAGATCTTCACCTGGATGCCGGTGATCTTCACCTTCATGCTGGCAAGCTTCCCGGCCGGCCTCGTCATCTACTGGGCGTGGAACAACACGCTGTCGGTGCTCCAGCAAGGCGTCATCATGAAGCGCCAGGGCGTCAAGATCGAAGTCTTCAGCAATATGGGCTTCGACAAGGTTGCGGCGCTCTTCACCGGGGGCGGCGACAAGCCGAAAGGCTGAGCGATGTCCGGGGCGCCAGGCGGCGAGCATGACGACGACGCGCCGGACCTCGAAGCGGGACGCTGGCTCTTTGCACAGACCTGTTCGTTCGTGCGCGGCGCGGTCGATATGGAAGGGTTGCCGCCGGGCGATATGGCCGAGGTCGCCTTTGCCGGCCGCTCCAATGTCGGCAAGTCGAGCCTGGTCAATGCGCTGACGGGCCGCAAGACGCTGGCCCGCACGTCCAACACCCCCGGACGGACCAAGGAACTCAACTTCTTCGTGCTGGGCGCCGAGAACCGGCCGGCCATCATGCTCGCCGACTTGCCGGGTTATGGTTATGCACGCGAAACCCGTACCCGCGTCGAACAATGGACCGATCTCGTGATGTCCTATTTGCGCGGCCGCGCGACGCTGCGCCGGGTGCTGCTGCTGATCGACGCGCGGCACGGACTAAAGGCGAACGACAGCGAAGTGATGGCGCTGCTCGATGAGGCCGCAGTCTCCTATCAGATCGTGCTGACCAAGACCGACAAGCTGAAATCCGGCGAACTGGAAAAACGGCTGGGTGAGGTTGAAGCCGGCATCCGGACGCATGTCGCCGCGCATCCACGGGTCATCGCCACCTCGAGCGAGACCGGGACCGGCATCGCCGAACTGCGCGCCGAGATCGCCTCGCTGGCCGCAGTGGACGCGCTGGGGTATAAAGCCCGAACCCGTTGAAATCGAGGCAGGGAGCGCGAGGGCCGATGCCGGATACGACCACCGACAGGAATGCGGCAACGCCCGACGAGGCGGCAAAGCTCGAGCGGGCGCGCGTGCTTTCGGAAGCGCTCCCCTTCATGCAGCGCTACGACAAGCGCACCGTCGTCGTGAAGTATGGCGGCCACGCGATGGGCGACGAGGCGCTTGGCGCCGAGTTCGCGCGCGACATCGTTCTTTTGAAGCAATCAGGCGTCAACCCCATCGTCGTTCATGGCGGGGGTCCGCAGATCGGCGCGATGCTGACGCGTCTTGGCATCAAGAGCGAGTTCTCGGGCGGATTGCGCATTACCGACAAGGCGACGGTCGAAATCGTCGAGATGGTTCTGGCCGGCTCGATCAACAAGCAGATTGTCGCGCAGCTCAACCAGGCCGGCGGGCGGGCCCTCGGCTTGTGCGGCAAGGATGGCAATCTCATTGTCGCCCGCAAGGTCGAGCACAAGATCCACGACCCGGAGTCGAATATCGAGAAGATTCTCGACCTCGGTTTTGTCGGCGAGCCGGAGAAGATCAATCCGGAAATTCTCGATGTGATCCAGAAGTCCGACATCATTCCCGTTATCGCGCCTGTCGGCATGTCACGCGACGGGGAGACCTACAATATCAACGCCGACACGGCCGCCGGCGCCATTGCCGCAGCCATGGGCGCCGCGCGTCTGCTGCTGCTTACCGATGTCCGTGGCGTGCTCGACAAGCAAGGTGAACTTGTTACCTCGCTTACGCTCGACAAGGCCAAGGCGCTGATGACGGATGGCACAATCTCGGGCGGCATGATTCCGAAACTCGAAACCTGTATCGATGCGGTCGAGGGTGGCGTCGAAGCCGTTGTCATTCTCGATGGACGCGTGCGTCATGCGGTACTGCTGGAGCTGTTCACCGAGCATGGCGCGGGAACGCTGATCCGGAAAGCGGCCGACTGACAAGTCCGGCTTTCCCGACGGAAAGGTGCAGGCCGACGCCATGAGCCTTCGTTTCAACCTTCTTGCCCTGTGTGCGGGCCTCGGCGCCCTTGCGGCGGCGCCCGCTCATGCCGACTACCAGCTTTGCAACCGCACCAGCTATGTGCTGGACGGTGCGATTGCCGTTCAGGAGGGCGCCGTCTGGCAGAGCCGGGGCTGGGTGAGGATGCTGCCGGGCGGTTGCGCTGTTGCGCTGGCGGGTCCGATTGAAAGTGAAGAATATTTCGTCTTCGCACGCTCGATCGAGGCCCATCAGGGACGTACGCAGTATTTCTCCGGCAATGAGCGCTTCTGCACCGCCGACAACAGCTTTGCGATCGAGGGCCGCGATCAATGCGCGGCACGCGGATATGATGCCAACGAGTTTCTGCCGGTGCGAACCGAGCGTGGCAACGACTGGGTGACGACCTTCTCCGAAGCGAGCGACCACACCGCCGAGCAGGCCGAAATCGCCGGGACGCAGCGGCTGCTGCAGGACAACGGCTTCAAGCTCTCACGGATCGACGGGATCGCGGCGCGCAACACGACGCGCGCCGTCGAAGCCTTTCAACGGCTGATCGGCGTTCCGGCCGATGGACAGATCGACCAGGTCCTGATCGAACAGCTGATCGCGGGCGCCGAACAGGAGCAGGCGAAGGCCGGTCTCGATGTCTGCAACAAAACCGGACACCTGATCTGGACCGCTCTTGGATATCGCAGTCTCGAGGGCGAGATGTCGAGCGGCTGGATTCGCATCGAGCCCGGGCAATGCCGCAAGGCCATCAAAGGCAAGCTGACGGAACGCGAATATTTCGTCTATGCCGAAGCGGTCGACGATGAGGGCACGATCGCCCGGGTCGATGGCGATACCCTGACCTGGTCGGGCGATGCACGCTTCTGCACCAAGCCAACGCGGTTCGAGATCAGGAGCCGCGACCGCTGCGCGGCGCGCGGCTTCGATGAACGCGCTTTCATGCGGATCGAAACGGGCGGGAAGGCAAAATGGGTGCTCGATCTCGACTAGTGAATGACGGCGCCGGTGTCTAGTTCGCCTCGGTGTCAATCCCGAAATACTGAAGATGCCAGAGCATCTCACTGGGCTCCATCGGGTAGTCGATCCCGGCGCGCGGCAAAACGAGATTGTTCTTCGGGACATGCGCAATGTGAGTCTGAATGGAAAGAGCCGTCCGCATCGCCAGGCCTGCCTTCCAGCACAGGGCCGTGATGCCGCGGCCACTCTCGGCCTCTATGACCTGTTCAATGCGGGCGCGATCGACACCACTGAGCAGCGACAGTGCAAGAACGACCGTCGCCTTCTGACCCGTCGTCGTCGCGTCCATAACCATTTCGTCGCCGAGAGCGCCTCTTGCAAAGGCCTCCGTTACCGCATTGCGATCAAGCGCTGGATGTTCTGCGGGCTTTTCCGAATCGATCCGGGCCTGTGCACGCGCCTTCAGCCAGATCGATGTCTCCTCATCCAGATCGTTGCGCTGCGCCAACTCGTCGATCAACGCCCGGGAAACGAAAGTTGCAATGCGCCGCACGGCGCGCAGGGAAAGCTCGGTGCGCATCACCAGCGGTTGATGCCAGGCTTCGATCCCGGCCGCCTTGGCAATGACGCTCTCGAGCGAGTTCTCACGGATGCTGGCACTGGAATTTGCCAGAAGTTGCGCCACGGCCGGAATATCGAGCGTTGCAATCACGGCGTCCGATACGCGGGCGCTCAGACCTTCGCGGCGCGCGATGGCATCGACAGCACCCTGTATGCGGCATGTCGCAATCAGCTCGACAAGGTCCCCGTCGGACAGGAGCGGCGAATATTGCAGGATCGGCCCGCAGACAGAAATCTCGACATCGCGCGCCAAACGGGTCGCCAGCTGCTTTGGAATCGTGGGGCAGCGCGCGACCTCGCGCGCGACGATGGCGCGGACGCGCGGCGCTTCGTCCTCGGCAATCTTTTCGAGCAGTTCGACGGTGCGCTGCTGCAACGCCGTTCGCTCGCCGCGCGGCATGTCAGGCATCATGCGGGATATCTTGCGCGCCAGCTCCTCGCGCACCTCGACACCACTGTCTGTGCGCAGGAGCTCGTCCGCATGGATCGGTGACGCCGGATTGGCGGCGACGAGGCTGCGAACTTCCAGATCGTCGTCACATGCAAGATAGTAGAGCGTTTCGGGCGGTGCATCCTCGCGGGCGGCGAGCTCGCGCTTGGTGGCGCGCTGGTGACCCTCGAGAACCTCACGCGCGTCTTCATAGCGGAGCCGTTCGGGCAATGTCCGCCGTCCCCACAGTCTCGATAGCAGCCCGAACGCCATCGGCACTCCCTGAAAAGCGGCCCGAAGCGTGGTAGAGCTTCCGCCGGGCCCAGTTTCGAGGGGCAGCCGTTAACAGTCGCTTAATCGCCGGGATTATCGACCGGCCAAATGCTTGCCATTTGGCGCAGCGCCGGGCACATAGGGGCCATGCCCGAGCCCCGCCTTCCGCCGACCGATGCCGCCGCCCTCGCGGGCCGCAGTTTTTCGCATATCGAGAACTGGATCTTCGACCTCGACAACACGCTTTATCCGCCCTCCTGCGATCTCTTTGCGCAGGTGGACCAACGGATGACGGCCTTTATCGGGCGCTTTCTCGATGTCGATGCGGCCGAAGCACGGCGCATTCAGAAGGACTTCTATGTCGAGCACGGCACAACATTGTCCGGCTTGATGAAAGTTCACGGTCTGGCGCCAGCGGCGTTCCTGCAGTTCGTCCACGATATCGACGTGTCGGCGGTGACGCCCGATGCGGCGATGGGGGCGGCGATTGGAAGGTTGCCCGGCCGCAAGCTCATTTTCACCAATGGGTCGGTCGCCCATGCCGAAAATGTCATTCGACGGCTCGGCATCGAACATGTCTTCGACGGCATTTACGACATTGTGACCGCACGCTATGAGCCGAAGCCGCGGCGCGGCGCCTATGAACGGCTGGTCGAAGTGAGCGGCATCGATCCGGAACGCGCGGCCATGTTCGAGGATATTGCCCGCAATCTCGAAGTGCCACATGCGCTCGGCATGACCACCGTCTGGGTCCGGCCGGGCCCACCCGGCCCGGAACGGCACCAGCAGATTTCACATGAGGGCGCGGACGGCGCGCATGTCCATCACGTCACCGACGATCTTCGTGCCTTTCTCGACGCGCTCGCGCCGGTGGCATCAGCGACGGCCGAATAGACGCTCGATGTCGGCGAGCTTCAGCTCGACATAGGTCGGGCGTCCATGGTTGCACTGGCCCGAATGCGGCGTCGCTTCCATCTCGCGCAGAAGCGCATTCATCTCTTCAGCCGTCAGGCGGCGGCCTGCCCGCACCGATCCATGACAGGCAATGGTGCCGCAAACCTCCTCGAGTCTTTCCTTCAGTGATAAGGCCTCGTCGAGTTCGGAAAGATCGTCGGCAAGATCGCGCACCAGGCCCTCCACATCAAGCTTGCCGAAGATGGCCGGCACTTCGCGGACGATGACGGCACCGGTGCCGAAGGCCTCGAGCACGAAGCCGAGCTCGGTAAGTTCTTCCGCCCGGGCAGCCAATCGCGCCGCTTCGGCCTCGTCGAGATCGACCACTTGCGGGATCAGCAGCATCTGGCGCGCCACGCCCTGCGCTTCCATCGCTTTCTTCATGCGCTCATAGACCAGGCGTTCATGGGCGGCGTGCTGATCGACGATGACGATGCCATCCGCCGTCTGGGCAACGACATAGGTTTCGTGAAGCTGGCCCCGGGCGACACCCAGCGGACGATCAATGCCCGAAGCGCTCCCGGTGTCCTTGTCTGAATCCATCACAGGTTCGACGCGCGCGCCATGGCCACCAATGTCGGCGAATGCGCCCTGCCAGGCGCCGCGCTCCTCGGCAAAGCCGCGCGACGGCGCACCCTGTGACCGATAGGCCGACATAGGCGCTGCCGTGGCATCCGGGCGCAGGGCGCCGAGTGCGGCGCCCGCCACCGTGGTCGAGGCGCGGTGACCCGCCCCTGCCAACACATGCTTCAACGCCCCGACAATCAGCCCGCGCACCAGACCTGAATCGCGAAACCGCACTTCGGCCTTGGCCGGATGGACATTCACGTCGACGTCGGCTGGATCGATGTCGATGAAAAGCGCCACCGCCGGATGGCGGTCGCGCGCCAGAAAATCGGCATAGGCGCCCCGCACCGCGCCGACGATCAACTTGTCGCGCACGGGGCGGCCATTGACAAAGAGAAACTGCATCTGGGCCGTGCCGCGATTGTAGGTCGGCAGGCCGGCGAAGCCGGACAGGCCGATGCCCTCGCGCACAGCGTCGATGGCGAGCGCGTTTTCGGCGAAATCGCGGCCCATGATGGCGCCGAGGCGCGCGAGACGGCCAGACGCGCCCGGCAGTTCGGGATCGAGGCGCAGCAGGGTGCGGCCTGCGCTTGTCAGCGTGAACCCCGTTTCGGCATTCGCCATGGCGAGGCGCTTTACCACATCCGATACGGCCAGTGCTTCGGCCCGCTCGCTTTTCATGAACTTCAGACGGGCCGGCGTCGCATAGAAAAGATCGCGTACTTCGACGCTGGTGCCGATCTTGCCGGGCGCCGGCTCGATCGTTCCCACATGCCCGCCCTCGACCGAGATTCGGTGAGCGTTGGCGTCGTCGCGCGCACGGCTGACAATCGCGAGGCGGGCGACCGCACCGATCGATGGCAGTGCTTCGCCGCGAAAGCCGAGGGTCGAGATGTTGTGCAAATCCTCATGCGCCTCGCCATCGGCGCCGAGCTTCGATGTCGCGTGACGCTCAATGGCGAGCGACAGTTCCTCAGCGCTCATGCCGAAGCCGTCATCAGCAACGCGGATCAGGTCGCGGCCGCCGCCGTCGATCACGACATCGATATGGCGGGCACCGGCATCGAGCGCATTCTCGACCAGTTCCTTGACGGCGCTCGCTGGCCGCTCAACCACCTCACCGGCGGCGATGCGGTTGATCGTTCCCTCGCTGAGGCGGCGGATGCGGCTCATCTGTGCCTCAAGCGCTCCCTTGCGCAAGGTACTTCCGGGCGAGGATCTTGCCTTCCTCGACCGCCGGCTGATCGAACGGATCGACGCCCAGCATGTCGCCGGCGATCATGGTTTCCAGCATGAAATGCATGAAAAGCGCACCGAGCGTGCGCTCGTTGAGCGCCGACAGATGGAAGGTCCGGACGGGGCGGCCATTCTTCACCAGCGTGTCCGCTGTCGCACGTTGCTCGGCATCGACGAGATCGCCCACGGTGCGGCCGCCAAGGAATGCGAATTCCGTGCCCTTGGCCAGATCCGCACTCGCCATCGGGCCCTTGCCTTTGGCCTCGGTCATGAAGACCGTGAAAAGCTTGTCGCGCGGTCCGTCGAGCCAGAGCTGCAGCTGGCTGTGCTGATCGACGGGGCCGAGCGCCTTGACCGGCGTCGTGCCCTTGCCGTTCTTGCCAAGACTTTCAGCCCAGAGCTGGCAGTGCCACGACAGAAAACGCTCCAGCCGATCGGCATAGGCCATGAAAACCGAAATGCTGGCACCTCTCGTTTGCGCCAGCGCAAGCGAAAGGGCGGCGCCGGCGGCCGGCGCCACGCCCCTTGCCGGCACGCCGGAGAGGACCGGCGCCAGTACCGAGGTCGCCCCTTCGCGTATGGCTGCAATGTCGAGACCCATCAGACAAGCCGGCAGCAGGCCGACATTGGTCAGCACCGCATAGCGTCCGCCGACGCCCGGGTCGTGATCGAGCGTCGGGAAGCCTTGTGCCTCGGCCAGTGCGCGCATCGGATTGGGTTTTCCGTTCTTCGCCGGCTCCGTCAACACCGCGAAGTGATGCTTCATGTATTTGCCGCCGCCCGCCTTTTCGATGGCGCTCATGGCGGCGAGCGTCTGGATTGCGGGCTCGACGGTGCCGCCCGATTTCGAGACCACCAGAAAACGCGTGGTGCGCAGATCGGCATTCGACAGCGCAGCTTCCATGGTCGCGGCATCGAGATTGTCGGGCACGTGGATACGGACGCCCTTCTGAACATGGGCCTGCGTGCCCCAGCCGGTCAGTTGCGCCAGTGCCTGTGCACCGAGGGCCGAGCCGCCAATACCGAAGATGAAAAGATCAGTGGTGTTGTCGAGGAGCGCCGAGGCCACGGATTCAATGGCCGGAAAGTCATCGCGGCGCGCCGGCACCCGGAGCAGCGGCAGCGATCCGTCCTCATGGGCCTTGCGCAGCCGGCCCAGGGCCTTTTCCGCCAGGGTGAGCGCAGCGTCGAAATCTGCACGTGCGAGCCCACCCTCCCCTATGGCGTCGCTGAAGCAGGCGTCGATCGACTGGACGTAGGGCGCGGCAGCGGCCATGCGAAATTTTCCATCCTGAGATCGGAAACATGCCGGAATCGGCTCGGCACATAGAAGCCTAACAAGAAGCCGTGCGGCCGGCCAGAAGATCGCAGGCCGGCCGGATGTGGCTAATGCTGGCGGCCTGGCGCTGCGGGTGGCGCCATGTCGCCGGTCTCCGGCAGGCCCTCGACCGTGGGCGAAAGGTTTGGCCGGCCGACTATCACCACCACCAGGTCGTCAGCCCGCAGCAAGCGCCGGGCGACGCGCGCGATGTCTTCCTGCGTCACATCCTCGATCAGGCCGTTGCGGCGCTCGACATAGTCGATGCCGAGGTTCTCGGTCTGTATGCCCATGAGCTGGTTGGCGATCGCGCTATTGGATGTAAAGCGCAGGGGATAGGAGCCGGTGAGATAGGTCTTGGCGTCAGCGAGTTCTGCGGGCGAGACGCCCTCCTCCGCCATGCGCCGCAGCTCACCACGAATGATCGACAGCGACTGGCCAACACGTTCGTTTCGTGTCGCCACCTGCCCGAACATCATGGCCGCCTTTTTCAGCGGTGAAAGCGAGGTACCGACCGAATAGGCCAAACCGCGCTTCTCGCGGACTTCTTCCATCAACCGCGAGGAAAAGCTGCCGCCGCCCAGAATGTAGTTCATCATGAAAGCCGGAATGAAATCCGGGTCGTCACGCGCCATGCCCTGCGCGCCGAAAATAACGACGCTTTGCGGAAAATCGCGCTCAACAACAATGGTCTGGGCGCCGGACGCAACTTCAACCACCGGTATTTCCGGCAACACCGCTTCGGCCGGCAAGGCGCCGAAGGTCTTGTCCAGCAGCGTGCCGAGCTCGTCCGCCGAGATTGGTCCAACGACGGAGATTTTCAGGTTGTTGCGCGCCAGTACATTCTTCGTATAGCCGATCAGGTCGCCGCGCGAGATGCGCGGCAGCGTTTCGGGTGTACCCTGCCGGTTCAACGCATAGGGATGGCCGCCCAGTGCTGCACGGTACCAGGCATCGGCCGCCAGCCAGTCCGGTGACTGGCGATTGCGCGCAACCGCCACGCCAATCTGGGCGCGGATACGTTCGACCGCATCGTCGTCGAAGCGCGGTTCGACAATAGCGAGCGCGAAGAGTGCGAAGGCTTCGTCGCGCGCTTCGGCCAGCGTTTTCAGCGAAGCGTTGAAATAGTCATTGTCGACCGAGAAGGACATCTGTGCCGCGATATCGTCGAGACGCGCCTGGAAAGCTTGCGACGGCAGGTCGCCCGCACCTTCGCCCAGAAGCGAAGCCGCCATATTGGCCGTACCGGCCTTTTCGGCGGTGTCGGTCACGGTGCCGCCTTCCCACGCCGCCTCCATCACGATGACGGGAACTGTGCGTTCCTCGACAAGCCAGGCTTCGATACCGCCGGGACTGACCACACGTTCGATTTCAAACGCAGAGAGCGGTGTCGCCAGAAAGAGAATTGCAGCCAGAAGAATGCCGAATAATGCGCGGGCGGTCATGCGCCACCTCCCGGCAACAATTCTCCGGTCACGGCGGCGCGACCGGTGAGCACGCTGCGTGCCGCGCCAAGCACATCATTGGCCGTGACGGCACGAATGCGGTCCGGCCATTCGTGAATGTCGGTCACCGACATGCCGGTCATCAGACCCTCGCCATAGGCATAGGCCATGGCGCGCTGGCTATCGCGTGCGTAGACGGCACCAGCGGCGATGACCGTTTTCGCGCGCTCCAACTCTTCGGCGGTCACACCGTCCGCAAGCAGCAGCTCGATCTCGGCGTCAATCGCCTTTTCGAGGTCTTCAAGCGCGCCGCCAACGCGCGGCAGCGCATAAAGGCCAAACTTGCCGGCGTCGAGCCGACTGCCTTCGTACCAGGACCCGATGCTGGCGGCGATGCCTTGCGTAACCACCAGATTGCGATAGAGGCGGCTTGTCTGACCGCCACCCAAAATTTCCGCCAGCACATCGAAGGCAGCGCCTTCGCGTGCGCCGGCATTGCTGTAGTCCGGCGCCGGGTAGAACCGCAGCCATGTCGGTTCATGCACGCGCTCATCGCGGCGAACGACGCGACGGTCTTCTTCCGGCCATGCGATATGCGCGCGTTTTCGCTCGAATGTCGGTGCGCGTTGCGCGATGGACCCGTAATATTTTTCTGCCAGCGGCCGCAACTCGTCGAGCGAAATGTCGCCGGCAACGATCAGCGTCGCATTGTTGGGCGTATAAAAGCGGTTGTAAAAATCGAGCGCGTCCTCGGTCGTCAGCGTTTCAATCTCTTCCTTGTGACCGATAATGTCCCGGCCGTAGGGATGATCGCCATAGAGCGCCGCGTTCATTTCAGCCTGCAGCAGCGACATCGGATTGTTCTCGACCCGCGTGCGCTGTTCTTCCATCACGACATCGCGCTCCGGCAACACCTCGGCATCCGTGAGTTCAAGACCGGTCATGCGGTCCGCCTCCATCTCCATCACGAGCGGCAGGCGGTCCTTGGCAATGACCTGGAAATAGGCGGTAAAGTCATAATGCGTGAAGGCGTTGTCCTGGCCGCCATTGCGCGCGACGATTCGCGAGAACTGGCCGGGCGCGATGTCTGCCGTGCCCTTGAACATCAAGTGTTCGAGGAAATGGGCAAGGCCGGTTTTGCCGGGCGTTTCGTCGGCTGCGCCGACACGATACCAGACCATATGGGTAACGACAGGCGCGCGGCGGTCGGGGATTGCCAATACGTCCATGCCGTTGGCGAGGCGGAAACTCAGAGGCGCGCCCGAAGCGGTTTCGTCGCCGCCGCGCCAGAGCAAGATCGTCGTGCCAAGCACCGCAATCAGAATGACGGCGACAGCGGGACCAAGAACACGCGGCGCGAGAAATCGGAAACGGGGCAATACTTCACTCCAAAAGGCCGGGCGTCAGGGCACCGGCCCCCAAAGCGGCGCGGACCGCAACTCGCTCAGAAAATGCCGGAGAACCAGCCTTTTTTCTTGGGCTTCACGGTCGGCGTTTCGCCTTCCGTCACGTCCTTGCCCTCGGCTTCGTTCTGCTGGATGCGCTGGGCTTCCGCACGGGGATCGACCAGGCGCTCATCCGGCGACGCCCCCGGCTTGCGCCAGAAGATCACGTCGTCGACGAATGTCTTGTCCTGCTCGATCAGCGAGCGTGTTTCGGTGTTGACGACCTGACGGATGCGCGGATCGGCGGCGTCGGCGCCGGTGCTTGCCAAAAGCCCCCGCTCACCCGCGGTGACATCCTGAGCCGCCAGATCGCTCGCTTCGACGTCGCCAATCAAAGCGCGCTGCGCACCGGCGGAGGGCAGCACTTCCTGCGGGCGGGGCGCGCCGGGCTGCGGCGGGCGCAGCGAAAAATCCGGTGGCATGACCAGCGGCGCCTTGGTGACGATCGTGAACTCGTCCGGAGCGGATTTGCCATAACCCAGCGTGTCGCTGAGGCTGCCGCCCCCGCAAGCCGTCAGCGAGAGGGTGAGCGCGGCCACAAGGCCGGCGCGGCGAAGGTTCTTCGGTTCGATGATCACGTCGCTTAACTCCCTCGCGATGGCGTGCCGCTCAGGCGGGTTTGCCGTCCGCTTTTCCGTCATTTTTGCCCGGGCCAAAGGCCCCCGGCCAGACCGAATCCAGAAGGATCAGCATCACGCCCAGAACGATCCAGATGTCGGCAACATTGAAGATATACCAGTAAAATCCGAAGGCGTGAAAACTAAAAAAGTCCGCCACGGCGCCATAGACAAGGCGGTCAACGACATTGCCGACCGCGCCGCCGATAATCAGACCAATGGCCAGCGCAATCGCCCGGTGCTCGGCCCGTGCCAGCCAGATGCCGAGGCCAAAAGTCACCGCCAATGCGAAGGAAACGAGGATCAGAACGCCGAGCGTGGTTTCGGCCTGAAAGAGGCCGTAACTGACGCCCTTGTTCCAGGCCAGGACCAGATCGAAAAACGGCGTCACTTCGACGCGGCCGCGAAGGCCGATCTCGTAGATGTCGAGCATCCACCATTTATGCAGGCGGTCGATGGCGAAGCCGGCGACGGCAACCGCGAAGCCGAGCAACGACAAGGGACCCCAGAAGGTTTTCCGCGAGAGATCCATCATGGCATCAAGCCTCCCGGCGTCGCGATTGCGCGTCATACTCCCGGACCGCCGCTGCATCGCGCAAGCTGAGATCCGGGAATTCGGGATCGCCGCCAACCTCTGGCAGGATGCGCCATGAGCGCGCGCATTTGCGCCCCTGCGCCAGTTTCGCCACCACGGCAACGCCCGGCACATCGTCGAGACGGAAGGCATCCGCCGGGCCCTCGCCCTCGATCAGGGTCGCCTGGCTCGCAATGGCGAGTTCGGCGAGATCGACACCCTTCAGCGCGGCGACATATTCGGGCTTCGAGACATAGACATCCGGCGCCGCTTCGAGGCTCGCGCCGATGCGCTTCTCGCGGCGTTCGACTTCGAGCGCGCCGGTGACGACGCGGCGGAGTTCGCGCACCTTGCGCCATTTCTCGGCCAGCGCGTCATTGCGCCAGTC
>JAUXOE010000059.1 GCA_030682415.1 Parvibaculum sp.
GACGCCTTCGCCCAGCGCCTCGTCCCACGCGTCCAGAATGTTCTGGAGCGCGACCCGGCGCTGCTCGGTTTCGGAAAGCGGCGAAACGTCGTGTCCGTCTTCATCGAGAGAACGGAAGGTCGCGTCGCCAGGAAAATCTTCAGCCATATGTCCTCGATCCGGCCGTTTGCGGGGCTTTTTGCCGCCGAAAACCGGCCTCACGTGGTTGGAATACACAGGGCATTTGTAACACACCCGCGCCGAATGTCTCCCCATTCGTGAAAGACAGGTTAACAGTAGCTGGCGAAATGAAACGCCTGCCTCGCAACGGACCCTGTTGCTGCGTTGCCGGAATTATTGTCTGCGGCGGGTGGCGGCCTACCGGCCATAGCCTTTGACGGCCAGTTCCCGGGCGATGCGCTGCCCCTCCTCGAACAGCTTGTCCGATTGTGCCGCCGCGTCGCGCGAGCAGGCCGCATGGCGGTCGCGCGTGCTGTGAAAGGCCTCGTTGAAGCGCGCGATCAGCTTCTGCCGGTCTTCGTCGCCCGGGCCGACCGCGCCCAGCATCTCGATCATCTTGTTGCGCCAGAGTTGCCCCTCGCGGGTGCCGCAAACGGTCCGCAGATGGTGAACGGCGCCCAGCACCTCGGCCAGCCGGAACATTTCGGCCGGCATGGTCTGCGCGGCGGCGGGCAGGGGCGGCAGCGCCAACAGCGCCGCCATCAGCACCGCGCCGGCCCGGCACTTCCATTCAGCCGTCGGATTTGTCCCAAATCTGGACATGCAACGTCCCGTTCCGCGCCGGAATTGGCGCCAGGCCCCGCCTTTCGGGCGGGTCCGCCGGGTTCGCTGCAGGAAGCGGGCCCGAAAAACAGGGCGTTTGCTCAGGCGTATTGCTTCAGCCGCTCGAGCACTTCCTCCGCTTCCGCCATCGTCTTCTCGACGATTTCGGCGGCGCTGAGAATATCGTGAATGCCGCCGGCGCCCTGGCCCATCGCAAAGCAGGAGCGGTCGCGCTCGAGCCCTTCGATCTGCCCGCCAATGCCGCCCATCACATTGTTCTGATGCGACAGGATCGCCTGTTGCGGGAAGGGCTGGATCTCGGCCGGACGGCTCTCCCAGTCCTGCACGTAGGGATTGTTGAAGACGCGCATCGTCTTGCCCGAATAGCAGCGCGTGACGATCGTGTCGGTGTCCTTCGCGTCCACAATCACCTGCCGGTACATGTCGCCCGCATGCGATTCTTTTGCTGCGATGAAGCGCGTACCCATCCACACGCCCTGCGCGCCGAAGGCGAGCGCCGCCGCAAGCCCGCGCCCGTCGATGATCGAACCGGCCGCGATCACCGGAATGCTCTTCACCGCATCGACGATCTGCGGGATCAGCGCCATGCCGGCCACCTTGCCCGTATGGCCGCCGCCTTCGGTGCCTTGCGCGATCACGCCGTCGAGACCGGCCTGTTCGCCGGCCACCGCATGTTTGACGGTGCCGCAGACATTCATCACCTTCATGCCGGCGCCATGCAGCTTTTCGAGAATGTTGGTCGGCACGCCGAGACCGGAAATGAAGGCGGTGGCGCCTTCCTCGATCATGATGTCGGCGGTGCGTTCCAGCGATTCCGGCACCGCCGCCAGAAGGTCGACGCCGAACGGCTTGTCGGTCAGGTCCTTGACCTTCTTCATCTCTTCGCGGATCTGCTCCGGCTGTCGCCCGGCCATCCCCAGCGTGCCGAAGCCGCCGGCATTCGAAACGGCGGCGACAAGTTCGGCATAGGAAACCCCGCCCATGCCGGCCAGCATGATCGGATATTTGATGCCGAGAAGGTCGCAAAGCGGCGTACGGATGGACATGGGGTCTCTCCCTGTGGCGCGGCCGCCAGGACCCGAAGGTGCGTCGGCGGCTCGGTTATTTAGTTCGGATACCTAACTAAAACCCGCGCCTCCGCCGCTGTCAATCCCGCCAATTGGCGCCCTGCCATATTTTCGTCCCCTCCGGCGGCGAGGCTCGGCGCTGGCCTTTCCATATCCCGGGTGACCCATGACCGACCGCCGCGCCGCCGCACTCCTCCCCGCAATGCTTGCCGCCACCCTTCTGGCGAGCCCGGCGCTGGCCGCCGGCAAGAACTGGGAAACCGGAAAGGCGACAATCCATGTCGAAACACTCGCCTCGGGCCTCCACCATCCCTGGGGCCTCGCCTTCCTGCCCGACGGCCGCATGCTGGTCAGCGAGCGCCGGGGCCTGCTGCGCGTGGTGACGCCCGCCGGCAAGATTTCCGACGCGATCTACGGCGTGCCCGAAGTCGTGGCGCGCGGGCAGGGCGGCCTGCTCGATGTCGCACTCGATCCGGACTTCGAAGCAAACCGCCTCGTCTATCTGAGCTATGCCGAAGCCGGCGAAGGACGCCTCAACGGCACCGCGGTCGCCCGCGGCCGCCTCGAAGGCGACAGCACCTTCCAGCTGAAGGATGTCGAGGTGATCTTCCGCCAGCAGCCGAAAAAGGACAGCCATCTCCATTTCGGTTCGCGCCTGGTCTTCGACAAGGACGGTCATCTCTTCATCGCGCTCGGCGAGCGCTCGCGCGTCGGCATGCGCGAGGAGGCGCAGGACCTCGCCTCGCATCTCGGCAAGGTGGTGCGCATCATGCCCGACGGTTCGGTGCCGGAGGACAATCCCTTCATCGGCCAGGACGGCGCACAGCCCGAAATCTGGTCATACGGCCACCGCAACCAGCAGGGCGCCGCACTTCATCCCGAAACCGGCCACCTCTGGACCAACGAACACGGGCCGCGCGGCGGCGACGAGTTGAACATCGCCGAAGCCGGCAGGAATTACGGCTGGCCGCTCGTCTCTCACGGCGTCAATTACGACTTCTCGCCCGTCGGCGCGGGTGAGAAATCGGCGCCCGGCATCGAAGACCCGGTCCATCACTGGACGCCCTCGATCGGCGTCTCCGGCATGGCCTTCTATTCGGGCGACGCGATCACCGAATGGAAAGGCAATCTCTTCGTCGGCGGTCTGGCCCGCCCCGGCCTCTATCGCCTGACGCTGGACGGCGACAAGGTCGCGGGCGAGGAAGTACTGCTGGCCGCCATGGGCAAGCGCATCCGCGACGTCCGCGCCGGTCCCGACGGCGCGCTTTACCTCCTCACCGACGCCGCCAACGGCGAACTGATCCGCATCACGAAGGCGGAATAGGGCGCCTCACGCCGCCGTCAGCCG
>JAUXOE010000073.1 GCA_030682415.1 Parvibaculum sp.
CCTGCGCGCGCATCGGCGCGGTGCATTCGGTGGTCTTTGGCGGCTTCTCGCCCGACGCGCTGGCCGGCCGCATTGTCGACTGCGCCTCCAATTGCGTCATCACGGCCGATGAGGGCGTGCGCGGCGGCCGCAAGATTCCGCTGAAGGCCAATACCGATGCGGCACTCGAAAAATGCCCCGACGTCAAAACCGTCATCGTCGTGAAGCACACGGGCGGCACGGTCGGCATGATGGAAGCGCGCGACGTCTGGTACGACGAGGAAGCGGCGAAAGTGCCGGCAAGCTGCAAGCCGGAGGAGATGGGCGCCGAAGACCCGCTCTTTATTCTTTATACCAGCGGCAGCACCGGAAAGCCGAAAGGCGTGCTGCACACGACCGGCGGCTACATGGTCTATACCGCGATGACACATCAATATGTCTTCGACTATCACGATGGCGACATCTACTGGTGCACGGCCGATGTCGGCTGGGTGACCGGCCACAGCTACATTCTCTACGGGCCGCTGGCCAATGGCGCGACGACGCTGATGTTCGAAGGCGTGCCCAACTATCCCGACGCCTCGCGCTGCTGGCAGGTGATCGACAAGCACAAGGTCAATATCTTCTACACCGCGCCGACGGCGCTCCGCGCGCTGATGCGCGAAGGCGACGAACCGGTCAAGAAGACCAGCCGCAAATCGCTCAGGCTTTTGGGCTCGGTCGGCGAACCGATCAACCCCGAAGCCTGGCTCTGGTATCACCGCGTCGTCGGCGACGGGCGCTGCCCGATCGTCGATACCTGGTGGCAGACCGAGACCGGCGGCATATTGATCACGCCGCTGCCCGGCGCGACCGCTTTGAAACCCGGCTCAGCGACCAGGCCCTTCTTCGGCGTGCAACCCGTCATCGTCGATGCCGAGGGGAACGTGCAGGAAGGTGCGACCAGCGGCAATCTCTGCATCGACGATTCATGGCCGGGCCAGATGCGCAGCGTCTATGGCGATCACCAGCGTTTCGTCGAAACCTATTTCATCCAGTATCCGGGCCGCTACTTCACCGGCGATGGCTGCCGCCGCGACGAAGACGGCTATTACTGGATCACCGGCCGCGTCGACGATGTGCTGAACGTCTCGGGCCATCGCATGGGCACGGCCGAAGTCGAAAGCGCGCTGGTCGCGCATCCGAAAGTCGCCGAGGCCGCCGTGGTCGGCTATCCGCACGACATCAAGGGCCAGGGCATCTATGCCTATGTGACGCTGAATGCCGGCGAGCCGGCATCGGAAGAACTGCGCAAGGAACTGGTGCAATGGGTCCGCAAGGAAATCGGACCCATCGCCTCGCCCGACCTGATCCAGTTCGCGCCCGGCCTGCCGAAAACGCGCTCGGGCAAGATCATGCGGCGTATCCTGCGCAAGATCGCCGAGGACGATTTCTCCAATCTCGGCGACACCTCGACGCTGGCCGACCCCGGCGTCGTCACCGATCTCGTCGACAACCGGCAGAACAAGGCGGGGTGAGGCTTGATCCCTCCGTATAATGATGAAAGGCCGCCCCGGGGCGGCCTTTTTTCGTGACAGCCTCCCCTCAAGCTGAAATAGTTTTCGCGAGGGGAAACGGGGTTGGAGACACCATCATGACATTCAGGACGATCGCGCTCGCCGCCACGTTCGCTCTTGCTGCCATCGCTGCGAACGCGGAAATCATCGAAGTCGAAGTGCCGGACTCGACGGAACGCGTCCTTTTCGACCTGCCGGCGGGATGGAGCAAGGTCTTCACCGACGAGAAGAATTCCGGCGGTGTACGGACGATCATTCATGAATATGTACCGGACGGTCAGACGGAGATGAAATGGGATGAAATGATCACCGTTCTGCTGGTGCGTCCCGTGGAGGCACCGGACGAAGAACACCATTTCAACACCGCCAAGGTGATGACGATGAAATTCTACAGCGACCTCTGTATCGCACGCCCCGAGCGCATGATGGTGCCGAAGGAAACGCGCAACGGCTTTCCGACCGCGCTTTTCTTCATGTATTGTGTCGTGCGGCCCGAAGCGAAAGCAGCCCGTCCCGGGCTGGTGCGGAACCTCGAATCCCTGATCGGCGTCTCCATGACCGGCAGAAACGGGTGGTCCTACCAGGTTCAGCGCGCGTGGCACACCGATGAACTTGAAGACGACGGCAAGGCCGGCCTAAAGGGGTCGCCCGCCAAGCGCGCGGAACTCGAAGCGGCGCAGGATGCCATGGTCCGGTTTGCACAGAAACAGGTCGTGGCTTGCGACACGGCCGATCCCGCGAAGCCCTGCACTCTGCCTGCACAATAGGACTTGCACGGCGATACCCGCCTCCCCACCTTCCCTTCTTCATTTCGGGTCTGGGAGGACAATCATGGCGAACTGGCAAATCGGCGACGTGAAGATCACGCGCGTGGTGGAAGTCGAGGCGGCGCTGCCGGGCGGCGGCGCGGGCTCGATGGTCGAAAAGGCCTTTCCAGATGCCGTGAAGGAGATCGGCTGGCTCCGCCCGCATTTCGCCAATGACGACGGCCATATCCGCGTCGCGATCCAGGCGCTGCTGATCGAGACGCCCGCGCGGCGCATCATCGTCGATACCTGTGTCGGCAACGACAAGGAACGCGCCAACCCGTTTTTCAACAATCTGCAGACCGCCTTCCTGAAGGACCTCGAGGCGGCCGGCTGGACGCGCGACAGCGTCGACACGGTGCTCTGCACGCATCTCCATGTCGATCATGTCGGCTGGAACACGATGCTGGTCGACGGCAAATGGGCGCCGACCTTTCCCAATGCACGCTACCTGATCGGCAAGCGCGAATGGGAACACTGGTCGAACGAGGAGGACGCCGACAACGCGCCCGTGCTTGGCGACAGCGTGCAACCGATTTTCGATGCCGGGCTCGCCGACCTGATCGACGAGAACCACCGCCTGTGTCCGGAAGTGAGCGTGCGGCCGACGCCCGGACATACGCCGGGTCACATCAGCGTCGTCATCTCCTCGAAGGGAAAGAACGCCGTCATCACCGGCGACCTGATGCATCATCCCTGCCAGATGGCGCGGCTCGACTGGCGCAGCGCCTTCGACACGGATGGCGATGCGGCAGAGAAGACGCGCCATGCCTTTCTGGCCGAAATGGCCGACAGCGACACGCTGGTGATCGGCACGCATTTCGCGACACCGGCCGCCGGCCACATCAGGCGCGACGGCGACGCCTATCGGCTCGATGTCGGCTGAGGCGCTGGCGGCATACCGCGCCTGTGGACTTGCCGCGCCCGCGCCCTATCTCCCTTCGGGGCCGGGGCGTTGCGAGAGGAATTTCAGATGCGCAGCATTCTGCTCTGGGCGATCGGCGTCCCGATCCCGATCATCATCCTGATCTATCTGCTGTTCTGATCTGGCGGCGGCGGCAGCGGAACCGCGGCCACATGGCACCAGCCGGCCCGGGCGCCGCCCTCATAGGCCCGCGCATGACCCTTCGCGATCAGCGCTTCGGCGATATCCCGATGCGTGGTGCTGGCGAGCCGCGCCCGCACGCGGCCGCCGAACTTGTCGTTCTCGATCTCGCGAAGCGCCACGGGCCCCTCGCCGACAAGCGCGATGAGCGCCGCCCGCGCCGCTTCGGCGCGCACTTTTTCTTCGCTGCATTTGCCCCGGAGTTCGGGCGTGTCGATGCCCGCAAGCCGGACATGGGTCTCGACCGTCTGGCCGAGCCAGATGCGGGCCCTGACCACCAGCGAATCGCCGTCGATGACGCGGATCACCTCGGCCTCGACCGGGCCCGCCAGCCGCTCGGCGGCCTCGGCCGGGAGCGCGAGAAACAGGGCCGCCAGAGCCGAAACGAGGATACGCATACGCCACCTGAGAGACTGAATTCACGATTTTAGGAATTTAATCACATCTTGCCCGGGCAGGCAAACATCATCCGTTCACCGACACATGCCCCAGGAGGCCATTTCGAAATGGAAATGGTCGGCATGCTGCTTGTTGTAATCGGGGCCGAGCACGGTGGCAAAGACGCCGCAGGCGCCGCGATGCACGGCGGCGAGGAAGCGGCCTTCATCGCTGTCGGCGCCCCAGTGATCCTCGACCATGATGCGCCGCCCGTCGGCGACGCCGAAACCGGCAACGTCGATGGCATTGGCCGAGGCATGGCCGCTGATCCGCCCCGCCGCCGCATTGTTGACATTGCGGCAGGCATAGGTGCCGAGGTGATGGAAGCGGGTAATCTCGGCGCCGAGATGTTCTTGCGCGGCCGCCACAACGACATGGCGCTCCCACATCAAAAGCGCCACCGCCGCCGGGCAGGTCAGGCGGATGCCGCCGCCCCAGGGGATCAGCGATTGCTGCAGGTAAAGGCCCTTTTCCATGCCGCAGCCGGGCGTCGGCGAGGCGATGCTGTCGGGCCGCGCCGTCGCGCCCGAAGCGCCGACCGCCGCCATGCAGACGCCATGGGCGCCGTGGAGCCGGCGCAGCTTGAACGGCGTGACCATGTTCGGCGCCGCGCGGATGTCGAGCGGCTTGAAGGGATGATAGGCGGCCGGGAAATTGAGCCAGGCAAACCAGCCGGCCGCGACGACGAGGCCGGTGATCAGCGTCAAACGGGCGATGCGGCCGATGCGGATCAGCGCGCGGCGCAGACGGGGCGGCAACAATCCGCTCAAAAATCCGGTCAAAGACGGTCCTGGCCGATGCCCCCCGGGGCCCGGTGGAAAGGAAGAAAGACAAGAAGATCAGAAGTCGCTGAGAATGCCCTTCTTCTCCCAGTCGCCATAACGTGTCGGCTCCGGCCCGTCGCGGCCGCCGATTTCGCGCGGGGCCGCGGCGGCTTTTGCCGCCTTGCGCCGCGCTTCGGCCTCGGCCAGCGCGCGCCTGGCCGCCGGCGTCAGCTGCTTGCCGGGCGGCGGGGGCGCATCGGGCGTTTCGGTCATCGGCGGCGGGTCCGGTTTTTCTTGAAGCGGCGGTGTTCAAACTACATATAGGTCGTGAACAATCCGGACGCCAGCGGCGGCCGCCACCGAAAGGAAACGGGAAACGCGATGAATACGGCCAGGACCTTCATGCTGCTCGCCGCGCTGACGGCGCTTTTCATGGGGATCGGCTATCTGATCGGCGGCGCCGGCGGCGCAATGATCGCTTTCATTGTCGCGGCGGGGATGAATTTCTTCGCCTACTGGAATTCCGACAAGGTGGTGCTGCGCATGTATAAAGCGCGCCTGGTCGACGAGACGACGGCGCCCAATTATTTCCGCATCGTCCGGCGCCTGGCGCAGAATGCCGGCATTCCGATGCCGGCGACCTATATCGTCGATTCGCCGCAGCCGAACGCCTTCGCGACCGGCCGCGACCCCGAACATGCGGCGGTGGCGGCAACCAGCGGCTTGATCGAAATGCTGACGCCGGAAGAACTCGCCGGCGTGATGGCGCATGAACTGGCCCATATCAAGAACCGCGACACGCTGACCATGACGGTGACGGCGACGATTGCCGGTGCGATTTCGATGCTGGCCAATTTCGCCCTCTTCTTCGGCGGCAACCGCAACGCGCCGGGCGGTTTCATCGGCGTGCTGGCGCTGGCGATCCTGGCGCCGATGGCGGCGGGGCTCGTGCAGATGGCGATCAGCCGCACGCGCGAATATTCGGCCGACAAGGGCGGCGCCGAAATTTCCGGCAATCCGCTCTGGCTCGCCTCGGCGCTGGAGCGCATCGAGGGCGCGGCGCGGCAGACCCGCAATGCCGGCGCCGAGCGCAACCCGGCGACCGCGCATATGTTCATCATCAATCCGCTGAACGGCGAGGGCCGCGACAATCTCTTCTCGACCCATCCGGCGACCGGCAACCGCGTCGCCGAATTGCGCAAGCTGGCGCAGGCGATGGCCGCCGGCAGGTCGCGGGGCTGAGCGCACCGCGCCTGCCGCTTTGTGTTGAAGCGGGGCCTGTGCTCTAACCTCGGCCCATGAACGACTTTGCCCCTGAAAATACCGTCGCGCCGGGCCTTGCCGCGCGCCGCGGCGCCGCCGAACTGCTGAGCGCGGTGCTGACGCGCCGCCGCCCGCTCGACGACGCCATCACCGTGGAAATGGCGACCGGGCATCTCGCCGCCGCAAGCCCGCGCGACCGCGCCTTTGCGCGCCTGATTGCGGCCACGACGCTGCGCCGCCTCGGCACCATCGATCACGTGATCGCGGCGATGCTCGACAGGGAGCTGCCGAAACGCGCCGGGGTGACGCAGAACATCCTGCGCGCCGGTGCGGCCGAAATTCTGTTCCTGGGTGTCGCCGCCCATGCCGCCGTCGACATGGGCGTCGAGACGGCGGCGCGCGACAGCGCCGCGCGGCATTTCAAACCGCTGGTCAATGCGGTGCTGCGCCGGATCGCGCGCGAGGGAAAACCGCTGCTCGATCATCTTGATACGGAGCGTCTCGACACGCCCGACTGGCTGTGGAAAAGCTGGCTGGCCGCTTACGGCGAGGCGACGACGCGGGCGATCATCCGCGCCCATTACGCCGATCCGCCGCTCGATCTCTCGGTGAAGCGCGACAGCGAGCGCGCGCAATGGGCCGAGACGCTGGGCGCCGATCTGCTGCCGACCGGGACGCTGCGTCTTGCCGGCGCCGGCCGCATCGAGGCGCTGCCGGGTTTCGCCGACGGTGCATGGTGGGTGCAGGACGCGGCCGCCGCGCTGCCCGTTCGTCTGCTCGGCGATGTCGCCGGGCGCGAGGTGCTCGATCTCTGCGCGGCGCCGGGCGGCAAGACGGCCGAACTCGCCGCACTTGGCGCGCGCGTGACGGCGCTCGACCGCTCGGCCCCGCGTCTCGAACGGCTGCGGGAAAACCTGACGCGGCTCGGCCTTGAAGCCGAAACCATTGTCGCCGATGCGGGCGACTATGCACCGGGGCGGACATGGGAGCGGATCCTGCTCGATGCGCCCTGTTCGGCCACTGGCACGGCGCGCCGCCATCCCGATGTGCTGCATCTGAAATCGCCGGCCGACCGCGACAAGCTGACCGTGCTGCAGGCGCGCCTGATCGCGCGCGCCGCCGCGCTGCTGGCGCCGGGGGGCGTGCTTGTCTATTGCACCTGTTCGCTGGAACCCGAAGAAGGCGTCGAGCGCATCGAGGCCTTTCTGGCCGCGCAGCCCGATGTCGTGCGCCAGCCGATTGCCGCCGATGACGTGGCCGGCCTTGCCGAACTGTTGACGCCGGCCGGCGATCTGAGAACGCTGCCCGCGCATTTCGGCGATCGCGGCGGTCTCGACGGCTTCTATGCCGCGCGCCTCGTTCGCCACGGCTGACCCGGCCCGGCAAGCGGGGGCTTTCCATTTGACGGCACAGGCGGCCATTGGCAGTCTGACCCCGTCACCACCAAGGATCCGAGACCGTGCCCGACAGCCTGGAAAAACCCGCAGCGCCGCAAATCTGCATCGCCTGCGAAGGAACGGTCTTCGAGCCGGCCGGCAATTATCGCGGCTACGACCTCTATCATTGCCTGCGCTGCGGATTTCGCTTCACCCATCCGATACCGGGCGCAGCCGAGATCGCCGCGGTCTACGAAAAATACAACAAGGCCGGGAAATACACCGCCAAGGCCGAGCGCAAGGTCGTGCGCGCGCAAAAGCGCATCCGGCGCTACATGCGCCACGCGCCGGGAAAGCGCTTTCTCGATGTCGGCTGCAGTGTCGGCACGGCGGTCGAGGCGGCGCGCCGCTGCGGGCTTGAGGCCTATGGCATCGATATCGGCGATCAGAGCATCGCCATCGCGCGCGAGATTTTCCCCGGCGGGCACTATCATGCCGGCGCCATCGAGAGCCTGCCGCCGGTATGGGGCAATTTCGATTTCATCTATTCGGCCGAGGTGATCGAGCATCTTCCCGATCCGCATGCCTATTTCACAGCACTCAGCCCACGGATCAATGCCGGCGGCCTGCTCTATCTGACGACACCGGATGCCGGCCACTGGCTTGTGCCGAAGGACTTCGCGAAATGGAGCGCGGTCTATCCGCCGGAGCACCTTCTGTTCTTCACCCGCGACGCCATGCGCCACTTCCTCGGCCGGCACGGCTTCGACGTGATCAAATTCGTCTGGTCGCCCTTCAAGCATCATCTCAAGCTTCTGGCACGCAAACGCTGAGAGGATGGCGGGCGGCGCCCTTGCCGCAGCCGGGGCAGAAAGCGCCGATTCTTGCGCCCCGGGAATCTACCTGTTAATCACTGATTTCAGGATTCCGACCCCGCAGCCCGCCCTGTTCCCGGGGATGCCACCACGAGAGAGCCCTTCATGAGCGGCATCAAGATCGCCCCCTCGATTCTGGCCTCCGACTTTGCCCGGCTGGGCGAGGAAGTGCGCGCCGTCTCCGACGCCGGCGCCGACTACATCCATG
>JAUXOE010000077.1 GCA_030682415.1 Parvibaculum sp.
GGCCGAGGCGATGGGGCGGGCGCTGGTGGCGGCAAAGCTTGCGGCCTGCGTCAATATCTATCCCGGGCTGCGTTCGGTTTATGAATGGGGCGATGAGGTGGTGGTGGAGGACGAAGTGGCCGCCTTCATCAAGACGCGGGCGGCGCTGGCGGAGGCGGCGATGGCGGCGGCGCGCCAGCTACATCCTTACGAGGTGCCGGCGCTGCTGGTGCTGCCGATCATTCAGGGCAATGAGGATTATCTGACGTGGGTGCGGGGGCAGACCAGCGGGTGAGACTCAGCCGCCGGTCAGCGACATGTGACGGGCGACGGCGGGGCGGTTGTGATCGCGGTCGATGATGAAGTCGTGGCCTTTCGGCTTGCGGCCAATCGCTTCATCGATGGCGGCGTTGAGGCGCTCGTCGCTAGCGCTGGCGCGGACGGCGGCGCGGAGGTCGGCGGCGTCGTCCTGACCCAGGCACATATATAGTGTGCCGGTGCAGGTGAGGCGGACGCGGTTGCAGCTTTCGCAGAAGTTGTGCGTCAGCGGCGTGATGAAGCCGAGGCGGCCGCCGGTTTCCTTGACGCGGACATAGCGCGCCGGGCCGCCGGTGCGGAAATCCATTTCGTCGAGCGTCCAGCGTGTGGCCAGCGTGCGGCGGACCTGCGACAGCGGCAGATATTGATCGGTGCGGTCGCCGTCGATGTCGCCCATCGGCATGGTTTCGATCAGGGTGATGTCGTGGCCTTCGCCATGCGCCCATTCGATCAGCGCCGGGATTTCAGCTTCGTTGACGCCTTTCAGGGCGACCGTGTTGATCTTGATTTTGAGGCCGGCGCGTTTTGCCGCCGCGATGCCGTCGAGCACCTGGGGCAGGCGGCCCCAGCGGGTGATGTCGGCGAAGAGGTCGAGCTTCAGCGTGTCGAGCGAGACATTGATGCGGCGGATGCCGGCGGCGTGGAGATCGGCGGCATAACGCGCCAGCTGGCTGCCATTGGTGGTCAGCGTCAATTCGTCGAGGGCGCCGGTGTCGAGATGGCGGCCGAGGCTCTTGATCAGCGTCATCACATCGCGGCGGACCAGCGGCTCGCCGCCGGTGAGGCGGAGCTTGCGGACGCCCTTGGCGATGAAGGCCGAGCAGACGCGGTCGAGTTCCTCCAGCGTCAGCAATTCGGGCTTCGGCAGGAAGTTCATGTGTTCGGACATGCAGTAGACACAACGGAAGTCGCAGCGGTCGGACACCGAGACGCGCAGATAGGTGACCGCCCGGCCGAAGGGGTCGATCATCGGCGGCGCGGGCGTTTCGGCCGGGAAAAGGGCTGCTTCCAAGTCCATGACCGGAATATAGCATCGGGTCAGTCTGATTTCGCCCCCTGAATGGGAAGGGGTTTTGCGGTGCGCGCGGGCGGGGTAGCCTCCCGTTCCGGAAGATCAAGGGGGAGCGGCGATGGCGGCCGAGGACGCGCGTTACATTCTGTCGATCGATCAGGGGACGACCAGCACGCGGGCGCTGCTCTTCGATGCGTCGGGCTCGCCGATGCGGGTCCGGCAGAAGGAGCTTCGGCAGATTTTCCCGCAGGACGGCTGGGTGGAGCATGACGCCGCCGAGATCTGGGCGGCGACGCTGGAGGTTTGCCGCGGCGTGCTGACGGGGGGCACGACGGCGGCCAATATCGCGGCGATCGGCATTACCAATCAGCGCGAGACGACGGTGCTGTGGGAGCGCGCCACGGGCAAGCCGCTGCACAATGCGATCGTCTGGCAGGACCGGCGCACCGCGGCGCTGTGCGCGAAGCTGAAGGCCGAGGGCAAGGAAGCGATCGTGCAGGCGAAGACCGGGCTGCTGCTCGATCCCTATTTTTCCGGCACCAAGCTATCCTGGCTGCTCGACCATGTGCCGGACGCGCGCAAGCGGGCGGCGGCGGGGGAGCTTTGCTTCGGCACCATCGATGCGTGGCTGATCTTCAACCTGACCGGCGGCAAGGTGCATGCGACCGATGCGACCAATGCCTCGCGGACGCTGCTGTTCAACATCGAGACGCAGGACTGGGACGACGAGATTCTCGGCTGGTTCGAGATTCCGAAAGCGCTGCTGCCGGAGGTCAAGGATTGCTGTGCCGATTTCGGCGTGACGGTGAAGGCGCTGCTGGGCGCCGAAATTCCGGTGGCGGGTGTCGCCGGCGATCAGCAGGCAGCAACAGTGGGACAGGCCTGTTTCGAGCCGGGGCTGATGAAATCGACTTACGGCACGGGCTGTTTCGCGGTGCTCAATACCGGCGCGCGGCGGGTGACGAGCCGCAACCGGCTGCTCGGTACGGTCGCCTACCGGATCGGCGGCAAGACAACCTATGCGCTGGAAGGTTCGATCTTCATGGCCGGCGCCATCGTGCAATGGCTGCGCGACGAGATGAAGCTTGTCGACAGTTCGGCCGAGAGCGAGGCAATGGCGCGCGAGGCCAATCCGAACAGCCAGGCCGTGCTGGTGCCAGCCTTTACCGGGCTCGGCGCGCCTTACTGGGAGCCCGATGCGCGGGCGGCACTGTTCGGCATGACGCGCGACACGGGTGCGAAGGAGATCGTCAGGGCGGCGCTTGAAAGCGTCTCGTTCCAGACGCGCGATCTGATGGATGCGATGGGCGCCGACATGACGGCGGCGGGGCTGGAAAGTCCGCAGGCGCTGCGCGTCGATGGCGGCATGGTTGCCAATAACTGGTTCATGCAGAACCTGACCGACATTATCGGGCGGCCGGTGGAGCGGCCGGAAGTGACCGAGACGACGGCGCTGGGCGCGGCCTATCTGGCCGGTATGCAGGCGGGATTTTACGGCGACATGGCGGATGTGGCGCAACACTGGCGGCGCGAGCGCGGCTTCGAGCCGAAGATGGCCGAAAGCGAGCGGGCGGAGCGGTATCAGCGGTGGCAGGCCTGTGTGAAGCGGGTGATCGGGTGAGGCGCGCGGTGGCTGCTTTCGCGCTATAGTGGTCCGCAAGAACACATCCCGGGAGGATGACATGGCATCGGACGATCTCATTCAGAAGCTCAAGGCGGCGCTGGGAGATGCCGGCGTGTTGACCGC
The DNA here is from genome assembly GCA_030682415.1 of Parvibaculum sp. Classification (GTDB taxonomy): domain Bacteria; phylum Pseudomonadota; class Alphaproteobacteria; order Parvibaculales; family Parvibaculaceae; genus Parvibaculum. Next base: position 3,057 of record JAUXOE010000077.1, read on the forward strand.
CAAGGATGCGGAGGAGAAGGCGCAAGGGGGCTGGAGCAAGCTCGGTGTGCCGGCCGCCGTGCTCAGGCCCACCTCGACCGAGGAGGTTTCCAAGGCGCTGAAGCTTTGCCATGCGGCGGGTGAGGGCGTGGTGCCGTGGGGCGGCAAGACCGGGCTCGTGGAAGGCGGCGAAGCACAGGGGCATATCGCGCTGTCGCTCGAACGCATGAACAAGATCGAGGAGATCGATGCCGTCGGCGGCACGATGAGCGTGCAGGCGGGTTGCGTGCTGCAGACAGTATGCGAAGCGGCGGAGGCCAAGGGGCTGCTGTTTCCGCTCGATCTCGGCGCACGCGGCTCGGCGACCATCGGCGGCAATATCTCGACGAACGCCGGCGGCAACCGCGTGATCCGCTACGGGATGACGCGCGACCTGGTGCTGGGGCTTGAAGCGGTGCTGGCGGACGGCACGGTGATGACGTCCATGAACAAGCTGATCAAGAACAATGCCGGCTACGACCTCAAACAGATGTTCATCGGCTCGGAAGGGACGCTCGGCGTCGTGACGCGGGCGGTGCTCAGGCTGCGGCCGAAACCCGCGTCGCAGGACACGGGATTTGTAGCAGTCGAAAGCTTCGCACAGTTGCCGGTGTTCCTGCGGCATATGGAACGCGCGCTCGGGGGCGCGCTGTCGGCCTTCGAGGTGATGTGGGAGGATTTCTACAAGCTCGTCACCAGCGAACCCGCCAAGGGGCGGCCGGTGATCGCGCATGGGCATCCCTATTATGTGCTGGTGGAGTCACTCGGCGGCGACCAGGAGGCCGATAGCGCGCGCTTCGAGGCGGCGATGATGGCGGCGCTGGAAGAGGGCATGATTTCGGACGCCGTGATCGCCAAGAGCCAGGCCGAGCGCGACGCGATGTGGGCCCTGCGCGACGATGTGGGGCAGGTGGTGCACACCTATCCGATGTTCACTTTCGATGTCAGTCTCAAGATCGCCGACATGGAAAGCTATATCGGCGAAGTGAAGAATGCGCTCGCCGCCAAATGGACCGACAGTTCGCTGATGGTGTTCGGGCATCTGGGCGACGGCAATCTGCATGTCATACCGGGGCGCTTTCCCGATGCAGGACCCGAGACGCGGCGCGGCGTCGAGGCGATCGTTTATGGCGAGTTGCGCGAGCGGCAGGGATCGGTCTCGGCCGAGCACGGGATCGGGCTTGAGAAGCGGCCTTATCTCGACTGGTCGCGCTCGCCCGAAGAAGTGGCGCTGATGCGGCTCTTGAAGCGCACGCTCGACCCGAAGAACATTCTCAATCCGGGCAAGGTGCTGGCGCCGGTTCCACAGGCGAAGGCGGCAGAATAGGGCGGCGTTTGCGGAGTGCCGCCGCGCATGGCAGACTGACCGGAACAAAGAATCCGGTTTTCAAGCATGTGACGGAAGGCGGGCCCCATGTCGGTGGCAGAAGATTTCAGCGGCGCTTCGGTGCGCAAGCAGGTGTCGGCGGACGAGTGGCAGGTGCGTGTCGATCTGGCGGCGACCTACAGGCTGGTGGCGCATTATGGCTGGAGCGACCTTATCTACACGCATATCTCGGCGCGCGTGCCGGGGCCCGAGCATCATTTCCTGATCAATCCCTATGGCATGAGCTTCGACGAGATCACGGCGTCGAGCCTCGTCAAGGTCGATCTCGACGGCAATATCGTCATGCCGACCGACTATGCGGTCAATCCGGCCGGCTTCACCATTCACAGTGCTGTGCATATGTCGGTGCCGGACGCCAATGCGGTGATCCATACGCATTCGGACGACGGTGTCGCCGTGTCGGCGCAGGCGGACGGATTGCTGCCGCTGTCGCAGACCGCGATGGTGGTGCTGGAAGATCTCGCCTATCACGATTATGAAGGTATCGCGCTTGAACATGACGAGCGCGAGCGGCTGGTGCGCGACCTCGGCAACAAGCACTGCATGATCCTGCGCAATCACGGGCTGCTGGCGGCGGGCGCGAGCTGTGCGGACGCGTTCCTTCGGCTCTATTTCCTCGAGCGGGCCTGCACGATGCAGGTGCGCGCGCTTTCGGGCGGGGTCAAACTCACCATGCCGAACCAGGGTGTGCCGGAGAAGACCGCCGAGCAGGGCATGTTCCACAAGAAGCACGGCATCGGCAATCTCGCCTGGCCGGCGCTTCTGCGCAC
>JAUXOE010000084.1 GCA_030682415.1 Parvibaculum sp.
GACATCGATGTCAGCGAAGCCGATGTCCGCATCGACACCTATCGCTCGAGCGGCGCCGGCGGCCAGCACGTCAACACCACCGACAGCGCCGTGCGCATCACCCACATTCCGACCGGCATTGTGGTGGCCTGCCAGAACGAACGCTCGCAGCACAAGAACCGCGCCACCGCCTGGGACATGCTGCGCGCGCGGCTCTACGAAGCCGAATTGCAGAAGCGCGAAGACGCCGCCGCCGCGCAAGCCGCCGGCAAGACCGATATCGGCTGGGGCCACCAGATCCGCTCCTATGTGCTGCAGCCCTATCAGATGGTGAAGGACCTGCGCACCGGCGTCGAAACCTCCGACCCCGACCGCGTCCTCGGCGGCGACCTCGACCCCTTCATGGCCGCAGCCCTCGCCGCCCGCGTCAAGGGCACGACGGCGGAAGTCGAGGATATCGAGTAGCGGGGCAGGGCGGGGCGAATGTGCTGCCACAAGCACCCCTCACCCTTCCCACCTGCGCGGCTTCGCCGCTTCGGCGGGCCCCTTCCCTCTCCCCGAAGGGGAGAGGGAGAGAGAGCGACACTTCAATCCCTCTCCCCTCCGGGGAGAGGGAGGGAGCGGCCGCAAGGCCGCGGAAGGGTGAGGGGTGCTTGTGGCACCGCGCCAACCACACGCTCGCCAGCCAAGGACCCCCTCATGACCGCCCCCGAACATCACGACGTCATCATCCTCGGCGCGGGCGGCGCCGGGCTCTTCTGTGCGGCGCAAGCGGGCAGGCGCGGCCGCTCGGTTCTGGTCCTCGACCACGCAAAAGTGCCGGCCGAGAAAATCCGCATCTCCGGCGGCGGCCGCTGCAACTTCACCAATCTGCACACCAGCCCGAAAAACTTCCTCTCCGAAAATCCGCGCTTCTGCATCTCGGCGCTCGCCTCCTTCACGCAACATGATTTCATCGCGCTTGTGAACCGCCACAACATCGCCTGGCACGAAAAGACGCTGGGCCAGCTCTTCTGCGACGGCTCTTCGCAACAGATCATCGACATGCTGCTGGCCGAATGCGCGGCCGCCGGCGCGAAGATCCGCCTCGAAACGAAAATCGCCGCCGTCGAAAAAACCGAAGCGGGCTTCCGACTGCAAACGGACAAGGGCGTGCTCGCCTGCACAAGCCTGGTCGTCGCCACCGGTGGCTTGTCGATCCCGAAAATCGGCGCCACCGGCATTGCCTATGACATCGCCCGGCAATTCGGCCTCGGCGTCGTCGAGCCGCGCGCCGCGCTGGTCCCCTTCACCTTCGACGCCACGCTGAAAGCCGAACTCGACGGCCTCGCCGGCGTCGCCGTCGATGCCACCGTCGCCTGTGGGCCCGCGCGCTTCGCCGAGGCGCTGCTCTTCACCCACAAGGGGCTCTCGGGCCCCGCCATCCTGCAAATCTCGTCCTACTGGCGGCCGGGACAGGAAATCCAGATCGACCTCGCGCCCGGCACCGATCTCTTCGCCGCGCTGAAGCAGGCCCGCGCCGAACACCCCAAACAGGAAGTCGAAACGGCGCTGGCCCGCTTCATCCCGAAGCGCCTCGCCGACCGCCTCTGCGAACGCGCCGACGTCACCGGCCGCCTCGCCGACATCTCCGATGCCCGCCTGCGCGCACTGGCCGCCAGCACCAACACCTGGCGCGTCGTTCCCGCCGGCACCGAAGGCTACCGCACCGCCGAAGTCACCGCCGGCGGCATTGACACGGGCTTCCTCTCCTCAAAGACGATGGAAGCAAAATCCGTCCCCGGACTTTATTTCATCGGCGAAGCCGTGGACGTCACCGGCCATCTCGGCGGCTTCAACTTCCAATGGGCCTGGTCGTCGGGCTGGGCGGCGGCGTCAGCGCTGCGAAGCGGCACCGTCGCGTGAGGCAGGGCAGGGCCGTTCGGCCCTGCGGCCAATAGCCTCTTGTATGATTTGGTGCTTGACCTTCCCATGGTGGAAGGTCGCATTATAAGACGATGAAACGGATGCGAGCCCATATATCGGCTTTGTACGTCCTGAGCGTGGTCTTTATCGCGCTCGGCCATTGCTGGCCCGCATCCCCGGCCAACGCCGCTCCGGCAAATGCAGCGTCCACGCACAGTCACGATGAAGCCGTTGCACACGGGGCGCACGGGCAGCCGGACGGCATCTCCGCCGAAGGGTGTCTTGGCGACGAAACCGCCTGCGCCATCGCGATCTCGTCCCCGGCACTGCTGCCCGCCCTGGCGGCGCTGCCCGATCCGCTATCGAAAAGCTTCGCGTTGCCTTCGCCGGCGGTGCTGATCGTAGCCGCGCCTGCGGACGCCTTCACCTCGCGGGGGCCGCCCGAACGACGAACGCATTCCCTCCACAGCTATGCCGAGGCCTTCGCCCGCACCGGGCGTCTGCTGATCTAGAGATTCCATTCTCTGGAAAATGGGTGCCTGCGCGCCCTTTTTTGCCATTGGATGGAGTGCTTCGCGATGTTTCCGAAAATTTTTCCCGGCCCTGCGCGTGTTGTGCGTGGACGAACGATTGCAATCCTTGGCGCCATGCTGCTCTGGGCGCTGCCGGGTGCCGCTCCAGCCGCCGCCGGTGTCTACCACCTGACCGTCGAGAACGCCCGGGTCGAGGTCGGCGGCCGCATGGTCGACAAGATGACGATCAACGGCGGCATCCCGGGTCCGACGCTTCGGCTGCGGGAGGGCGAGGACGCGACGATCACGGTCGTCAACAAGACGGGCGAGACGACATCGGTGCATTGGCACGGGCTGATGCTGCCCGGCATCATGGACGGTGCGCCGGGTTTCAACGGCTTCATGGGCATCGCGCCCGGCGCGTCATACACCTACACCTTCCCGATCCGTCAGAGCGGCACCTACTGGTATCACAGCCATTCCGGCACACAGGATCAGACGGTGCTGGGCGCCATCGTAATCGAGCCGGCAAGGCCATCGCCCTTCAGGACGGATCGCGATTATGTCGTCCTGCTTGGCGACATCACGCCCGAGAATTCCGACGCGGTGCTGCGCAATCTCAAGGCCGATCCCGGCTACTACAATTACAACAAGCGCACACTGCTCGATTTCTTCCGCGACGCGCGTGACGCAGGCCTCGGCGCCACCATGAAGGATCGCCTCGAATGGGGCGCCATGCGCATGGACCCGACCGATCTGGCCGATGTCACCGGCTATTCCTTCCTGGTCAACGGCAGCACGCCGGCGGAGAACGAGACTTTTCTCTTCCGCAAAGGCGAACGCATTCGCCTGCGCCTGATCAACGGCGCGGCGATGACGCTGTTCGACATCCGCATCCCCGGCCTGAAGATGACGGTCGTCGCCGCCGACGGCAACGACGTGAACCCGGTGCCGGTCGACGAACTCAGGATCGGCGTCGCCGAACGCTACGACGTCATCGTCGAGCCGAAGGAGGACATACCCTACACGCTGTTCGCCGAGTCGATTGATCGCGCGGGTTATGCGCGCGCGACGCTCGCGACCTCGGAAGGCGAGGCGGGGCCGGTCCCCGAGCGGCGTCCTCGTGCGCTGCTCGGCATGGCCGATATGGGCATGGCACACGCAGGACATGACATGGCAGACACGGAATCCGGCGCCATGGATCACGGCACGATGGACCATGGCGCGATGAATCACGCGGCCCCGGGCAAGGCCATGGAGCCCGGCGCGCCTGAAATCCGGCCGGTCGGCTGGGAGTCGGGTTTTCCGCCGGATTCGAGGGTCCTTGCCTACAAGGATCTTCGCGCGTTGCGTCCCAATTCGGACAACGCCGAGCCGACGCGCAGCATCGAAATGCGCCTCACCGGCAACATGGAGCGCTATGTCTGGACACTCGACGATGCGCGCTTCGTCGAAGCGCAACCGATCCGTGTGCGCTATGGCGAACGCGTCAGGCTGACCTTCGTCAACGAGACGATGATGGCGCATCCGATGCATCTGCACGGCATGTTCTTCGAACTCGAAACCGGCAGCCCGGATCGCCGCCCGCTGAAGGACACGGTCATCGTGCCGCCGGGAAAATCGGTCTCGGTTGTGTTGACCGCGCGGGAAGTCGGCAGTTGGCCGCTTCACTGTCATCTGCTCTATCACATGGCCTCGGGCATGATGACGACTTTCATCGTCGAACCGCCGGACACGGTCGACAGTGCAATCACGCCGAATGGCGCGGTCGTGCCGATTGGTGTCACGACAGACGGCGCGGCGCATGGGTCGCATGCCGGGCATGGAGGCATGTGATGAACAAGCCCCTCGCGCTCGCTCTCATCCTCGCTGTCGGCATCGCCTCGGCGTCATACGCACAGGAACCGGTGTCGGACGATCATGGACCCGATCTCTTCAACATGATCAAGGTCGAGGTCGACTACGCCGACAGGCATGGCGGCCTCTGGAACGGAAACCTCGAAGGCTGGATCGGCGGCGATGTCGAACGCCTCTGGATCAGGGCGGAAGGTGAGATCGTTGACGGCGATTTCGAAAAGGCTGAAGCGCAGCTTTTCTATGGCCGCAATGTCCATCCCTTCTGGGATCTGCTGGTCGGCGTCCGGCGGGATTTCGAGCCGCGCGGCGAGACATATCTGGCCACCGGCATTGTCGGCCTGGCGCCCTACTTCTTCGAAACCGAGGCAACCGCTTACCTGTCGACGGAAGGCGACCTGTCGGCGCGCTTCGAACAGAGCTTCGACCTTCCGATCACGCAAAAGCTGATCGCCGAACCGCATATTGAGCTGAATGTCTTTGCGCAGGACGTGCCGGCACGCGGCGTCGGCGCCGGTTTCAGCGATATCGAGATCGGTCTGCAGCTCCGCTACGAAATCATCCGAAAATTCGCGCCCTATCTCGACCTGGTCTGGGAACGAAAGCTCGGCGAGACGGCATCGATCGCGCGCACGAACGGCGAAGATGTTGAGGACACCACCTTGCGCTTCGGCGTGAGGGCCTGGTTTTGACGACGACAGGCTTCCGCCACGAAAAGAGATCGATGAGGCGGAGATGCAACTCAAACCTCAAGGAGAGGAAATTGAAACATTCAATTCGGAAGTCGTTCTTGGTGGCTGCCGTCATGGCACTGATGGTGAGCCCGGCCATCGCCGCGCAAGACCATGGTCATGGCTCGGCACATGGCGCGGGTCACGGCATGTCCCGGGACATGGCGGAGATGATGAAGGAGATGGATCGGCAGATGGCCGACACGTCGGCGTTCGGTCGGAAAGGCGAGGTCTCGAAGGTGACCAGGACCGTCAATATCGAAGCCTCTGAAATCAGGTTCGATACGGCCGAACTCGATTTCAAGGTCGGCGAGACGATCCGTTTTGTGATCGTCAACAATGGCGAGCAGCCGCATGAATTAACGATCGGCGACGCGGCCTATCAGGAAACGGCGCGCGAGATGATGAGGCACATGATCGAGATGGGAATGGATCCGGTCTCGCCGGAACATGCGGCGATGCACGCCTCTGCCGGCAACACGGTCACGCTTGATGTCGGCGAGACGAAGGAGATTGTCTGGACCTTCACAGAGGCGGGAAGCTTTGAGTTCTCTTGCAACCTGATCGGTCATTCCGAGGTCGGAATGAAGGGCGGGATCGTCGTGAACTGAACATCGGTAAAAGGGGCGGGACCGGGAAGGATTGTGGCCGTGAAGGCATCCCATCGGGCGCCGTCGAAAATTGATCGTACTTGAACCAAGGGAGAGTGACCATGAACAAGACCGGGCATATCGCGATCGTCCCGCTGGGGATGAGCATCTCATCGTTCTTCGTCATCACTTACGTTCTGTGTGTGCTTTTCGGGCTTCTGGTGTCGTCCCAGGGGATGCACCAGCTTTTGTCGACGTTGTTGCCTGGTTTCACATGGCTCACATGGCCCAGCTTTCTGCTGGGTCTTGTCTGGATGTTCGGGCTCGGCTGGTACATCGCGGTGATCTTCGCGCCGATCTACAATTTCTTCGTCGCGCGCGGCGAAAAATCCGGGAACACCTGAAGATGTCGAAAGGTATCCGTTCGACATCTGTTGCCGCGCGCGGTCGCTTGCTCTGGATATGCTCGCTTGTCGGGCTACTGGCCGCTGTGCTCGTTCTTGCTCTGTTCGGGCTCAATCTGTGGAGTGTCGTCGTCCTTGCATTCTTGATCGTTTGCCCCCTTGCTGTGATCTGGGTGCTGATGCTCGAGCGACGGCCGCGGAATCTTTCGGAGAATGATCATGAACAGTAGTCGTGCATCCGGCAGCGCCACGGAATCGGAAGAGCGAACCGCCTACCTTGTCGTTCCCGGTATGGGCAGCGGTCACTGCGCCGGACTCGTTTCGGAATCCATCCGTCGGCTTCCCGGCATTGTCGATGTCGGCGCGAATATAGCCAATCACCGCGTGACGGTTCGCTTTGACGGCGACCGGATCGACGCTGCGGGCATCCGCAAGGCGATCGAGCAGGCCGGCTACGATGTGGCAACGGTGGACGAGGCAAGCGCACCGTCGTCGGCGGGGCAGGATGATGTCGAGGAGCGATATCTGGCCCAGGCCTCGAAGCGGCTCTGGATAGCTGCGGTCCCGGCATCGGTAATCATGCTGATCATGGCGCCGCACATGTTCTGGCAGCCGATTCCGGGTTACCTGGCGATTGTCGCCATTCTCGCCTTCCCGGTGGTGTTTCTCTATGGCGGTTTCGCCACCCATCGCTCGGCCTGGCTCTCGCTGACCAACCGCACCGCCAACATGGATGTGCTGATCTCGATGGGCAGCCTGCCGCCCTATCTGATCGGCCTTGTCGGTTTCTTTTATCCGATGACGTCGTTTATCGAGATGGCCGCCACCATCATGACTTTTCACATGCTGGGCCGCTATCTGGAGACGCGCGCCAAGGGTCGCGCCAGTCAGGCGATCAAGCGGCTGATCACCATGGGTGCCAAGACCGCGACCGTGCTGCGCGACGGGGCCGAGGTCGAGGTGCCCGTCGCCGAACTCCGCAAGGGCGACATCATGGTCGTGCGGCCGGGTGCCAAGGTACCGACCGACGGCGAGATCGTTGAAGGCGCGAGCCATCTCGACGAGTCGATCGCTACCGGCGAATCCGTGCCGGTCGAGAAGGGGCCGGGCGACCCTGTCATCGGCGCCACCATCAACAAGGAAGGCATGCTGAAGATCCGCGCCACGAAAATCGGCGCGGAAACCTTCCTGTCGCAGGTCATCCGTCTGGTCGAAGAGGCGCAGGGCTCGAAAGTGCCGATCCAGGAATTCGCCGACCGGCTGACGGCGCGCTTCGTCCCGGCGGTCATCCTGATCAGCCTCGGCAGCCTCGCGATGTGGCTTTTCTTCAGCGAGAGCCTGCGGCCGATCCTCTTCTGGGGTGCGGCCTTCCTGCCCTGGGTCAATCCCGAATTGTCGCCGCTGATGGTCGGCATTCTCTCCGCCGTCGCGGTCCTCGTCATCGCCTGTCCTTGTGCGCTTGGCCTCGCGACACCGACCGCGATCATGGTGGGCTCGGGCCTCGGCGCCGAGCGCGGCGTGCTGATCCGTTCCGGCGAGGCGATCCAGACCCTGAAAGACATCAGGGCGGTTGTGCTCGACAAGACCGGCACCATCACCCGCGGCCAGCCCGCGCTGACCGATGTCGTGGCGGCCGACGGTTTCGCCGAAGATGAAGTGCTTTCCGCCGCGGCCTCTGTGGAGGCGGGCTCCGAACATCCGCTGGGTCAGGCCATGGTTACCGGTGCGCGGGGCCGGGGCATCGATGTTCCGAAGGTCGAGGGCTTCACGGCGCATGTCGCACGCGGCGTCGAGGGCCGCGTTGGCGGCAGGCATGTGCGCGTCGGCAACCGCCGCTATCTCGGCGAGGCCGGCATCGACATTGCGGCGCTGGAAAAGCCGCTGGCCGAGCTCGAAACCACCGGCAAGAGCGCCGTACTGGTGGCGATCGGCGATCGAGCGGCCGGAATCGTCGCGGTGGCCGACACCGTCAAGGACGACTCGGCCGCCGCCATTGCCGTCCTGCTGAAGATGGGAATCCATGTCGTGATGATCACCGGTGACAATGAGCGCACCGCACGTCATGTCGCCCGGCAGGTTGGCATCGAAGAGGTGATGGCCGCCGTGCTTCCCGAGGGCAAGGTCGATGCCATTCGCGCACTTCAGGAAAAATATGGCGACAAGGTTGCGATGGTCGGCGACGGCATCAACGACGCGCCGGCGCTGAAACAGGCCAATGTCGGCATCGCCATCGGCGCCGGCGCCGATGTTGCGATCGAGGCCGCCGATGTCACGCTGGTGGGCGGCGAACTGTCCAAGGTCGTTGAGGCGATCAATCTGTCGAAGGCGACCTTCCGCAAGATTGTTCAAAATTTGTTCTGGGCCTGGTTCTACAACGTCGCGGCCATTCCGATCGCCGCCCTCGGTCTGTTGCACCCGATGATCGGCGTCGTCGCCATGACGGCAAGCTCGCTCTCGGTGATCGGCAATTCGCTGTTGCTGAAGCGCGCGAAGCTCGGGCTCGGAAAATGACCGTGTCACATGAAAGGAAACCCGTCTCATGACAACCCGTCGCGACGACAGGAACGTCTTCTGGCGCTCGCCCGCGGGGTTGACGCTCTGCGTCTTCCTCGCGGTCGCGGCGCTCTTTCTGGTGCTTGAGCACGGCGCGCATCTTCTGGGCGCGTGGCCATTGCTGTGCTTGCTCTTGTGCGTCGGCATGCATGTCGTCATGCATCGCGGTCACGGCGGCCACGGCAGCGATGGAGGATCGGGCGATGAACGGTGACGCGCCGGCCTATGGCCTCTGGTTTCTGGCCGCCGTCAATGCGGCGATCTTCATCCTCTTCGCTTTCAGCTTTTTCAAACCGAAAACGCCGCGCGACTGGCGCTCGCTCGGTGCCTTTTCCGCCTTTATCGTGGCGCTGTTTGCGGAAATGTACGGCTTTCCGCTGACGCTCTATCTGCTGGCGGGCTGGGCCGGCAATCAATTCCCGGCACTCGATCCGTTCTCCCACGATGCGGGGCATCTATGGCCGGCGCTTTTCGGCTGGTCCATGAACCCGCATTGGAGTCCGTTCCATCTCCTGAGCTTCGTGCTGATCGGCGGCGGCTTCGTTCTGATTGCGGCCGCATGGCGCCGGCTCCACGAAGCGCAGGGAGAAGGAAAGCTGGCGGTGGCGGGGCCCTATGCCCGCCTGCGCCATCCGCAATATGCCGGCTTCGCCCTGATCATGATCGGCTTTTTCCTGCAATGGCCGACCCTGGTGACCGGCCTGATGCTGCCGGTCCTTCTCGTCATGTATTGGCGTCTCGCCAGGCATGAGGAACGCGAGATGGAAGCCGAATTCGGCGAGATCTACCGCCGTTACGCCGCGCGCGTTCCGGCCTTCCTTCCCCGCCTCTCCGGCTTGTCGGGCGAGGGCGCGTCGTGAGCCGGCCCTCGCCGGACGTCCGCAACACCGAACAAGGAGCACGAAACCCATGAGGATACATGCGATGAGAACATCTGCATTGCGCGCGACGGCCCTTGCCGCCCTGTTGCTCTTTGGCGCGGGCGCCGTCGCCGCCCAGACCGCCGACCCCGAAGAGCATGACGCCCATCATCCGGCCGAAGCGCCCGCCGCGTCCGAAGCTGGAACGGCCGCCGGCATGGAAGGCATGTCCGGCATGAAGGGTATGATGACGCCCGAGATGATGAAGATGATGCAGGGCATGATGGGTGGGCCCAAAGGCGAGGGCGGCATGAACATGGAAAGTGCCATGATGATGTGCCCCTCGATGCAGATGATGATGGGCATGCGTGCCGGCGCCGACATGCAGGGCATGATGGGCGGTCCGGGCCTGCTCTACGGCATGCCGCATGGCGCGACGGAAGAGATGACGCCCGAAAGCGTCCGCACCTTCCTCGAAAAGCGGCTCGAATGGCACGCCAACCCGCGCCTGAAGATCGGCAAGATCGCGAAGGCGGCTGACGGCGGCATCACGGCCGAAATCGTCACCGTCGACGGTTCGCTGGTCCAGAAGCTCGCCTTCAACCGCCATCCGGGTCTGGTCCGGCAGATCGAATAGCGTGCGCTCGTCAGCGGCGGCGTAGTTGCCGTCATGCATGGGGCGAGTGCAATCGGGAGAAATCGGCACTGCGGCGGTAAGCAACAATGGTGCGTCGCATGCGGCGCAAATTTTAGGGAGTGAAACGATGAAGAAATACGGAACGCACAACGCGACGGTCGGCAGTGCGGTCGCCGCTGCGATGACGGCCATGGCACTCGCCCTGGCGCCTGTCTGGAGCTGGGCGCAAACGCCCTCCGATTCCACGAGATATGCCTACGGTCCGCATATGATGGACTGGGGCGGAGGGTGGTATGGCATGATATTCGGTCCGCTGATGATGATTTTTGTCCTGGCTGCGGTAATCGCGCTCGTGGTTCTTTTCGTGCGCTGGCTCGGCGGACCGTGGCACGGGGCGGCATCCCACCATGTGCTCCCGGACCGTACACCGCTCGACATCCTCAAGGCGCGTTTCGCCCGTGGCGAAATTGATAAACAGGAGTTCGAGGAGCGTCGTCGCATACTTGGTGACTGAAGCTGTCGGCGCTGAACGGAAAATGGTGCGACGATTGTCCGGTTCGGTCTCGACAAGCCATCTCCTGCCACATAGTGCCATTGCAATGCTCATGCGTCTTGCGCGCGCCCGCGTCGAGAGCGGTTCGGAGAGGAGGGTGGTCGCGATGGTCGGCGCGCTTTGCGGTGGTGTCGTCGAATGGCGAAAGCCGGCAACGAGCAACTGTTCTGAATGATGCGACGGACCGTCGAGCCTGTCGCCAGCAAAAGAAAGCGTCACATGTTCACTCTGACTTCGCTGGGCGGCGCGGGCACCGTCACGGGCTCGAAACATCTGCTGGAACTGGACGGCCACCGCATCCTTGTCGATTGCGGCCTGTTCCAGGGGCTGAAGAACCTGCGGGAGCTCAACTGGGCGCCGTTCCCGGTCGATCCCCGCTCGATCGACGCCATCGTGCTCACCCACGCCCATCTCGATCATTCGGGCTATCTGCCGAAAATCGTCCGCGCGGGCTTTCGCGGCCGCATCTTCTCGACCGACGCGACACGCGAGGTGGCGGCGCTCATCCTGAAGGACAGCGGCTATATTCAGGAGAAGGATGCCGAATATGCCAACCGCAAGGCCTATTCGAAGCACAAGCCGGCGCTGCCGCTCTACGGCATCCGCGATGCCGAGCGTGCCATCGAAGCCTTCACCGCCGTCCCGTACCACAAACCCGTTTCGCTGCCCGGCGGCGCCACGCTGACTTTCCGCCATGCGGGCCACATTCTCGGCGCCGCCACGGCGGAGATCGGCTGGGGCGGCAAGAAGATTCTCTTCTCGGGCGATCTCGGCCGCTATGACGATCCGGTGATGGTCGATCCCGAACCGGTTCCCGAGGCCGACTATGTCGTCGTTGAATCGACCTATGGAAATCGCGGACATGACGGGGCCGATCCGGTCGAACAACTCGGCGCCGTGATCGAGAACACGGTGGCGCGCGGCGGCACGGTGGTGATCCCGGCCTTTGCGGTCGGCCGTGCCCAGTCGCTTCTTTATTACATCTGGGCGCTGAAGCAGGCCGGGCGCCTCCGCGACGTGCCGGTCTATCTCGACAGCCCGATGGCGATCAACGCGAGCGAACTTCTTTGCGCCCATCTCGACGACCACCGCCTGCCGCCGCCGCTTTGCAAGCAGGTTTGCGACATCGCGACCTATGTGCGCGAGGTCGATGACTCGAAGGAGATCACGGCCAATGCCTACCCCAAGATCGTCATCTCGGCGAGCGGCATGGCGACCGGCGGCCGGGTGCTGCATCACATGAAATCCTTCGCGCCGGACCGCAAGCACACGATCCTCTTTTCCGGCTTTCAGGCCGCCGGCACGCGCGGCCGCGCCATGCTGCAGGGCGCCCGCGAGACGAAGATCCATGGGCAGTGGGTGCCGGTCCGCGCCGAGATCGCCGAACTGCCGATGCTGTCGGCCCATGCAGATGGCGACGAACTCATGCGCTGGCTCTCCGGCCTCCGCCGCCCGCCGCAACAGGCTTTCGTCGTCCATGGCGAGCCCGACGCCTCGGAAACCTTGCGCGTCCGCATCGACCGGGAGCTTGGCTGGAACGTCGCCGTTCCACGCCAGGATCAGGTCTTCATACTGTGAGGCATTAATGTCGATACTGAGCAACGGCCAGAGCGCCTGGCTCTCTTTCCTGCGGCGCTACATCGCTTTCATGGCGCTGGGCAATCTCGCCTGGGAATTCGCACATATGCCGCTCTACACGCTCTGGGAAACCGGAACGCCGCGCGAAATCGTCTTTGCCGCGATCCACTGCACCGGTGGCGACATCCTGATCGCGCTTGCGGCCCTGATGGCGGCCCTCTTCCTGTTTGGCAACGGCTTCTGGCCGGCGCAGACCTATCGCCGCGTCGCCGTCGCCACCATCGCGATCGGCCTCACCTACACCTTGTTCAGCGAATGGCTCAACATCGAGATCCGCGCCGCATGGGCCTATCGCGACCTGATGCCGGTGATCCCTTTCCTCGATGCCGGCCTCTCGCCGGTCGCCCAGTGGATCGTTCTGCCGGGACTGACCTTCTGGTGGCTGGGGCGGCGGATGAAGTTGTTCACCTGAAGGCCGCCCGGTAATTCACCGCCTCAAGAATGAGCCGGCTCTCCAGCGGCGGCGCGATCTTGAATGCCTTGGCGTCCTTGGCGAAATCGTAAAGCCGGAAAATCCGGAAGCCGTCCGGCCGCTCGTCGGCAAACGCCTTCTCGTTGCGTGAAATGAAAAACGGCGTCTGCATATGTCCGGCCGTCGTCTTGACTTCAAGAAAGCGCTCCGCGCCCGCCGCGGTAAACGACAACACGTCGTAGCCTGCGCCGTCACCGTCTTCCTGCGCCACCCAGCGGACATTGCGCGCCAGGTCGCTGCGGCCCGCCGCGCGCAGCCGCGCATATTCCGATTTCATCACGCGCTCCTCGCCGAGCTTGCCAAGCGCGCGATTGCGCTCGTCGCGCGCCGCCGGATCGAATTTGCGCACG
>JAUXOE010000087.1 GCA_030682415.1 Parvibaculum sp.
CGCGCTCGACAAGCGCGAGACCATGTACTACCGGGCGGGCGTCGACAGCCACGGCGACGGGCTCACCGGCAACTGTACCTACCGCCTCGAAGGCCGCGACCTCGCCGCCCATTGGTGGAGCATCACGGCTTACGACGCCGACAGTTTCCTGATCGCCAACGAGCGCGACGTCTTCTCCTTCTCGCAGACGACGACGGCGCGCGAACCGGACGGCAGCTTCGTCATCCGCATCTCCGCCGATCCGCAGGAGAAGAACTGGCTGCCGGTAAAGGCTGGCGAAAGCTTCGACCTCCTGGCCCGCTTCTACAACCCGCATGCCGCGATCTATGACGATCCCGCCGCCGCCGTTCTTCCCTCCATCGTGAAGGAAACCTGCCGATGAACCGCAAACTCCAATGGGTTGCCGCCGTAGCGGCACTGGCAGTCGTCTTCCACGTCGCCGTCGTCTGGGCGGTCCCGCGCGTCGTCATGTCGGTCGCCGTCTCGAAACTCGGCGGCGCGGGCGCACTCAACAACTTCGTGCATCCGCCACGCTCCACCGACAAATGGCGCACGGTGGTCCGTCCGAGCCCCGACCTCGCCTATTCGATATGCGCGCTCGATCTGTCGAAAGGACCCGTCCGCATCGTAGTGCCGGCGAGCGATCCCTACACCTCGCTCGCACTCTATTCCTCGATTACCGACAACTACTTTGTCCGCAACAACCGGCAGGATGGCGGGCTCGCCGAGGGCGAGACGATCACGCTCCTCGTCGCCGCGCCGGGCGACATGCCGGCGAACTTGCCGGAAGGCGTCGAAGCCGTCACCGCGCCGACGGCAAAGGGCCTCGCGCTGGTCCGCCGCGTCATCGAGAACAACGATGCCATGCCGAGGCTCGACGTGCTGCGCGCGGTCTCGGTGTGCGCGCCGCTGGCGGGATAATCCCGCGCGCCGAACGAATTGCGACCGGCTTCGCGTTCTGGCCGGGCGCTTGCGGGCCGTACCTTGGGAGGGGTGCGGCCCGCGCCGTTTCAGGCCCGCTCCGTCACCGCCAGCGCAAAGGCCTGCACCCGCGCCACTTCCTTCAGCCGCTCGAAGCGCCCCGACGCGCCGCCGTGCCCCGCATCCATGTTGATATGCAGCAGCGTCACATGGCTGTCGGTCTTGAGCGCCCGCAACTTGGCCACCCATTTCGCCGGTTCCCAATAGGTGACGCGCGGATCGGTCAGCCCGCCCAGCGCGAAGAGATGCGGATAGGACTGCGCCCGCACATTGTCGTAAGGCGAATAGGACGCCATGTAGTCATAGGCCTCGACGCTCTCGATCGGATTGCCCCATTCGTTCCATTCCGGCGGCGTCAGCGGCAGCGACGCATCGAGGATCGTCGCCAGCACGTCGACAAACGGCACCTCGGCGACAATGCCCTTGAAGAGATCGGGTGCCATGTTGGCCACCGCGCCCATCAGCATGCCCCCCGCGCTGCCGCCATGCGCGACGATGTTGCCGCGCGAGGTGAAGCCTTCCGCCGCCAGATGTTCGCCGGCGGCGATGAAATCGGAAAACGTATTGCGCTTCTGGAGCATCTTGCCCGTGCGATACCAGCGATAGCCCTTTTCCTTGCCGCCGCGAATATGCGCGATCGCATAGACAAAGCCGCGATCGACCAGCGACAGCGCCGTCGTCGAAAACGAGGCCGGAATGCTGATGCCATAAGCGCCATAGCCATAGAGCAGACAAGGCGCGCTGCCGTCGAGCTTGAGGCCCTTGCGATGCAGGACCGTCACCGGCACCGTCTCGCCATCCGCCGCCGGTGCGAAAGTGCGCCGTGTCTCGTAGTCGGCCGGATTGTGTCCCGACGGCACTTCCTGCCGCTTGCGCAACAGGCGCACATGCGTTTCGACATCGTAGTCGTAGACTTCCGCCGGCGTCGTCATCGAGCTGTAGGCAAAGCGCATCCGCGTCGTTTCATACTCGTATCCGGCGCCCATGTTGAGGTCATAGGCTTCCTCGTCGAAGCCGATTTCGTGCTCGGCGCCATCGGCAAGCCGCCTGACCGCGATGCGCGGCAGCCCGTCGCGTCGCTCAAGTCGCACATGATGATCGCGAAAGGCGACATGATCGAGCACCAGCGTGCCCGGCCGATGCGCAATGAAGTCGCGCCAGTTTTCGCGTCCCGGCGCCTCTTCCGGCGCTTCGGCGATCTTGAAATCCTCGGCATCGGCATTGGTCAGGATTAGGAACCGTCCGCGCGGCGCGTCATGTTCGAGATCGTACTCGACGCCGTCCTCGCGCGGTGCGACGAGCCGGGGCGGCGTCTCCGGCGCATCGGCGGGAATGAGATAGCATTCGCTGGTCTGGTGGTCATGGCTCGAAATCACCAGCCAGCGCCCGCTTTGTGTCTTGCCCACGCCGACGAAAAAGCCTTCGTCTTTTTCTTCATAGACGAGCCTGTCGGCGCTGGCCGGCGTGCCGACGACATGCCGAAAGACCTTCAGCGGCCGGTGTTCGTCATCGACCTGCGAATAAAGAAAGCTTGCGCCGCTCGCGTCCCAGGCGATACCGGGCGATGTGTCGGGCACTTCGTCGTCGAGGTCATGGCCGCTCGCCACGTCGCGCAGCCGCACCGTGAAATATTCCGACCCCTTGGTGTCCGCCGACCACGCGACAAGCCGGTGCGTCGGATCGTGGTCGACATCGCCGATCTTGAAATAGGCACGCGCGCCCGCTTCGGTGTTGCCGTTCAGCAGAACTTCCTCGCCGCTGTCGCTTGCACGCGGCCTGCGGCAGAAAATCGGATGCTGCGCGCCCTGTTCGAAGCGCGTGTAATAGGCGAAGGGCCCGTCCGGCGACGGCACCGAGCTGTCATCCTCCTTGATCCGGCCCTTCATCTCGGCAAACAGCGTCTCGCGCAGCCCGGCCAGCGGCGCCAGCGCTTCCGCGGTATAGGCGTTCTCGGCTTCCAGATAGGCGCGGATATCCTTGTCGAGCACATCCGGGTCGCGCATCACCTCGCGCCAGTTGGCGTCGCGCAGCCAGACGTAATCGTCGGTTCTTGTGCGGTTGTGATGCGTGTCGCTTTGCGGCCGCTTGTCGGCGCGCGGCGCCGCGGCAGGGGGCGTCAGTTTCATTTGGGTTTTGTCAGTCGGCGTCGGGCTTGAAGTCGAGCGCCGTGCCGTTGGTGCAATAGCGCAACCCCGTCGGTTGCGGTCCGTCGGGAAACACATGGCCGATATGCGCATCGCATTTGGCGCAGACGATCTCGATCCGCCGCACCCCGTGGCTGAGGTCCTCGCGCTCGGCGATGGCGCCCGGCGTCACTGCGTCGAAGAAACTCGGCCAGCCCGAGCCGCTCTCATATTTGGTCTCGGAGCGGAAAAGCGGCGTGCCGCAGCAGATGCAGCTGAACGTCCCGTCGCGATGTTCGTCGAGCCAGGGCCCTGTGAAGGCGCGCTCCGTCGCCGCGCAGCGCGTGATCGCATATTGCTCGGGCGTCAGCTTCCGCTGCCATTCGTCGTCGGGCATCTTCGCGCTGTCGCCGGTCATCCGTTTAACTCCGTGAAGTCGGTTGGCGCCCCGCCTGCGGGAAGCGGGGCGCGCAAATTCGCTTATTCGAAAATCAGGCTCAGCGTTTCCGCCACCATGGCCGGGCGTTCCTGCCCTTCGATTTCCATGGTTACTTCATTGGTGATCTGCGTGCCACCGGCCTTCGGCGTCGCATCCTTGAGCTTGACGCGGCAGCGCACGCGGCTGCCCACCGGCACCATGTTGGTGAAGCGCACCTGGTTGGAGCCGTAATTGATTCCCCGCGTCGCGCTTTTCACGGTGCTGATCTTGCCCATCAGGTGCGGCAGCAGCGACAGCGTCAGATAGCCATGCGCGATGGTGCCGATACCGAGTTCCTTTTGCGTGCGCTCCGGGTCGATATGAATCCATTGATGGTCGCCCGTCGCGTCGGCGAATTGGTTGACCCGGTCCTGATCGATCTGGACCCACTCGCTGACGCCGATCTCGTTGCCTTTTTCGGCGACATAATCGGCAACCGTATTGAAGACGCGCATCTCATTCTCTCCATTGCGTATCTAGGCTGATTTTTCGGCTCTAAAGGTAACGGCCCCGATCCAATAGCGCCAACGTATATTCGCGATAGCTGAGCCCCAGCGCCTCGGCCCGCTTGCAGCGCAGGTTTACCACCTCGATCGGCGGCAATTTCCACGCTTTTTCATGCGCTTTCCGCCACGCATAGGCCTGCCAGGCCGTCGAAACGAGCAGGTCCGGCCCGTTATTGTGGCCGAGCCACTCGCTCAGCGGAATGACGATGCCGGTTTCGACGAGCAGCGCTTCCTTTTGCCGCCGCGCCGTTTCCTCGCGCGCGCGGGCGAGCGCCAGCCCGCCCTTCGGGCGCTGCGCCGGACGCGGGTTGAATTTCGGCGCCGCCATCGGCAAGAGCCCTATCGTGAAAGCCGGATGCGCACCCGGCGGTCTTCCTTGGAATCCCAGGTCAGCGTTTCGTTCAGCCAGCCCCAGGCCTCGCCCTCGGCGACGATCGGCATCTTCGAGCGCGGCCAGCCTGCCGCTTCGAGCCCGGCGGCAACGTTCCGGGCCCGCTTTTGCGAAAGGGCGGTATTCGCCTTGGGATCGCCGACCTTGCTGGCCTTGCCGAACAGGCAGATCTGTCCGGCCTTCTGGCCCTTGGCGAGCTTCACGATGCGCGCGAAATCCTTCTCGTATTTGGGGTCGACCCGGCTCGAATTGGTTTCGAAATAGACATAGTAGTTCCGGTCGAACACCTTGTTCGACTTGCCGAGGTTGCGGCACTCGCGCCCCTGCGTGTGCATCTCCGATGTTTGCGCCGTGGCGGGCCCCGCCAGCATTGCTGTGCCAGCCGCCAGTCCGCTTGCCAGAAATGCCGCGGCGACAAGTCCCTTAAGTGCTGCACGCATGGAAAACCTCCGTTCGGATGAATCGAACGGAGGTTACCACAAATGCGCGCTCGGCCCGATATAGGCCCTCAAACGATCTTGCTGTCGTGGTTGCCCCAGTAGCGGTCGCGGATCAGGCGCTTGTAGAGCTTGCCGGTCGGATGGCGCGGCAGTTCCTCCTCGAAATCGATCGAGCGCGGGCATTTGATCGCCGAGAGGTGCTGCTTGCAGAATTCCATCAGCTCGGCCTCGAGCGCCGGCCCCGCATCGGCCCATTTGGCCGGCTGCACGATCGCCTTTACTTCCTCGCCGAAATCCTCGTTCGGCACGCCGATCACCGCCACGTCGGCGACGCTCGGATGCATGACGAGGATGTTCTCGGCCTCCTGCGGGTAGATGTTGACGCCGCCCGAAATAATCATGAAGGCCTTGCGGTCGGTCAGGTAGAGAAAGCCGTCGGCGTCCACCTTGCCGATATCGCCCAGCGTCGACCAGTGCTTGTGTGTGGGGTGCCGGCTTTCCTGCGTCTTCTTCGGATCGTTGTAATATTGGAACATTGGCGCGTTGGGGTCTTCGGCCTCGAAATAGATTGTGCCGGCTTCGCCGATCGGCAATTCGTTGCCCTCTTCATCGCAGACATGCAGCTTGCCCATCAGCGGCTTGCCCACCGAGCCCTTGTGCGCCAGCCACTCTTCGGAGTTGAGCGCGCAGAAGCCGTTGCCTTCCGAGCCGGCGTAATATTCATAGATCACCGGCCCCCACCAAGCGATCATCTGTTCCTTGACCGGAACGGGGCAGGGTGCGGCGGCGTGGATCGCCACCTTCAGCGACGAGACGTCGTATTTCTTGCGCACATTCTCCGGCATCTTCAGCATCCGGACGAACATGGTCGGCACCCATTGGCTGTGGGTGATCTTGTGTTTTTCGATCAGCTTCAGCGCTTCTTCCGGATCGAAATGCTCCATCACGACAATCGTGCCGCCGAGCCGGTTGACGGTCATGCAGTAGCGCAGAGGTGCGGCATGATAGAGCGGCGCCGGCGAAAGATAGCGGATGTTTTCGTCCATGCCGTAGAGCAGTTGCGCCAGCAACACGAGGCCCGACGCTTCGTCGATGGCGCCGCCGGTCAGCGGGATCCGGATACCCTTCGGCCGCCCGGTCGTGCCCGACGAGTACAGCATGTCGGTGCCGGCGGTCTGATCGGCAATCGGTGTCTTCGGCATCTGGTCGCGCACGGCTTCATAGGCCTCGTACCCGGCGACTGCGCCGCCCACCGTGAACATCCGCTCGACGCCTGGCAGATGGTTACCCTCAAGCAGTTCGCGCGCCGTCGTCTCCAGCGCCTTGGAGGTAAAAAACAATTTTGCCCCGCAATCGGCGGCAATGTAAGCGATCTCGCCGGCCGTCAGGCGCGAGGAAACACAGGTAAAATAGAGGCCCGCGCGCTGTGCCGCCCAGCAGATTTCGAAATAGCGCGCATTGTTCTCCATGAAAATGGCGATGGCGTCGCCGGGTTTCAGGCCCGCCGCGCGGCAGAGATGTGCCACCTGGTTCGAACGCTCGTCGAGTTCTTTGAAGGTCACCGTCTCGCCGGTCGCACCCATGATATAGGCGGGCTTGTCCGGCGTTTTGGCGGCGTGAACATAAGGATGCATCGCTGGTCGTCTCCCGGGGGCTTTGAAAGGCGGCGTCGCTTTTATGCGCGCCCGTTGTTATATCTGGGGCCAGCAAATCCGTGGCCCTGCTGCCGCAAAGACACAGCAATATGACACTTCCGTCAACTTGCTTTGGGTCGCAGGCGATTGACGCAGCGGCAGCGCCCGCCACACACGAAATTCGGCATAAAGCCGCTTACAGGGAGCAACATACATGGCCTATGAGACGATCAAATACGAGGTGGTGGACAACATCCTGACCCTCACGCTGAACCGCCCCGACAAGCTCAACGCCTTCACCGGCCAGATGATGTTCGAAATGATCGACGCCTTCGACAAGGCGGATGCCGACGACAATGTCCGCGCCATCATCGTCACCGGCGAGGGCCGCGCCTTCTGCGCCGGCGCCGACCTCTCGGCGGGCGCCAAGACCTTCGACTATGCCGAGCGCGAGGACCGCCCCGAGAAGTCGGGCACGCCGGTCATGGCCAATGGCGAAATCGACTGGTCCCATGAAAGCGTCCGTGACGGCGGTGGCCGTCTGACGCTGCGCATTTTCGAAAGCCTGAAACCGGTCATCGGTGCCATCAACGGTCCGGCCGTCGGCGTCGGCGTCACCATGCAATTGCCGATGGATATTCGCCTTGCCTCCGACAATGCGAAGTTCGGTTTCGTCTTCGCCCGCCGCGGCATCGTGCCCGAAGCCTGTTCGAGCTGGTTCCTGCCCCGCGTCGTCGGCATCAGCCAGGCGCTTGAATGGACCTATTCGGGCCGCGTCTTCGGCGCCGAGGAAGCCCTGAAGGGCGGTCTGGTGCGTTCGCTGCACAAGCCGGAAGACCTGCTGCCCGCCGCCCGCGCCATCGCGAAGGAAATCGCCGACAACACGGCCGCCGTCTCGGTCTCGCTGACGCGGCAGATGCTCTGGCGCATGCTCGGCGCCGACCATCCGATGGAAGCGCATAAAGTCGACAGCCGCGCCATCTACGCCCGCGGCGCCTCGGCCGACGCCAAGGAAGGCGTCATGTCCTTCCTCGAAAAGCGTGCCGCCGTCTATCCCTGCAAGACCTCGACCGACATGCCGTCCTTCTTTCCGTGGTGGCAGGAACGCAAATATAGCTGACCGGAGAGGCGTCGCCGCCTATCGCGGCGGCGCCTCGACCCGCCACAGCGGTGTCAGCCAGTAGATCGCGAACCACAGAAACACCATCAGCCCGCACGGCACCAGCACCGCATCGAGTGGGCCGACCCAGGCGATCAGATAGCCGATCAACACCGCGCCGATAGGTCCGCCGCCCATCGTCCCGAGATTGAAGCCGGCGAGCATCCGTGCTCTGAGCGCTGGCGTCGCGCTTTCCTGCACGATGGCGCGCGACTGGCTCATCGAAATCCCGGCCGCCAGTCCCCAGCAAAACGCCAGCAGGAACACGCCCCAGATCGGCGGTTCGAAATGGATGAGCACCATCACGCCCGAACCTGTGCACATGGCGAGCATGATCGCGCGCCCCTGCCGCCGGATCGGCCGCATCCGCGACAGCACGAAAGATGAAATGCCGATGCCGCCGAAAAACGACATGAACACGAAGCCGATCTCGCGCGAACTGCCGTGATAGATGTCGCGGATCAGCAGCGGGAACAGCACCATGAAGACGCCCATGAAGAGGATGCCCGAGAAGAACATCAACAGCAGCACCGGCCGGATACGCTGGTCCCGCCACACCGCTTCGAGCCCTTCCTTGACGTCGCGCAGCGGCCGGCGCCGTGTGCCGGGCGCGCGGTGCTCGACCGGCGGCGACACGGCAAGCCGCGATGTCGTGAAGGCGGCAAAGCCAAGCAGCAACGCCTGCAGGATCAGCAGCGGCGCCGCACCGACATATTCGGCCGGACTTCCAAGCGCATAGCCGCCGACCTGACCGAGAAACTGACCGCTCATCGCGAGCGCCACCGCGCGTTGGATGTTGCCGCCAAGGCTTGTCATCGCGACGCGCGACAGCATCGAATCCCGCGCCGGCATGATGAAGCCGCCCAGCGTCGACAGCGCCAGCGCATAAAGGATCATCATCTCGTAGAAAAGAATGCCGTTCCAGATCAGCGCCGCGAGCAGGAGCGGCGGCACCATCGCGATGAATTGCAGCCGCATCAGATGCGCGCGCAACTCGACCCGGTCGGCCATCGCGCCGCCGAACAATCCGAGGATCAGCATCGGCAGCATCGAGAACATCTGCGCGATGCCGACGCGGTCGGAGCTTTCATGCAGCACGAAAGCGATGATCCACGGGAACAGCACGCCCTGGATGCCGCCCGCCAGGAAATAGCCCCAGAGACCGGCCATGTACCAGCCATGGTCGTTCCGCGGCGTCCCGGCGGCGGGCGCGTCTTGTGCAGTCATTAAGGGCCTCGGAGCGGCGAAGACGCGCCGCGACAGGAATGGAAAATGGTTCGGTAGCCTCACTATAGGCGCCGCTCCGGCGGCCGCAAAGCACGCGTTCGGCCATCTGCCGCCTCACTCCATCTCCGCCTTGTAGCTCCAGATCGGCGAGAGGAAATAGAGCGCGGCGAGGATGCCGACCATGATCGTCGCCGGCACCAGCACGGCGTCGAAAATGCCGAGCCAGCCGACAAGAAGGCCCATGGTCAGGGCGCCGATCGGCGCGCCGCCGGAAAAACCGAGCTGATAGGCGGCGAGCACGCGGGCCCGGTGGCTTTCGGGCGCGGCCACCTGCACGATGGTGCGCCCCATCGTCATCGTCGTGCCGGCGCCCATGCCCCACCAGAACACCAGCACGCAGATCATCCAGAACGGCATCGGGAAGTGGAAGAGCGCCAGAATGACGAGCCCGCTGGCAAGCGACGCCATCATCATCCGCCCGCGATGGCCGATATGGCCGATCCGGAACAGCACCATGTTGACGAGAATGGTGCCGCCCCAGAAACAGATATTGACGATCGCGAACTTGACCGTGAATTCGGCTGATGTCGTCTGGTAGATGTCGCGGATCATCAGCGGCAGAACCACAAGGAAACTGCCGACATAGAACAGCCCGACCGCGAAATTGAGGCCGATCACCGTGGCGACGATGGGAATGCGTGCCGCTTCCTTCAGCCCGTCGACGATCTGCGCGAGCCGGCTCTCGGTGCTTGCCGCATTGGAGGGCGGCAGCGGCACGAGTTTCAGCGAAGCGAAAAAGCCCGCCAGCATGATAACGGCCTGGAAGATAAGCAGCGCCGGTGTGCCCGTAATTCCCGCCAGCGCCGCGATCAGCATGCCGACAAGCTGCGAGCCCATCTGCACGCCCATCGCCATGGTCACGGCCTGCTGGATGCCGGTTTCGGCGACGCGGGTCAGCGCCGAATCCCGCGCCGGTATGGCAAAGGCGCTCAGCGTGCCCATGGTCAGCGCGAAGATGATCAGCGAGGCGTAAGTGAGGTTGCCGGAAAGATAAATCCCGGCAAGCACCAGCGGCGGCAGCGACGAGAGGAGATGCACGCGGATCAGGATGCGCCGCGCATCGCCGTGATCGGCCACCGTGCCGCCCAGCAGCATGAAAAGGATCGCCGGCGCCATCAGCGACATCTGCGCGATGCCGACCCGCGCCGCCGGTTCGTGGAGCACTTGCGTCACCAGGAACGGAAAAATGACGAACTGGATACCGAGACTGATGAACCAGCTCGCCTGTCCGCCGAGATAGAGATTGAGACGACGCTGCCGGGCGCGCGCGGCCTCGCCATTGGCGGTCGCGGTCATGCTTTCATGCGCACTCATGGCCGAAAGCTGCGCATGGCAGGCATCGCGCGCAAAGCATCATGCCCAACCCCGTGAAAATCATGCGCGCGACACGCCATGATGGCTCCTCCCGACCTCAATTCATTTTTGGAACTGTATCATGCGCGCAGGAATTTCAAGCCCCCGCGAGATACATCATCTGGTCGTAGGTGTGAACTTGTCGCCCGGATGTTGCGGTTGACGCAGCGGCCTGCATGGCACGCGCAACATTCTCGGCACGCATCGAACGATAGACGCGCGCCCGCCCAAGCATCATGGCATCGAGCAAGGGCGACACGAGTTTGCCGATGCTTTCGACAGGCCGCGTTTCGGTGCGTGTGCCGATCAGGAGACCCGGACGGAAGATGTGCAGCGCCTCGAAACCGATAGAGCCAAGTGCTTGTTCCGTCTCGCCTTTGACGCGCGAATAGAAAACGGATGAGGCGGGATCGGCGCCGATCGAGGAGACCAGCATCATGCGTTTCGCGCCGCGCGTCTTCGCAGCCTTTGCAAAGGCGACGACATAGTCGTGATCGACCTTGCGAAACGCATCCTGACTGCCCGCGGTCTTGATCGTCGTGCCGAGCGCGCAATAGGCATCGTCGACCGAAATGTTCTTCTGCGCCAACGACTTGTCGAGCGCGTCGAAATCCACCACCAGCTCTTCGAGCTTCGGCGATGCGGTGCCGCCAAGCGGACGCCGCGTCACCGCGACGACCTTCCCGTATTGCGGATCGGCAAGCAGCAGCTTCAGCAGATGGCCGCCGACAAGCCCTGTCGCGCCGGCAATTAATGCAGTCTTTTCAATCATCTGGGTGCCTCGCCTGTGTAACGCGCCCGCGGCCGGATCATCGTGCCGGTGCGGTATTGTTCGATCGCATGACCGATCCATCCGGCGGTGCGCCCGAGCACGAAAATACTCAAACCCGCGCCGCGCGGCAGATGCAGCACCGCGCCCATAGCGGCGATGGCGAAATCGATATTGGCTTTCAGGCCGCCGGCTTCCTCCATCACGCGCAGAATTCGTTGTGCGCGCAAGAAGTTAGCATCGTCGCCGTATTTCTCTTTCAGCATCGAGATCAAGGCCTTGGCGCGCGGATCGCCGTCGGGATAGAGCGGATGGCCAAAGCCCGGTACGGGGTCGTTGTCCTTCAGCCGCTGCAGCACCGCTTCCTCGACATCCTGACGGTTGGCCATGTCGAGCAACAGGCTCTCGACGCGACCCGACAAGCCGCCGTGACGCGGCCCCTGCGCGGCGCAGATCCCGGCCTGCACCGCTGCATATAGCGTGGCGCCGGTGCCGGCGACGCAACGGACGGTAAAGGCCGAGGCATTGAGCTCGTGATCGGCACAGAGCACCAGCGCCGCGCGGATGAGTTCCGAGGCCGGTTTTTCGCCCTGTGTCAGTGCCCTTGTGAGGACCTCATGCAGCGGTTTTTCGCTCGGTTCCTCGCCCGAAATGACCGCGCCGACAAAGCGCATCAGCCGCGCGCCGGTGGCGGCGAGGCCGCGATCGGTCATGTTGTAGACGGCCGCATCCTCCAGCGCGGCCAGCGGCAACAGCGCCAGGCAGCGCTCGATGCGGGGCGATTTCGCCAGGCTTTCCGCCATTTTTCTTAAGGGTTCGCTGGGTTTCAGCACGGCCTCGCGGGTGAAGGGCTGCTCGCGCGCGCCCCACAAAAGCGCCGCCACCTGCTCCAGCGAGGAGGTGCGCGCCAGCGCCGTCGCATCGGAGCCGCGATAATGGAGTTGCCCCTCGGCAATGAGGGTGATGGCCGAATCCATCACCGGCAGACCGAAGCTGAGCGAGGCGGGGAGAGCCGGATTTTCGGCGGAAACACGCCGTTTTTTGAGGGTCCGCACATCCTCGGCGCGGTACCGCCTGGCGCGCGAACCCGGCACCGGTTCGGAGCGGATCAGGTCGCGGCTGACATAGGCATAGAGCGAGGCAAGGCTGATGCCGAGCTCGGCCGCTGCCTCGCGCGCCGAGAGATAGAGATTTTCCGGCGGATTTCCGGGCTTTCTGGCCATGACCTGTCCAAAATGATTTGACATTGATTAGCTTAATCAAGATTGACGATCAATCAAGTATCGCCCAGCTTCAATTGTGACAGCGCGCTGTCAAACCGCTGTGCAGCGCTGCGGCGTCTGCGGAGCAAGCCCATGAAACCATTGGGATTTCAGCGCCGGAACGGAAGGAGTTGAGCGATGTCGAAGACAGTCACACAGGAGCGCGCAACAGCCAGCGGCCTCGACAATGTGGTCGCCGCGGAGACCAGATTGAGCCATGTCGATGGCGAGGCGGGGCGCCTGATCGTCGCCGGATATGAGGTCGAAGCCCTTGTAAACACACATGATTTCGAGGGCGCGGTGGGTGAACTCTGGCGCGCCGCCGGCATCGAAACGGGCGCTCTGAACGCCGCGCTTGGCAGCGCGCGCACAGCAGCGTTTGAGCTCGTACCCCCCCTTCTGTCACAAAACTGTCATAAAACTGTCACAGAAGGCCTGCGCACTGGTTTGTCGATGCTTTCGGACGGGGAGAAGACCCCGGGGATAAGTGAAGATATCCCCGCTTCGCTGCGCGATGCGCTGCGCCTGCTCGGTGCCGCCCCCGTTTTCGTCGCCGCCCTTTGCCGCCACCTGGAGGGGAAGGCCCCGATCGCCCCCGATCGGCAAGCGGGTCACGCGGCCGACTTCCTGCACATGCTGAAAGGCGAAAGCCCGAGCGCGGCCGAGGTCGAAGCCTTGAACGCCTATCTGGTGACGGTGATGGATCACGGCATGAATGCCTCGACTTTCACCGCCCGCGTCATCGCCGCGACCCGCGCCGGCACGATCTCGGCCGTGGTCGGCGCGCTCTGCGCCCTGAAGGGCCCGCTGCATGGCGGCGCGCCGGGCCCGGTGCTCGACATGCTGGACGAGATCGGCACGGAAGCGAATATCGGCCCCTGGCTCGAGGCCGCGATTGCGAGCGGTGAGCGGCTGATGGGCTTCGGCCACCGTGTCTACAAGGTGCGCGACCCGCGCGCCGATGTCTTCGACAAGGCCGTCAGTCTGCTGACGAACAACAATGAGCGCCTGCGCTTCGCCCGCGCCGTGGAAGCCGGCGCGCTGGCGGCGTTGAAAAAGGCCAAGCCCGGCCAGCGCCTCGACACCAACATGGAATATTACACGGCCGTGCTGCTCGAAGCGCTCGGCATCCCGCGCGACGCGGTGACGCCGGTCTTCGCGATGGCGCGCATCGCCGGCTGGACCGCGCATGTGATGGAACAGGAGCGGGTGGGACGCCTGATCCGCCCGCAATCGGTCTATGTCGGCGACTGGCCGGAAGAGACGCAGGCCGCGTAACGATCGTCACGCGGCCTGCAGCCGGCCTCCTCCAGTGCGATATGTTCCGACTACGGTTCGACGACGTTGAACCAGAAGGGCGGCGTTTCGAGGGCTTCGAAATAGGCCGCGAACGCCGTCGCATCGCCTTCCAGCGTCGCCTCGCCGGCCTGAACCAGTTGCGGGAAGCTGCGTTGCCGCAACATCAGGTCGTCGAAGGCGCTCCGCTTCATGCGGATGGTTGCGGCCGCATTTTGGGGAACGCCGCCCAGACGGGGAAAGGCGACCGCGCGGCCGACATCGACCAGAATGTCTTCCTGTGTATCGGTGAAGCGGAAGTTCAGCTCGAACGGGTCGCGCGTCATCTTTTCCGGCGCGTAGCGAACCGACAGCGCATTGAACAGGTCGATGCTGGCCACGCCGGCAATGAAGTCCTTGTTGCCCATATTGACTTCACCGACCTCAGGCAGGCCACGGCGCAGCTCCTGCGCGCCGGACAGGTAATAGGCGCGCCATGCGCCGCTTTCGGCCTGAAAGCCCATCT
Organism: Parvibaculum sp.; assembly: GCA_030682415.1. Lineage (GTDB taxonomy): Bacteria > Pseudomonadota > Alphaproteobacteria > Parvibaculales > Parvibaculaceae > Parvibaculum. The sequence continues at coordinate 14,185 of JAUXOE010000087.1, forward strand.
GCTCATAGCTGGCCGCCAGCCAGTCGCGTGCGGCCGTATTGGTTGCATCGGCAAAGACGATGTTGTTGAAGACATCGGCGGCCCAGCGATAGTCACCGCTTTCGAAGGCCCGGCGCCCCTCCGCCAGCGCCGCTTCGGCACCGCCCATGGCCGCGACGAGGCGCGTGGCGCGCTCGACCGGCGGATGCGCGTGGTAGTTGGCCGGGACGCCGTCCCACCAGCCGAAATAGAACTGGTAGACCGCCTTGGCATTGTGGTTGAGCGTGCCGTAATAGCCGCGCGTATGGAACGCTTCGCCCTGCAGCGCCGGTTCCGGCAGCGCCCCCGCGACTTCGGCGATCGTTCCGCCGGCATTGGCCAGCCGCACCGTCTGGTCGTGGATATAGCGGTAGATGTCGCGCTGGTCGCGCAGGTACTTCTCGACATTCTCCGCGCCCCATTTCGGCCAGTGATGCGAGGCGAAGACGACGTCGGCCGTGCCGTATTCGGTCAGCACATGATCGATGACCTGGCTCCATTTCAGCAGATCGCGGACATGGGCGCCGCGCGGCGTCAGCGCATTGTGCAAGGTGCCCGACGCGACTTCGGCGGTGCAGAGCGCGTTGAACTGGGGCAGGTAGAACATGAACTCGCCCGGCGCTTCGGTGTCCGCCGCATCGATGAATTCGAAGATCACGCCGTCGACCGTGCGCCGCGTGCCGGTTCCCGGAACTTCCTCGGTCGGCGGAATCAGGCCGACAGAACCTTTGGGAAGCGCCGGGCCGAGGCCGACCGAAACCTGGGCGGCCGGGCCGTGCGGCAGGGCGTTGCCGAACATCAACACGGCACGCCGGGACATGTGATTGCCGGCAAGAAGGTTTTCGGTAACGGCCGCCGTCAGGAAGCCCTCGGGCGCGAGGATCGGGACGTTACGGGCCCTGGCGTCATCCTCGTCGATCACGCCGCGGACGCCGCCGAAGTGATCCGCATGGCTGTGCGTGTAGATGATGCCGGTGACCGGACGCTGGCCCAGCGTGTCGTTGACCAGCTTCAGGGACGCCGCCGCCGTCTCGCGCGCCAGAAGTGGATCGATCACGATCCATCCCGTTTCGCCGCGGATCACGGTCATCACGGCGAGATCGTAGCCGCGCACCTGCCAGATTCCGTCCGTCACCTCGAAGAGGCCGTGCAGGTTGGTCAGTTTCGCCTGCCGCCACAGCGACGGATTGACCGTATCGGGACTTTCGCCGGCGATGAAATCCGACGCCTTGATCGGCCAGACGACATTGCCGTCCGCATCGTAGATCGCATCGCCCTCGATCTGCGCCAGCAACCCGCGCTGCGCGTCTTCGAAATCGCCCGGGTCACCGAGCGGAAGGCGCGCGGCGAAGGCGGCATTGGCCAGCCGCGTCGCTTCGGTCGCCTCGCCCGAGGGCGGCGGCGCGACATCGCTCCGTTCGGTTTCAGGCTCCGAACAGGCGGCAAGGGCAAGGCCGATCGCCAGGCTGATGCCTGCCAGTCGTGACATGTGGGTGAGGCGGTCGATGATCATGGTTCCAACTCCCTGAATCTCCAGCCCTATGGAATATCCCACCCGCGCCTTGTCTTTTGTCGGGAATCCGACACTCTGGACTGCGTTTCCACCCTATCGCCGGGAGCGATCCGATGCCGCCTTATGCCCTCAGCCCCTACAACTGGATCGACGGCCTGCCGGAGGAGGCGCATGACGCCATCCAGCGCGCGATGGTCCCGCATCTCTCGCGAACGGGCGGGGATGTCTACACGCCCTCGACGCGGGCCCGGGGTCTCTACCGGGTGCTTGCGGGCAGGGCGCAGATGTATGTGATCGGGACGCAAGGGCAGCAGATCCTGTTCCGGCATTATGAACCGGGCGAGACCTTCGGCGAGGTCGCGACCCTCGATCTGCAGAACTATCCGGTCTTCGTCTCGATCGATGCCGGATCGAGCGTCGGCTTCGTCGCGCATGAAAAGGTGACGGCACTGTCGCTGGAATTTCCGGAGATCAGACGCGCCGTCGAGGCTGCAGTCTGCCAATATGTCCGTACACTGATGGCATTTCTGGTTTCCGCCCTGACCCGGAATGCGCAGGAACGGGTGCGCGACCGCCTCGTCTGGCTCGCCGAATCGCGGCCCGGCGGCCTGGCGGCCGGGCCGGTCCGGACGACCCAGGCCGATCTGGCCGCGATGCTCGGCCTGTCGCGTCAGAGCGTCAACGAAGCGCTGGCGGTGCTCGAAACGAGCGGGCATGTCCGGCGTTCGCGCAGGGCGATCGAACTGATTGCCGCGTATGTGCCGTAAGCAGGATGCCGGTTGGCCGCTGCGTCCTAGAGATGCAGGACCAGATTGAGCATTATCTGGTCCGACGAGAAGCTGTTGTTGTTCCAGTGATGGTCATAGACGGCACCGATCGACCATGACGGGCTGCCAGCAAGCTCGATGCCACCGCCGACATTGTAGGTGTTGCGGTCGCGCGCCGGGGCGTCGATGGTAAAGGCCGGCCCGCCGCCGGTGAAGCTTGCCGTGTTGGTCATCGTCCGGTCGCCGAATGAATGCAGCCAGTTGGCGTGCAGCGCCGGACGCAGGATCTGCATACCCGGGAGCATGAAGTTGCGCGCGATCTCCGCGCCGACGCTCGACTGGATGAAATCATAGGTCTGCTCGCCGACATTCAGATTGACGCCGCCGGCACCCGTCTCGGTATAGCCGCCGACACGCATATGGGTGTATTGCAGCGATGTGCTCGGTGTGAAGACGGTCCGGCCGTCATCGATGTAGAAATGGCGCCCGGCGACGCCATAGGCGGTGAACTGGTGGCCGTCATAATCGGCCGCCGCCGTTGCGCTGAAGCCGGGAAAGTCGATGTTGCGCCTGCTTGTATAGTCGTCATAGCCATAGGTGAGGGCGGCATTGGCGAACCAGTCGCCGGGCGCATGACGCATGAAGAGGGTCGCCTGATAGGAATTGATGTCGACATTGTTGTCAAAACTGTTGGCATCGACCTCGGACTGCGCATAGGTGAGGCCGAAGCCTGCGCGGGTCGTCGCGCTGAGCGCCCGCTCATAGGCAATCATCAGGCCCAGCGTGCGGGAATCGTAACCCTCGAAACCGCCGATATTGCCCTGATCGGCGAAATAGCCGGTGGCGGTCATCCACCAATGGGCGTGCCGGCCGTCGGGATGGCAGACAGTGCCGTCTTCATAGCGGACGATGTTCAGCTTGTCGTATTCGCCAACCTCGCTGCAAGTGGGCAGCACCCTGTCGAGATGGGAGGCGAGCTGGGACTGGAAACGCTGGGTAACGCCGAAGCTCGTCAGCGGCGCGCCGAAATTGGAAGCGCCCGGCGCGAGTTGCGCCAGCGCGGCGGCGACCGCCGCAGGTGTCGGCAGCAAGGTAATGGCCGTCAGGACGGGCTCCGTGTCCGGCGTCACCGGCAACGCATCGACAATCGGGCCGATGATGGGGGCGACCGGATCGGCGGTCGGGGCGACGATGACCGCAAGCGGGACCTGTGTCGCGGTGATCTGGACCAGACCGTTGGTCGTGGGCAGTGCCGCAAACTGATAGCGCAGACTGCTGCTCGTTGCGGTGACGGTGCTGCCGTTCGTGCCGCTGGCGGCATCGACAATGTTGAAGCTCGAACCATCGGCGATCGGGCCGGTGACGTCGACATTGATCTGCAGCGCATTGCCGATGGACGCGGCACCAACCGGCACGACATGGCCATAGTCCGACAGGCTGAAAATTGTCGTATTGATGATTCCGGCCACCGGGATTTCGAAGGTGCCGCCGACATTCAGTATGTTGGTACCAAATATATATTCGGCCGCGTTGACCTGGCCGGTGATCAGCGCATCGCCGCCGACCACTTCGATCAGCTTCAGCCCGCTGGCCGCGCCGACCGCACCAGCGACAATGCTGTTGGCATTGAGCGTCAATGTGCCGGTATGGGCGCCGGCCGTGTTGGTGATGGCGCCGGTCAGGGTTTGGCCGGCGGCGAGATTGATGAAGCCGTCGCCGGCGAAATCGACCGTCGAGCCTGAATTGCTGGTAAAGCCGCCATTGAAATTGATCGTGCCGGTTCCCGAGACCGAGAAGGTCGTCGAAAAGACCGCGCCATTGAAGGTCACGGTGTTGCCGGCGGTGCCGGCGGAGATGTCGAGAAAGGTCGATCCGACCGTGCCGACAAAGCCGGTGATGATCGAGCTGTCGGTGAAGATGATGTTGGCCGTATCGGCCGCGTCGGTCGTGATGCCGCCACCCGCATCGTTCGCGGTATTGATGTCCTGGGCGCCGACGGTGAGCAATCCCGGGCCCTGCGTATCGACGCCGTCGAGTTCGCCGGTCGGCCCGACCACGCCGGGCAGAACGACGATTTGCCGGGCAACGGCCGGTGACGCGCCGAATGCGATCGCAAGGCCAATGGCCGCGACGGGAAGTGTCTTCTTCATGCGATGTCCCTCAACAGCCTGCGCGCGCTGGTGTGGGCGCGCTTTTCGGCCGAATGTCCTTCAGACGGCTTCGGGCCGCCATGCCTCGGCACGCGACCGCACAAGCCCGATGCCGTCAGGCTAGGCAGTGCGAGGGGGTGGCGGCAGGCTCGGAAATTACGCAGACGGGGGGCGCAGTTCGTGGGCGATGCGTTCCAAGGCGGGCAGGCGCGCCGCTCAGGCGCGTCCGGTCCAGCGGCGGAAGGACATGACGATCCGGTCGGCCAGCGTCGGCTTTCCCATACCGGCGAAGTAGTCCTGCAGCGCGTAACGGCTGAGCGGTTCGATCGATCCGGGACAGCTATCCTGCCGGTAGGGCATGTTCATGCACTCCGACAGGCATTGCTGAAACGGAATGACGAATTCGGGCGGCCGCAGAAGATAGACCCGCGTGCCTTCGGCGGCCCAGATCAGGTTGGCGAATTCGGCGCCCTCGATGCCGACGACACCGCGTACCTTCGAGAAGACCGCGATCTGGCAGCCGACGCTGTGGCCGCCGGGCTCGTAGATCGCGACCGGATAGCCGCGGGCCTGCATCTGCACACAGACCTCGCCGAGATTTGAAAGGTAGCGCCGCGCCCGGCCATAGCCCGGAATTTTGGCCGGTCCGCCCGGTGCGTAGAAATTGGGCATCGCCGAACGCTCCAGCAGCAGGATCCGGCCCGCCAGCGCGGCATCGGCGCCGCAGCCGCAGCGATTGGGGATCGCCGCCTTCAGGGCCGGCACCACACGGTCGAGCCGCTTTCTCAGCTCCTGCCCGCGTTTCGGGTCCTGCGTGAAGCGGTCCCAGTGCTCCAGCACGGCTTCGTCGATGCCCGGATATCGCGCCGCGATTTCGTCCCGTTCGGCAATCACGAAATCGACGCCGAGACAGGAGAGGCACTCCCGGGTGACGGCGTCCATGACGGGCCCGCAGGATTCGAGCACATGGCGGCGGGCAGGGGCGGCTTGTGCAAGGTGATAGTCGACGACCGGCAGCAGATAGCCGAACATGTAATGCCAGAAATGCTGCACCGAACCCACATCGCTTTTCCCGGGTATCAGGTGGATCGGAGCGGCAGAAATGTCGGCGGCGTTTTCGGCGATCATGATCGGTTTTCGTTCCATGGCGTCCGGCGCGGCATCAGGCCAGCATCGCCTGCTCGAGCATCGGTTGCTGCGGCATTGCCCGTTCCAGCATGGCCTGCTGTCGTGTCCAGAGATCCATCAGACGGGTCGCGGGCATATCGAGGTGATCGAAGGTCAGCGGTTCGTCCCTTTCAAGCGTGCGCCTGACGATCGGCCGCGCCGGACCGTCTTCGACCTCGAGCAGGCCCTGCGGCACCCGCCCGGCGGCGTCGGCATCCGCTGCCGTCATGATCAGGCCGTAGACCTCGTCGCTGCCGATTGCACGGCCGATGACATCGCCCGGCTGCAGCGGTTTCTTGGCATGGGCATAGCAGTCGGTCACCCGGCCCCTGCGCAGGCCGAGCACGGACTTGCCGTAAAGCGCCGCCATGGCGACGGCGCGGGTCGTTTCGAGATGGCAGAGGTGATAGGGGCGCAGGAAGACGTAATAGGGATGCCGGCCGGTGACCTTGTAGTAGCCGAGATAGCCGCGCTTGAAGGCATCGTCGCAGCGGCCGACGACATAGACGCCGCCGCCATGCTGGCGGGCGCCGAGAATGTAGTCGACCCGTCCCATGCCGCCATAGGCGTCGAAGTCGAAAAGATCGAGCACGTCTTCCATGCGCTCGGCGCACGGGCCCTGCATACCCGGCACGAAGGGCGTCAGACCGTATTCATTGGCGATCAGCGACATCTCGATATTGAGTTTCGAGCCGTCGGTATAGGCGAGGCATTGCCCGGTGGACAGATTGAGGCCGCGCGCGATCTCGACCGAACCCTCCATCGTCCGGTAGCGGTCGAGAAAGCCCTTCATGTTGCCGGCCTGGACGATCTCGAAGCCCCACATTTCGATCTCTTCCATCATCCGCGCCAGCACGCCGTGCTGGTCGCCGGCATCGCTGGTGACGACGACGCCCTGCCGCGCGGCCGCATCGCGCAGCAGATGACCGAGCATCAGGTCGACCTCGGCATTCATCAGCACGCAATGCGCGCGCCGCTCAATGGCGGCCATGCAGTAGTCGTAAGCCGCAACGATCGAATTGGTCGCCTCGACCAGCACGTCGCAGGGGAGCGACGGATCGCGCAGCGCGGCGACGGCGTCCGTCGTGACGCGGACCGGCTTGCCATAGAGGCGGGCCGCTTCGCGGGCGGCCGCTTCCGACCGGCTGGCGATAAAGGAGAGGCGCATGCCGGGCGTGCGGCCGATCTGATGTGCGATCCCCCGGCCCATCAGTCCTGCGCCGACCAGGCCGACATGGATCGGGTTGCCGGTCGCTTCGCGCTGCTTCAGTTCGTTCAACATTCATCACATCCGGCAATGGCCATTCCACGCACCGGATAGTCGATGACTCCAGAGCGTCCCGGAATATGACACATCATCGCGGCGACGGCCGAAATCTTCCGAACACTGAATTAAGGATTTTACTGTCGCGTGGGCGCATCCCGCTGCCGCTCAACAGGGTGGGCGGTCGGAAAAGGTTTTCTGGGCGAGTTTGACGGCCGGCTCGTCCATCAGCTGCGGGTTCCACTCGCCGGTGCGAACGACCTGTTGCGCGAGCTGGTCGTAGGAGCGGGGACCGTCGATATTGATGCAGAGCAGCGGATCGCTCGACGGCGCGTCGAAGGTGCGCTTCAGGCGCTCATCGTCATGCAGGTAGCGCAGCGAACCGAAATAGCCCATCAGAAATTGCCGGCAGAACAGGGCGTCGCGCGGCGTCGGAGTCTGCGGCGCGAGATGATGGCGGGCAAGCGCCGCGCAGGCGGCCTGAAGGTCGCGACCGGTTTCGATCCGGACGCGGGCTTGCGTTTCCCCCGCCGCCGCCAGCAGAACCGGCGGCGCGAGCATACAAAGCCCGAAAATTAACGCTGCCGACTTAAAAACCGGCCGTTCAGGGCACTTTTTGGTGCTTCGCATTGCGGCATTTCCTTCCTCACGCGACAATGGAGCCGAGATCGACCGCCGCCGCAACGGGTTTGCGCGGGGGGAGGGCGTTTCATTTCGCGCGGACAAGGCGTGCGAGACAGGCTGCAACCGGGTGAGGCGATGAAGTCGCGCATACTCATTTACGGCGTCGACCATTTTCTGGGCGCGCTGGCCTCGCGTGTGGCCGTGGCGCGCGGCGTCAACCATATTGGCGCCGGCCGGGATATTGCGCCGGTGGCCCAGCACGCGACGGCGATGGCTGGTCCGTTGGTGGCCGGCGGCCCGGTCGAACCGCGCATCTTCACACCGGGCGATGCGCATCGCATTGCCGGTCAGCTCGACGATGTCGCCGTCCTCGTCAACGCGGCGCCGCTCGCCGAAGCTGATTTCTCCTCGCTGCTGATTGCCTGCCTGGCGACCGGCACGCATTTCATCGATCTGGGCGCCGACAGGATGACGGTCGCGGCGCTGGCGGCGCGCGACGAGGCGGCCAAGCAGGCCGGCGTGATGCTGATCGCGGGCGCCGGCTTCGATTTCGCGGCGGTCGATGCGCTGGCGGCGCGGCTCGCCTATATCCTGCCCGGCGCGCGCGCGATCGCGCTGGCGGTCAAGCGCGGGCTGTTGCTGGATGCGGAAGCGCACGCGCTGATCGCCGCCGTCCGTTCCCCCGGCGAGATGCTCAAGAACGGCCAGCTGGTGGCATCGAAAGCCGCCGAGCGCGGTCTCGATGTGGATTTCGACACCGGGCCCGAAACGGCCTGGCTTGCGCCGTGGAACGGCTATGTCGCCGCCGCGCGCCATCGCAGCGCCTATTCGACCATCGACTGTTTCGAGGCGCTGCCCGAAGCGCTGGAACGCGTGCTGACGGCGGGCGGTCTCAAGACCCGCCTGTTCCGGCGCGGCTGGGGCTTGAAGCGGCTGGCGAAAAAACTGGGCCGCCGCCGCACCAAGCTGACCGAGCTGCAATTGACGCGCGGCAGCGCGGTCGTCTGGGGCGAGGCGCGCGCGCCCGACGGCACGGTGCGCCGCGCCCGGCTCGAAACGCCGGACGCGCATCTCTATTCGGCTGAAGCCGCGGTCGTTCTGGCCCGCCGCGCGCTGGGCGGCGCGGCGCGCGCCGGTTACCAGTTGCCGTCAGCGATCGGCGGCGCGGCGCTGGTCGAGGAAATTCCGGGCGTCGCCTGGCGCGAACTGGCCGACCCGGCCGACAATCTGGCCCTCGAGATCGATCACCCGCTGGCCGTCGACGCCAGGAACGGTTGAGGAAAAAGTGCCGCCGTTTTTCACCTTCCCCCCGAGGGAGGGTGGGAAGGAAGGGAAGTGTTTTCGTTTCTATCGCACGCCGGTGCCGCGGCTCGATGAATCCGGCATGCCGCCCATGCCCGCGCCGCCGCTGTCGTCGCGAATACGGCAGGCGTTGTAGCCGGCATTCCAGCCCGCCCGGTAGGCCTCGACCGTCCGGTAGGCTTCCTCGTCGCGGGTGATGGTGGAAGGGTCGCCCGGCACCCGCGAGGTCGCGGTCCAGCAGCCGGCCGAGCGGCCGGCCTTGTAGTTCGGGTCGTCGGCATGTTCGCTGACGCCGAGACCGCAGCCCGAAAGCGCCAGCGCCGCGGCGAGGATGAAGCCCGCAGGCCATCTGTATGTCATCTCGAAGTGTCCTGCTTTTGAACCCGGCCGCCAAGGATAGGCGCCGGCGGGCCGGGCGGCAAATCCCGCCCGCCGATGCTTTACGGCACGTTAACGCGACGATGGTCTGATGACGGCCGATATCGCGCAAAACGCGCGCAAGCGCACCAACCGGAATGCAGGATCATGGCCCTTCAAGGCACAGCCCGGGACAAGGACGAGATTGCGCCGCCCGTCGCCGCCGATCCGGATGCGACGTTGCGGCGTCTTGCCGATCTGGCCCTTCTGCCCGCCACGCTGGTCTCGCCGCAGGAGCGCAGTATTCTCGACTCGCTGCTGGCCTCGCTTGTTACCCGCTTCGACCCGGTCATGCGCCAGCGTCTTGCCGAGCGCCTTGCGCCGCATACCGATGCGCCGCGCGAACTGGCGCTGGCCCTGGCGCTCGACGACATCGACATCGCGCGGCCGCTGCTGAGCGAAGGTCAGATATTGAAGGCCGGCGATCTCATTCATGTGGTGCGCGAGGGCGGGCCCGCCCACCGGCTGGCGCTGGCGGCGCGCAAGGACCTGAGCAGCGACATCGCCGATGCCTTGATCGAAGAGAGCGACACGGCGCTGGTTTGCCGTCTGCTTGAGAACGGCACGGCCGCCTTGTCGTTGCGCGCCATCGAAACGCTGGCCCGGCGCAGCGCCGCGGAACCGGAACTGCTGGCCCCGCTGCTGACGCGCCCGGAGTTGACCCTGCGCCTCGCTCACCAGATTTTCTGGTGGGCGCCGTCGCCGCTGCGGCTCGAAATACTGAGCCGCTACACCGCCGAACGCCGCCATATTCACAATGTGCTGGATGAAATTCCGGCCAGCGATTTTGCTTTCGATCCGCTGCTGTCCGCCGCGCTGTCGGTGGTGCGCCGTCCGGTCGCCATCGACAAGGCACGCCTTCACCAGCTTCTGGCCAATGCGGCCGCCGATGGCATCGGCGCCTTGGCGGGTGGCCTGGCGGAATTGGCGCGGCTGCGCGCCGGGACGATGTTCAGTATCCTGAACGATGCGACCGGCGAGCCGCTTTCGGTCTTCGCCAAGGCCGCGGGCCTCAACCGCAAGGAATTCGGCGATCTGATCGTCGCCGCCGTCGATCTGCGCCAGAGCGGTCTGCCCGGCAAGGGCGACCTCGAACGCATGGGCGAGCTGTTCGACACGATCTCGACCGATCGCGCCGATCTGGCGCTGCATTGCTGGGATATCGGTCTGGCAAACGAAACCCGCGCCCCCGACAGCGACGACTGAAGCTCAGTCGGCCGCGCTCGGCGTCGTATAGGCCGTCGTCTCGTCTTCCGCTTCCAGCGCCACCGCGGCCGCCCGTGCAAAACGCGGTCCCGACACGATCTCTTCAAGTTCCATGCGGGCCGCCCGCGCCGTGCCGATGATGTCGCCTTCGGCGCGATCGACCAGATCGAGCACCGCCCTGATCCCGTCAAGCACTTCATCGAGCCAGGCATCGAGCGTGCCGCCTTGCGCCTTCAGCGCCACCGCATCGGCGGCCAGACGCGTGACGGCGCGGCGCACCGCGGCGGTGTTGAAATCGACCGGCCCGGTGACCAGCGCGGCGAGCTTGCGGATCTGCGCGCTGACGCCGTCGATCAGCGCCCGGCGCTCGCGCGCCCGGCGGCTCTCCTCGTCTGCCGGCGGCGCCAGATCGTCGAGCGACACGCCGAGCACATCGGCGATCACCGCCATGGTGCGGAAGGTGCCGTCCTTCTTGCCGGTTTCGATTTCCGACAGATAGGGCGCGCTCATGCCGGCGGCCCGCGCAAGCTCGATGGCTTTCAGGCCGCGATGCTCGCGCCAGACCCGCACTGGATTTTCACCATCGGCAATGCGGTGTGCGACCGCGGCGGGCACCGGCTCGGGTCCGTCATGATCGAGCGCGGCGCGGCCGGCGCGCAGGTCTTCGGCATCGTCCGCGGCGCGCTTCAGGCGTTCGTAGTCGGCAACCGGCACAACGACGAAAAGCGCTTCGCCGTCGGGACCGGCAATCTTCTGCAAGGGCTCCGGCACGGTGCGGCTCATGGCGCGCTCTCCCCGCCGGTCAGCGCAAGTATGGTCGTCAGGCCGGCGCGTTCCGCATAGACGATGCGCAAGGTGCTGCCGGTCCGGCACGACATCAGGCCGGGCGCCAGTTCGCGCGCCTCGGCGCGCGGCGGCACCGCTTCGGCAAAAGCGCGAACCCGCGCGCGATCGTCTTCGCCCAGACGCAGGAAGGCGCGCCACGCCGTGCGCGCATAGCGCAACTCGCGCCGCTCGCCCCGAGACCGATCGATCGACAGATGTTGCATGAACCCAAACCGAATCCGGGTGGCCTTATCGAATTTAGACGCCGGCCCTGTTCGCCGCCTGCTAGCATCGCCGGGAGGGCGCGCCTCGCGGGCCGCGAATCTCCATGAATCGAACCATAGGGAGGCAGGAATGTCCAATGAGCGGGAGGGATTGAGCATTGCGCGGCTGAAGGAGCTGGTGCGCGAACGCAGCAAGCGCGCCGCATTGCCGCTGGCCGAACGGCGCAAGGTCATGGACGGCAATGCCGAAATCTATCCGGTGCCGCAGGGGATCGCCATCGCTGCCGCCGATCTCGACGGTCTCCCGGCCGAATGGGCGCATCTGCATGGCGATTCGGCGGGCGCGCCGGTGGTGCTCTATTTTCACGGCGGCGGCTATGTGCTCGGTTCTTCGCAGTCGCATCGCCACCTGACCGCGCGTCTGGCGCTGGCGGCGCAAGCCTCGGTGCTGAGCGTCGATTATCGCCTCGCGCCCGAACACGTGTTTCCGGCGGCGGTCGATGACGGGCTGAAGGCCTATCGCTGGCTGCTGGCGCGCGGCCATGCGCCCGAGACGATCGCGCTGGCCGGCGATTCGGCCGGTGGCGGCCTTGCCGTGGCGGTGCTGCTGGCCGCCAAACGCGACGGCTTGCCGATGCCGGCCGCCGCCGCGCTGCTCAGCCCCTGGACCGATCTGACCTGCGCGACGGACACCTATATTTCCTGCGCCGACGCCGATCCGATGATCACGCAGGCCGGCATCAGGGAACTGGCGGCGATGTATCTCGGCGGCGCCGATCCGCGCGACCCGCTGGCCTCGCCCAATTTCGGCGATCTGACCGGCCTGCCGCCGCTGCTGATCCAGGTCGGCAGCGACGAGGTGCTGCTCGACGATGCGCGCGACCTCGACCGGCGCGCCCGCGCCGCCGGCGTCGTCGCCGATCTCGAAGTCTGGGACGGCATGATCCATGTCTGGCAGGCCTTCTATCAGATGCTGCCGGAGGGAGAGCGGGCGATCGAGCGCATCGGCGGCTGGCTGGCCGGGCAGCGAGACGCGGCCGACCGGGGCAAACGCAGCGTCGCAAAAGTGTAATTGCGATCTAAATCACGGTTAATAGAGAACCGGTGATTTGCCGTGCATGCGGCAGTCGGCCCCTTGATTGCTAATCGTCAAAAGAGTTATAGAATGATATGTAATATTCGGGTTAATTAGCCCCCCGAAGAGTGCTGCTTATTTGACGACGGGCGGCAGGCCGGGCAAATCATGAGGCGATGGTGGCGGAAAAGGCTGAACTGATCGAAATGACGGCGGATATCGTGTCGGCCTATGCCGGTCACAACAAGGTAGCCCCGGAAGACCTGGCCAGCCTCATCCACAACGTCTTCGGCACACTGATGCGGATTGCGGTTGGCGGCGATACGGGCGCAGCCGGCCCGGCGCCGCAGCCGGCGGTGCCGATCCGCAAGTCGATGACGCCGGACTATCTGGTCTGCCTGGAAGACGGCAAGCAATTCAAGTCGCTGAAGCGGCATCTGCGCACGCATTACAATCTCAGCCCCGAGCAATATCGCGAAAAATGGGGCCTGCCGCGCGACTATCCGATGGTGGCGCCGAACTACGCCCGGACGCGCTCGAAGCTGGCCAAGAAAATGGGGCTGGGCCAAGGTCGCCGCCGCGTGAAATAAGGCCGGCTTGCATTGGTCGCGCCCTCCGCCCAAGATTTCGGCGAATGATTCGTCAATGGGCCCCGGCCCGGTTATTCGAGGAGGCGCTTCTGACACGCGCCGACCAAGCCATTCGCGCCCAGTTGATCGTGCCCGAGCAGCGCGAGCTTTTCGACTATTGGCGTTCCAAATCCATCGACGGCGCCTATCCGATGCGCGCCGACATCCAGCCCGGCGAACTGCGCGCGATGTTGCCCTCGCTCAGCCTGCTCGATGTGATCGCCGAAAGCGAAGACACGGTGCGCCTGCGGGTGCGCCTTGCCGGCACGCGCCTGCGCGACTATTTCGGCGTCGAGACGACGGGCCATTTTCTCGATGAATACGATCTCGGCGATCAGACCGAATACTGGAATGCAGCCTATCGTGAGGTGATCGGCGTCGGCCGTCCGGCGCAGGGCGTCATCGCGCTCGACGCCTGGAAGCAGCCCAACGTTTTCCAGTTCTGGTTGCGCCTGCCGCTCGTCAATGACGAGGGCCAGATCGCGATGGTGCTCGGCCACGACGCCTTCCTGCAATCGGAAAAGGCCCATGCGCTGGCCGAACGGGCCAATCTTCGTATTGCTTGAAGGGGGCTGCCCGAACAGGGCAGACTTGCCGGGCAGGACGAGGGAGAGGCGTGTGACGATTTCAAGGACAATGGCCGCCGTGCTGACCGCCATGCTGCTCGCCGGCGCGGCGCGCGCCGCGACGCTTGAAGGCGGCAGCATCACGATCCAGCGCGGCGAGCAGGCAAGATTTGCGATCGCGGGCAGCGACGTACCGACCGATCTGCGCGCCGATTGCACGCTGTCGGATGTTGGCGGCAGCGCCAGCCTCATTTTCGACGGCGAGCACTATATCGCGATGTCGGATCTCGCCGTCGGCGAGACAATCACGCTCAGGCGCGGCGAGATGCGCGAATACCACCTGGCCGGCGTCGTTGATGCGGCGACCGGCGGCTATATCGCCTTCAATTTCACCGGTGCGGCAGCCGCCATGTGCTTTCCGGGCATGGCCTGCGACGGCGCCGGCGACGGCGCGACCAGCGTCACCGTGACCTGCCGCAACGCCGCCGACTGACGCCCGCACGGCCGCAATCCCCACCTGAAATCGCCTGTCCGCGACAAGGCGGCCGATTCCCTCAGCCACAGCAACGACTTGCCGGAACTTATCCCCGGCACGCCGGAGATATGTCAATTTTACCATTGAAGAGGAATTTATTCCTCTATTCTATCGGCAGGGTGGCGCCGTTCGCCCGAGCGAGGATCAATGGAACAGGATTTTTTTCACATCACGCACGTCGCCCGGGACGACCGGGAGCCGGTTCTGGCCGGGTTGCCGCGGCCCGGCCCGGCCCGCCGCCGGCGGCGCCGGCGCCGGGCGGTCCCGCCGCGCCTCGGCCGCGTCGAGGCGACGCTGACGCTGGCCGTGGTGGCCCGCGCCTGGCGGTTGCCGCTGCAGGACCTCAAGGCGCCGACACGCCGCCGCGCGCCGGTGGCGCTGGCCCGTCAGGTGGCGATGTATCTGACCCATGTCATTTTCGGCGTCAGTCTTTCCGAGGTCGGCCGTCTCTTCGGCCGCGATCGCACGACGGCGGCGCATGCCTGCCGGACGATCGAGGACCGACGCGACGATCCGGATTTCGACCGGCTGCTCGATGTCCTGGCGCAGGCGCTGGAAAGCTGCGGCGAGCTGGAGGTCCGGCCATGACGCCCGGGCGGAAACGCCCTGCAGGGTCCGAGGCCGCCGCTCCGGACCGTTTCGCCGCCGCGCATCGTTTGCCCGGCCGCCGGCGGATCCAGCTCGACGGCGCTGAAACCGACGTCTGCGTCAATGAAGGCGAGTCGCCGCTTGGCTGGCTGCGCCGCCGCAAGGGCCCGGGCGGCAGGCCACTGATCGACGAAACCCAATTCGAGGCCGGCGAACGGCTGCGGCGCGATTTCACGATCGGACAGTTGACGCCGCGCGTCACGGTGGACTGGTCGGCCATTGGCGGCGGCCGGCCGAAGAAGCGGCATCCGCGCGATCCGGCCTCGATCGCCGATCACGCACAGGCCGCCCGCCGCCGCGTCGCGCGGGCGCTGACGGCGGCGGGGCCCGGCCTGTCGGACCTGCTGATTGCCGTCTGCTGCCATCTAGAGGGCATGGAGGTTGCCGAACGGCGCTTCGGCTGGCCGCAACGGGCGGGAAAGATCGTGCTCGCCATCGCGCTCGACCGGCTGGCGGCGCATTACGGGCTTGGACCCGCCCGGAAGGGCCGCGATCAGGAAGCGGCCGGCACCTGATGCGCCCTGGCATCCGCCTGGATGCGCCCGACCATCGAATAGAGGCCGTTGGAACGCTGTGGCGTCAGATGTTCGTCGAGGCCGAGACTGCCGAAAACGGCACGGGCGTCGATCGCCAGAATCTCGTCCGGCGTGCGGCCGGAATAAAGGCGCATCAGGATGGCGATCAGGCCACGGACGATATGGGCATCGCTGTCCCCGCGGAAATGGAGGCGGGGCGTGCCGTCGGCGTCCTTGCGCGGCTCGGCGATGAGCCACACCTGGCTGACGCAGCCCTCGACCTTGTGGGCCGGCGCATGTTCGGCCTCGCTCAATGGTTCAAGCGTGCGGCCAAGCTCGATGACATAGCGATAGCGCTCCTCCCAATCGTCGAGGAAGGCGAAATCGTCGATGAGATCCTGAATGCTCATGGCGCTCCGACCGGGTTCGGTCAGGACATAGCGGGCCGGCCCCCAAAGAACAAGCGCCCCGCCACTCGCAGGGCAAGTGGCGGGGCGTGAAGTGGACCGGCTGCGGGTCTAGGGCCCCGCAGCCGGCGGTGGAAGCGGGCGACCTGCGGGTGAGGTCAGGCGCCTGCCGGGTGTACGGGCCCAAGGGCCTGGCGGCCGAGGGGGGCAAGCGGCGCGGGGACGCCATTGTCTTGCTGATGTTCCTTCGCCTTGTCGGTCAGCCAGACAAGGGCCATGCCGCCATAATGCGTGGTCTGGCGCATGACATGGCCCAGAATGTCGTGGCTGCGCGCGCAGATGTCCGGATTGCGGCCGCAAAAGCCCATGACGTCCTGGGCGGAGCGGGCGGCCATTGTCAGCGCTTCACCCGCACCCATTTGGGGGGCCGCCGGTTCAGGCGGGACCCCGAGCGAGGCGGCGGTGTAGCCGCCGGCGCTGGCGGTCCGGGCGGTGGCGTCGTCGTTGGCGGCGGGCAGCAGGAATGCGAGCACCGTCAGCCAGAATGCAGCTCTCAGAATAAAAGACATCGTTCTCACCCTTTCAAAGGCCGGTCGTTCCTAGGGACCGGCACATGTCATGGGCGAAGGCTAGGGCGCGATCTGCTGTCACGCGGTTAAATAGATAGATAAAATACAATATAGATCGCTTCTTGTGCATAGGAGTTACAGTGATAGTTTATTTCACCATTCAACTATACTTGAAAATATAATCTAATTATTCGAAAAACAGAATAAAATACACAAAAAATTTGACGCGCATTCTCGAAAAATGCGCGTCAAAAAAGATCGAGATTCAATTCAAATTGTGCGAAGCGGCCGGACCTGGCCGAACGCGCGGGCTCCTGTCAGCGAGCGACCGGCGCCGCCGGGACCGCTTCCGCAAAGCAGTTGCCGACATCCTGAAGCGCATGCTTGCCCGCACACCATGCTTCCTCGGAGGGGAAGCGCGAGGCGGCAATGCACTGGTTGAGGTTGAGGCGGGCCCAGTTGAGGCAGCGCCCGGTCGGATTGCGCGGTGCCGATGCCTGCACCGCATCCATTGAGCCGTCCAGCACCTGATGCGCGGCCAGCGTGAGAATGCGGTTCATCACCGACGGTGTGTAGGCATGGGCCGTACCGATCGGCGACAGCGCTGCCATCACCGCACGCGCCTGCTCAAGCGGGCTCGCCGCGGCGGCCTTGACGGGGGCCTCCGGTTGGCTCGGCTGCGGCGCGACCATGCCCCATCTCTGCTTCTGGAACTGATAGGCGGTGTCGATGAAGCGGGCCGAAAGCTGCGTTATGCGTCCGGTTTCGTCGCGAATGGCGACGGCGACGGCGGCACTGGCCGAACTGGCCCCGCGAATCTGCAGGACATAGTCGTCGTCGGCCACCAGCTGTTCGAGCAGCACGGTCTTGCCGACGGCGCGTGCCTCGTCGCGTACGCCCTGAGTGAAGGTCGGATCCTGCGCGGCAATCATTGCACGCGCGGCGTACCAGCCGTCGGCCAGCCCATCCGGCTCGGCAATGCGCAGCAGCGCCAACGCCCGGCGGACATCGGCGGGCGTGTTGAGACGCGCTTCGGCGGCGGTCGCCAGCGCCGAACCATAATTGACGTAGACGCCTGTGAGATCGCCAAGACGCCGCGCCGAAGTCAGCGCCGCGATGCCGGCCGACGGATCGATCGAGGCGACCTGCACCGGCGCGCGCTGGAGCGGCGAGGGCAGGGGGATGGGAATGCCCGACAAGTTTGCCGCCAGAAGGGCTTCGTCGGCAGCCGTTGCGACGGGTGCCGACGCCGGTTCGGGCGCAGCCGCGACGGGCTTGCTGTCGCTGCCCGATGTAAGACAGCCGCTCAACAGAAATGCCGCTGCGATGGGCAGCGCGGCGCAATGCGCCCGTTTCAGAAAAGACAATGACAAGCTGCGACCCCTCGACATGGCGGTATCCCCCCGAACGCCCGCAAAAACAGTGAAACAACGCATCGCAAGAACGGATCCGGCTGACCGGTGCCTTCGCGGTGCGGCGTCTCACATTAGAGTACTGTTAAGTCTAGTCTGGCAGCGGTGCGACGGCAAACGGGAAACACGTTAAGGATGAACGGCGGCGGCCGAAAAGGTCGGCGGTCGATTCAGGCAGGGAATACGGGAAATAAATGGAAACGGCGCCGCGATTGAAGGCCGAAATCTGGGTAAAGGCGCTGATCCGCCGCTGCGAAACGGCCGGTGGCGCCGCGATGGTGGTCCGGCGCGGTGACGCGACCGCGGGCGTTGTCCTGGTCAAGGTCAACCGCCTCGACGGACGGGCGACCGTCTATGCGCCGGCGCGCGACGGCGAGGGCGCACTCTTCTGGATGGCGCGGCCATCCGCCGATCCCGCCCCGGAACCGGATGCCGACGCCTATATCGCGAAACAGCGCGACCGCGACCCCGACCTCTGGGTGGTCGAGATCGAAGATCGCGAGGGCCGGCACTTCCTGACCGAACCTGTGCGCTGATCTATATGCCGATCTTCCCGAAGAGGCCTGCATAGGCCGGACTGGCAAGATCGGGCAGCGATTGCGCCGCCACGACATCGAACCAGCCGAGTTCGGAATGTTCGTCATTGGCGAGCCGCGGCACGCCGCGCCATTCGTCGACGCGAAACACCTGCATTTGAATCCGGTCGCCGAAAGCGAAATCGGCGAACGGAACAAATTGCGTCGCCTCGATGCCGAGCTCTTCTCTCAACTCCCGGACGAGCGCCGACACACTGTCCTCGCCGGGCTCGACATGACCGCCGATCACATCCCACATTCCCGGAAAACTGCGCCGGTGGGCGCTGCGCCGTCCGAGCAGCATTTTGCCGTCCCGCACCAGTACGGCGCCGACGATCCGGACGGGAGCAGGCGCGCCTTCATTCACGGTGCATGAGCATCCCGCGTCATCTCAAGGGCGCATAAACATGAAGTCTTCGTCCGGATCGAGATGATCGGCCGCCTCGATCAGTTCGGCGCGAATGTCTTCCGGCTTGCGGATGCCGCGCCAGATGCGGACCGCCTGTTCGAACATGATGCGGGCGACGGCGTCGGTCGAGGCCTGCGCGGCCTCGGCCTCTTTCAGCATGGCCTCGATGTGGGGTTCGACAATATCGCGGGCGCTGGTCATGGGTGTCTCCTGAATTTCAATGGCATGATGCCGCCATGCTCGCATGGCCTGCAACCGGCGGGCATCGGCCAGTTTGTCGCGGGGTGGCGGGCGCCGGTGCTTTCAGCTAGGTTCCGCCGCAAATTCATTCCGGAGACGGAACCCCCCGGAGAACGGACGTTGAGCATTTCCGAGACCGCAAGCCGTCAGGATCAGGGATTGGCGAACGAAATCCGCAACCGGCGGACCTTTGCCATCATCTCCCATCCCGACGCCGGCAAGACGACGCTGACCGAAAACCTGCTGCTGAAAGGCGGCGCGATCCGTATGGCCGGTCAGGTGAAGGCCCGCGGCGACAACAGGCGCGCGCGCTCCGACTGGATGAAGATCGAGCAGGACCGCGGCATCTCGGTCACCTCGGCGGTGATGACCTTCGAATACAAGGGCATCGTCTGCAACCTGCTCGACACGCCGGGCCATGAAGATTTCAGCGAGGACACCTACCGCACGCTGACGGCCGCCGACAGCGCCATCATGGTGATCGACGCGGCCAAGGGCATCGAGGCGCAGACGCTGAAACTCTTCGAAGTCTGCCGCTTGCGCGACGTGCCGATCATCACCTTTATCAACAAGATCGATCGTGAGGGCGTGAGCCCGTTCGAGCTGATGGACGAGATCGCCTCGAAGCTGGCGCTCGACACCGCGCCGATGGTCTGGCCGGCCGGGATGGGCGGCTTGCTGCGCGGCATCTTCGATCCCGAAAACGATCGCTTCATTCCCTACGAAAAGCCGGGCACCGAAAAAGGCGGCCCGGACAGCGAGCCCGAAAGCCTGACGGGCGACCGGATCGCGGAATATCTCGGCGCGGACGAGCTGAAGCATTTTCGCGAGGAGATGGAGCTTGCCCGCGAAGGCAATCCGGCTTTCGATATCGAGCAATATCGTGCCGGGCATATGACGCCGGTCTATTTTGGCAGCGCGCTTCGGAAACTCGGTGTGCGCGAACTGCTTGATGCTGTCGTCGCCTATGCGCCGCCGCCGCGCGCGCAGCCGACTGCAAGCCGCGTTGTCGAACCGGCGGAGCCGAAGGTGACCGGCTTCGTCTTCAAGGTGCAGGCGAACATGGACGCCAACCACCGCGACCGCATCGCCTTCATGCGCATCTGCTCCGGCAAATTCAAGCGCGGCATGCGGCTGAAGATCTCCGGTAGCGGCAAGACCATCGGTGTCAACAATGCGATCCTCTTTTTCGCACAGGACCGCGAATTGCTCGACGACGCTTGTGCGGGCGACATTATCGGCATTCCCAATCACGGCACGATCCGCGTCGGCGATACGTTGAGCGAGGGCGAGGATCTGATTTTCACCGGCATTCCGAACTTCGCGCCCGAAATCCTGCGCCGCGTCCGCCTTGACGATCCGATGAAAGCCAAGCATATGCGCCGTGCGCTGGAAAGCCTTGCGGAAGAGGGTGTGACGCAAGTCTTCAAGCCCGAGATCGGCGCCAACTGGATTGTCGGCGTGGTCGGCCAGTTGCAGCTCGAAGTGCTGGCCTCCCGCATCGCCGCCGAATACGACATCAAGGTTCAGTTCGAGCCAGCTCCCTTCGAGACCGCACGCTGGGTTCAGGCCACGGACGCCGCCGAGCTGAAGCGTTTCCTCGATGCCCATCGCGGCAACATGGCGACCGATCGCGACGGCGCACCGGTCTTCATGGCGAAAAGCAATTGGGAGATCGGATACACGCTGGAGAAATGGCCGAAAGTAACTTTCTCGGCCACGCGCGAGCGGACCGCGGCCGTATAGTCCGCTTAACGACGCCAAAACAGGACCCGTCGACAGATGATGCAGGGCATACTGACGAATCTCGAGGAATACTGGTATCTCGTCAGGGACGTCTGGAGCACTGGCGTTCTCGGCCACAGCATCGGCGATCTTCTGGTTGCGGCAGTAATCTTCGGCGCCTTCTATTTGTTGCGTGGCCTTTTCACCCGTTTTGTGCTGTCCATCGCCGATCGGTGGGTGGACAAGACGGAAACGAAAATAGACAACTACATCAGGGACGCGATCCGTAACCCGCTGCGCTTTCTCTTTTTCGCGCTTGGGTTTTTCTTTGCGACAGAGTATCTCGCTTTCGAGAATGTGGCGCGCGACTTCACCGAGAATCTAAATCGTACACTGATCATCGTCGCGATCTTCTGGGCGCTTTACAATTGCGTCGGACCCGTCAGCCAGGGAATGAAGAAGCTCGAACGGCTGCTGACGCCTGAAATCCTCGAATGGCTGATTGCGGGCGCGAAAACCGCGGTCGTTCTGATTGCCGGCGCAACGATCCTGCAGACCTGGGGTATTCAGGTGGCGCCGATCATCGCCGGGCTTGGCCTTTTCGGCGTTGCGGTGGCGCTGGGCGCGCAGGACCTCTTCAAGAACCTGATCGGCGGCATGTCGATCCTGATCGAACGGCGCTTCGGCATTGGCGACTGGATCAAGGTCGACGGCATCGTCGAGGGCACGGTCGAAAAGATCGGTTTCCGTTCGACCCATGTGCGCCGTTTCGACCGGGCGCCGGTCTTCGTGCCGAACCAGCAGCTCTCCGACCACGCGGTGACGAACTTTACCGCCATGACCTATCGCCGTATTTCATGGCTGATCGGCGTCGAATACCGGACGACGCATGACCAGCTTCGGCAGATTTGCGGCGATATCGAGGCCTATCTGACCTCGACGGAAGACTTCGTGCAGCCGCCGCTGGCGCCACTCTTTGTGCGCATCGACAGCTTCGGACCTTCCTCCATCGACATCATGGTCTATTGCTTCACCCACACGACCGTCTGGGGCGAATGGCTTGCCGTGAAGGAAGCGCTGGCCTATCGGATCAAACAGATCGTCGAAGGTTCCGGTACCGGCTTTGCCTTTCCGAGCCGCTCGATCTATGTCGAGACCATGCCCCCTGCGCCGGAAGTGATTGCGGCAAGGCAGGGCACGAGCGGGCGCTGATTCCATCGCTCGGCGCTATGCCGCGGCAACGGCCTCGTCGATGGCGGCTTTGAGGGCCTCGACCATGCGGTCGAGTTCGGCGTCGGAAACGATGAAGGCGGGGCCGAGACATACGATGTCGCGGATCGCGCCGGTGCCGCCGCCATAAAAGATGACGCCGCGCTTGAGGCCGGCGCCGATAACGCGCTGGGTGACGGCTGCGCTTTCATCGAAGCGTTCGAGCGTTTCGCGGTCCCGGACGATCTCGATGCCGCGCAGGAGACCTTCGCCGCGAATCTCGGCGACGTTCGGATGCTGCCCGAGCGCCGCTTCGAGGCGGGCGGCGAGTGCGTGCCCGCGCTCGGCGGCGCAAGCGACGAGATTTTCGTCTTCCATGATTTCGAGCACCTTGTCGGCCGCCGCGCAGGCGCCGGGATGTCCGCCATAGGTATAGAACATCAGCGACTGGCCGTGTGCGGCGAGCGGCGCGACGACATCTTCCGACGCGAACAAGCCGACGATCGGCGCATAGCCGCCGGCAAGCCCCTTGCCCGACACCAGAATGTCGGGCGCGATGTTGAAGTGTTCGCAGGCGAAAGCCTTGCCGGTGCGGCCAAAACCCGTCATCACCTCGTCGATGATCAGGAGAATGCCGTGGCGCCTGCAGATTTCCTGCACGCGCGGCCAGTAACGCGGACCGGGCATCAAGGCGCCGCCGGACGACCCGTTGATCGGCTCGGCGATGAAACCGGCGATGCTCTCCGGCCCCTCGCGCAGCACCAGCGCCTCGAATGCGTCGGCGGCGGCGATGTCGAAATCGGGATGGTGGCGGCCAAGCGGCGAACGCAGCGCATAAGGCGTCGGCGCCAGCGGCATGTCGGGAATGAGCCTCTCGAAGCCGCGCTTGCGCGCTTCGTGTCCGGCGATGCCGAGCGTGAACAGCGTCGTGCCGTGATAGGAGATGTCGCGGCCGACGATCTTCCACCGCGCCGTGTCGCCTTGCGCGCGGAAATGCTGGACGGCAAGACGGCAGGCGGCGTCGACCGCTTCCGAGCCGCCGCTGGCAAGCCAGGTGCGCGTCAGATGCGGCGGCAGCCAGGCCCGGCGCAGGCGCTCCATCAGCCGCGTCCGCTCCGGCGTCAGGAAGGGCGGCACCGCATAGGACATCGAGGTCATGGCTGCGGCCGTCGCCGCGCCGACTTCCGCCCGCCCATGGCCGATATTCGAAACGATGGCGCCGCCCGAGGCATCGAGAATTTCGCCGCCGTCGCGCGTATGAAGGATGCAACCCTTCGCATGCGTCACGTCGATGGCGCGGGCAGACGGCACGAAGGGCCAGAGGGGGCTTTGGGTCGTCATCGATATCGGGCTCCGGGCTGGATGGTATCGTCGAGGCGGTGGCCGAGTATGCAGGGCATTTTGGATTGGCAGAAGGTCTTGTCCGTCTGGCGTTCATTCTTTGCCGTCGCCAAAGCGGCGCGGCTTTGCTACCGGTAGGGCCCAATCGAACACCCGCATGTGCAAGGCAGGTCCGTCGTGAAAGTCGCCGTCATCGGCGCCGGCATTGTCGGCGTCGCCACCGCCTATGAACTCGCGCTGCGCGGCGCCGAGGTGACGCTGATCGAGGAACGCGAGGGAGCGGGCCTCGGCACCAGCTTTGCCAATGGCGGCCAGATGTCGGCTTGCGAAGTTGCGCCCTGGGCGGGACCGGAAATACCGGGCCTGATCCTGCGCTGGCTCGGCCGTGCCGATGCGCCGTTTCGGCTGCGGCCGAAAATGGACCCCGAACAATGGTACTGGCTGCTGCGTTTCCTGATGCGGTGCCGGGCATCGGCGCGGCGCGAACGCATCCCGCCCAATCTCGAACTGGCCTTGCTGACCCGAGCGCGTATGGCCGCCTATGAGGCCGGCTTCCAGGATGCCGGCCAGCGTTTCGTGTTCGACCGGCGGGACAAGGGAATCCTGCGCGTCTTCCGTGCGGCGCATGGCTTGCGCGAAGCGGCGGCCGAGAGCGAAACCATGGCGCGGCTGGGTGTCGAACAGCATGTGCTGACGCCGGCCCAATGTGTCGAGCTCGAGCCGGCCCTGGCATCGGCGCTGCAGCGCGGCGAGATCGCCGGCGGGCTCCATTCGCCAAGCGATTCAAGCGGCGATGCGTATCTCTTCTCGAAACATCTGGCCGAAGCCGCCGCACGGCTTGGCGTCGGCTTTCTGACCGGCGCGCCGGTCGCGAACATCATCATTCGCGCCGGCCGCGCCTGCGGGGTGATGACGGCGCAAGGTCCGGTCGATGCGGATGCGGTCGTCGTCGCGGCCGGCACCGGCACGGCGGCGCTGCTGAAGCCGCTTGGCCTTCGCAGCTGGATCTATCCGGTGAAGGGCTATTCGGTGACGCTGCCGGCGCCGGAAGGCAACGCACCCGAGGTCAGCATCACCGACGAAGCGCGCAAGATCGTCATCAGCCGTCTCGGCAATCGCCTGCGTGCCGCAGGCCAGGCCGAAGTCGGCGGTTACGGCCTGACACTGGAGCCGGCGCGCGCCGCATCGGTGCTCAATGCGCTGACGAGCCTGTTGCCGCAGGTGGGGGCAGGCGCGGACGCCGCCGAATTCTGGTGCGGCCTGCGGCCGATGACGCCGGACGGCAGCCCGGTGATCGGCCGGCTGGAGCCTTTTTCGAATCTTTTCATCAACAGCGGCCACGGCACGCTGGGCTGGACGCTGGCGGCCGGCAGCGGCGCGGCGCTGGCCGACCTGGTCTGCGACAGCGCGCCGCAACTAGACCTAAGTCCTTTTTCTATAAAGAGATTTTGAGTAATTTGGCGCATTGCAACCGCCATTTTGGTGCAATGCACAAAAATAACTTGACGCAGAGGCGGCGGTTAATTATCTCATGTTGCAGCGCACAAATCCGGCGCGCCGGTATGTGCTTGGAAACGCTCGCGTGAGGCGAGCGACCACGCGATACAGGAGATTGAAACAATGCCCGAAGCGACCCCCAAAGCCAAAAAGACCAAGACGACTGCGAAGCCGCGCGCCGCGAAGGCGTCGGTGAAGACCGCCAAGGCCGCCCCCAAGGCCGATGCGAAGAACCCGATCGAAGTGGCGTCCGGCATCATCGTGACGCTGGCCCGCACCAACTTTGAAGAATCGGTTGAGACCGCCCGCGCCGCGCTCAAGTCCGGCAGCATCAAGACGGCGGTGGAACTCCAGAACGAACTCGTTCGCGCCACCATCAAGCGGAACATCGACGCCGCCCGCGAACTCAACGAACTGACCGTGACGACCGTGCGCGAGGCCGTGAGCCCCTACGCCACGAAGTTCACCGAAGCCTTCGAGAAGCTCCGCGCCGCGTAATTTCTACGCGAAGCACCAGGCAACGCTCGTCTGTTGAGTATTGTTGCGTAATCGGAAAGCCCGGCCCCTGAAAAGGGTGCCGGGCTTTTGTTTGTTCATGCGCCGGAAAAGAAGCCGTCAGACCGCTTCGCGCGCTCCCGCACGCGCCGCGAGGCGCTGGCGCAGCGACAACACCGGCTGGCGGTCGTCGGATGCCGGCTGATAGGAGAAGCTGAACGCGCCGACGCTCTCGGCCCAGATGTCCGGCGTGATATTGTCGGCGACTTCCAGCGCATTAAAGCCGCAGCGAACCATGAAGTGGAACTGGTCGCGCAGCACATTGCCGACCGCGCGCACCTCGCCCATGTAACCATGGCGCTCGCGCAGCAGCCGCGCATAGGAATAGGCGCGGCCATTGCGATAGGCCGGGAATTCGAGCGCAACGACCGTAAGCTTGTCGAGATCGCCGGCAATCGCCGAAGGTTCCTGGCCGCTCTTCAGGCGTACCCCAATGGGCGTGTTGCGCGCGGCGAGCGCCTCGCGCTCTTTCTGCCAGCGCTCAAGGCTGACAATGACGGCGCCTTCCGGCAGCGCATCCTCGTCGCCGACGGTCGCAAAATCGTCCGCAACGAACTTTCCGTTCCTAATGAGTTGCATAGAGGCTCTCCTTGAACGGGTCGATGCCGGTGCGGCGATAGGTGTCGATGAAACGCTCGCCCGGCTGACGCAGGCCGAGATAGGTCGTGACGATCGTCTCGATGGCGTCGACGATCTGCTCTTCGGTGAAGGCCGGGCCGACAATGTCGCCGATGGCGGTCTTCTCGTCGGCCGCACCACCCAGCGTCACCTGGTAATATTCGACGCCCTTCTTGTCGACGCCGAGAATGCCGATATGGCCGACATGGTGATGGCCGCAGGCATTGATGCAGCCCGATGTGTTGATCTTCAGCTCGCCAATATCGTGTTGGCGATCGAGGTCGCTGAAGCGCTCCGAAATCTGCTGGGCCAGCGGGATCGAGCGCGCATTGGCGAGCGCGCAATAGTCGAGGCCGGGGCAGGCGATCTGGTCGGTAATGAGATTGATATTGGCCGTTGCGAGACCGGCAGCCTTCAGCGCCGCATGGACGGCGGGCAGATCTTTCTTGCGCACATCAGCCAGCGTCAGGTTCTGCTCGTGTGTGACGCGCAATTCGTCGAAACTGTATTTTTCGGCGATGTCGGCGACCGCGTCCATCTGGTCCGATGAGCAGTCGCCCGGCGTGCCGCCGATAGGCTTCAGCGAGATATTGACGATCGCATAGCCGGGCACCCTGTGTGCCGCGATATTGGACTTCACCCAATTGGCGAAGTCCCTGTCGGCAAGCACCGCCTTGTTGAGCTCGGTGCTTTCGTCGGGCAGCGTTTCGTAGGCGGGCGGCGCAAAATAGGCCTGGATGCGAGCCACTTCCTCGGCCGGCAGATGCAAAGCGCCGGTCTTGCGGATTTCGGCGAACTCGGCGTCCACCTGCCGCTTCATTTCCTCCGCGCCGATCTCATGCACCAGGATCTTGATGCGCGCCTTGTAGATATTGTCGCGCCGTCCATACATGTTATAGACGCGCATGACCGCTTCGAGATAGGCCAGCAAATCCTCTTTGGGAACAAAGTCGGCGATCTTCTTGCCGATCATCGGCGTCCGGCCGAGCCCGCCGCCGACATAGACCTCATAGCCGATTTCGCCCTTGCCGTTCCGCACGATCTGGATGCCGATATCGTGCACGCGGATTGCGGCGCGGTCGTCCGGCGTGCCGGAAACGGCAATCTTGAACTTGCGCGGCAGGAACGAGAATTCCGGGTGGAAGGTCGACCACTGGCGGATGATTTCCGAAACGATGCGCGGATCCTCGATCTCGTCTTTCGCCGCGCCGGCATATTGATCCGACGTCACATTGCGGATGCAGTTGCCCGAGGTCTGGATCGCATGCATCTCGACGGTTGCGAGGTCGTGCAGGACATCGGGCATGTCCTTCAGGGCCGGCCAGTTGTACTGGAGATTCTGTCGCGTCGTGAAATGTCCGTAGCCGCGGTCATATTTGCGGCCAATATGGGCGAGCATGCGCAGCTGCTTCGAGGACAATGTGCCATAGGGGATGGCAACGCGCAGCATGTAGGCGTGAAGCTGCAGGTAGACACCGTTCATCAGCCGCAGCGGCTTGAACTCGTCCTCCGTCAGCTCGCCTGAGAGCCGGCGCGCAACCTGGCCGCGAAACTGCGCGACACGCTCGTTGACAAGCTGGTGGTCGAATTCATCGTAGCGATACATCTGTAAACCTTTGCCTCTCGCGGATTCGTGCGCTCAGCGATGAACGCCCGGCAGTTCCGCCTGCTTGCCGAGATCGAGGCGCACGGTCGGGCCCGCCTGCCGGATGGTTTCGCGCACGCTGGCGGCGCGAATGCCGTCTTCGTCCCGCGTCACTTCAAAAAGATAGGGTTCGACGACTATGTTGGTGGCGACCGTCGCCTGTGCGCGCGCAAGCAGCGCCTCACCGTCCGCCTTGCCGTCTGCCACATCGGCCTCCTGCAGCGATTCCGACCAGCGATCGTCCGCAGTCAGATAAACGACGATGCCGTCCGCGAGACGGTTCGCCGTGAGCGCTTGAAACTGCGCTCCCTTGCGGCTGTGTTGGGCCATGATGGACGCTCCCTGAAGCTCCGCCGGCACCAACAGGGCGCATCACCAGCCTTGAGAGACAGATGCGGCGCCGGCCTGCGGAGCCGTTGCTAACTACTCGGTAACATGGGTTTTTTGCCAAAGATCGTCAATAGTTGTGTAGAACATTATTATCCACACAAAAATTTGTTAAAAAGAGATAATTGGCCGAATTCAGCCATATTTGTTGCGCGTGTCAGAACTCGCGCCGGACCGCGCTTTCGTGCCAGCGCCTGAGCAGCAGGTGCTCCACCCAGGACAGGCTGAAGAATATCGCGATACCGAGCCCCGAAAGCAGGAAGAGCGCCGCGAACATGCGCGGAATGTCGAGCCGGTAGCCGGCTTCGACGATGCGCCAGGCAAGGCCGGTCCCGGTGCCCGAACCAGCGACGAATTCGGCGACCACGGCGCCGATCAGCGCCAGCCCGCCCGATATTTTCATGCCGGCAAGTATGTAGGGCATCGCCGAGGGCAGCTGCAGCTCGGCCAGCACCTGCCAGCGGCTCGCGCCATAGAGCCGGAAGAGATCGCGCAGATTGTGATCGGCCGAGCGCAGGCCCAGTGTCGTGTTGGAAAGGATCGGAAAGAAAGCGACCATCCAGGCAAGGATCAGCACCGCCAGTTCGACGCGGTCATAGCCGACCCAGATCAGAACAAGCGGCGCGATGGCGACGACCGGCGTCACTTGCAACACCACCGCATAGGGAAAGAGCGCCATTTCGATCCGCCGGCTCTGCGAAAAGAGAATTGCAAGGCCGATGCCGCCGACAATGGCGAGCAGGAAGGCTGCCAGCGTCACGCGCAGCGTCACCCAGAGAGACCCCATCAGAGAGTCGAAATTGAGAACGAGGCTCGTCCATATGAGGCTTGGTGCCGGCAACACGAATGGCGGCACGTTGCCGAGCCGCACAAAGGCTTCCCACATGCCGAGAAAGACAATGCCGACAAGTACCGGCACGACGACACGCATCGCACGCGGCAGCCCTTTGTCCTCGCCATTCATGGCGCAACCCCCTCGCGCAAGGCCGCGCTGACGGCCGCGCAGTGATCGACATAGTCATGCGAGCGGCGGAAGGCCGGCCCGCGTGGATGAGGTGCGCCGATTGCGACTTCGCCGAGAATGCGGCCCGGCCGCGCGCCCATCACCAGCACGCGCTCGGACAGATAGACGGACTCGTAAATGCTGTGCGTGACGAAGATCACGGTCCAGCGCTGGCTGCGCCAGAGCGCCAGCAGATCGTCGTCGAGCTTTTCGCGCGTGAATTCGTCGAGTGCCGCAAAGGGTTCGTCCATCAGCAGCACCGGCGGCTGGGTTACCAGCGCGCGCGCCAGCGACACCCGCATCTTCATGCCGCCTGAAAGCTCGCGCGGGTAGGCATTCGCGAAGTCGGCGAGGCCAACGCGCTCCAGCGCCTCCATCAGTTGCGGTCGCGCCTTGTCGCGCGCGATGCCACGGAGTTTCAGCGGCAGGAACACATTATCGAGGACCGACGCCCAGGGCATCAGCGTCGCGTCCTGAAAGACGAAGCCGATATCGGCCGGACGCGATCCGTCGGTTGTGTGCCAGTGAACGTCGCCCGCGCTCGGGCCGATCAACCCGGCAACGATACGGAGCAGCGTGCTCTTGCCGCAGCCTGAGGGGCCGACCAACGAGACGAAATCGCCCTGCCTGATTGTGGCATCGACGCCTGCCAGAGCGACAGTGCCGTTGCCATAGGTCCTGGCAACACCGGCGAGCGTGAGGAGAGGAGGCCGTAGCGGCGCGTCGGCTTCGGTCATGCGCAGGCGGCCGCCTTTCTCATTCGCCAGTCAGTTGCTTTTTGATGTCCGTCCCGGCGCCCTGATTGACGAATTCCAGCGTATAGGCGCTGTGAACGTCGAGCTCCGCCGAATAGACACCGGCCGTCACCATCGTGAGATAAAATTCCTTCCAGCGCGCCTCGGTCATGGCGCCGATGCCCAGCGTCAGCGTATCGCCGGAATCGACGATGCCATACCGTTTCATCAGGGTGATCGCATTGGCGATGACATCGTCGGGCATGTCCGGATTGTCGCGCTTGATCAGGGCATTGCCAGGCGCCGGATCGCCATAGAGGTAGCTCACCCATCCGCGGATGCTTGCATCGACAAAGGCCTGCACGACCTCCGGCCGTTCGGCAATCGTCCGGTCGGTGGCGAGAACGACGGCGGCGTAGCCCGGATATCCATAGTCGGACAGCAAAAACACCTGCGGTTCGATGCCGGTTTCCTTTCGGATCATATAGGGCTCCGACGACAGATAGCCTTGCTGGATCGCCTGTGGATCGGTCAGGAACGGCGCGAGGTTGAATGTGTATTTGCGGATCTGATTGTCATCGAAATTGTATTTCGCTTTCAGCCACTGCCAGAACGCGCTGACGGTGGCGTCGGACACCATGATCGGCATGCCCTTCATGTCGGCGATCGATTTCACGTCGTCGCGGGGATGGGCGATGAAGACCTGCGGGTCTTTCTGGAAGGTGGCCATCACAGCCTTGGCGCCGGCGCCAGCTTCGACGATGTTGAGCGGAATGAAGTTGTTGGAGCCGATGCCGAAATCAACCGAATGCGCGGCCAGCAATTGCGGGACGTTGATGCCCGGACCCCCCTGCATCAGCGTTACGTCGAGCCCGGCCTCGGCGTAATAGCCGTTGGCCAGCGCCTGATAAAAGCCGCCATGTTCGGCCTGGGCTTTCCAGTCGGTGACGAAGGTGATGCGGGTGAGCCCATTGTCCGGCCGGCTGCCGGATCCGATCGCCAGCACGATGACAATGGCGACCGCAACCGCTGCCGCACCAGCGATCAAAATCAGATTCCGGTTCATGGAGCCCTCCCGTGGAACGCGCGGCCGCGCGTGGACGGGGGCGATGGTATCAGCGGGAAACCCGGAGGGCTACCGCGCGAAAAGGGGGTCAGGTCGGGTCAGAGCGGCTCGC
The DNA here is from genome assembly GCA_030682415.1 of Parvibaculum sp. Classification (GTDB taxonomy): domain Bacteria; phylum Pseudomonadota; class Alphaproteobacteria; order Parvibaculales; family Parvibaculaceae; genus Parvibaculum. The sequence continues at coordinate 45,134 of JAUXOE010000087.1, forward strand.
AACGGGATTGCCGGCGCAAGGCGTCGATCTCGGGCCGCGCCGCGTCGGAGGCGATCAGTGACCGGAAAAGAATGATGCCGCGGCTCGAAGGCGCGATCACGACCTGCGCGTCATTGCCGTTCTTCGCCGTATCGTCGGTTGCCAGTATGATCTCAATCCCGCCGGTCTTCGTTTGACGGTCGTTGACGACGAAGAAATTGTCGGTGTTGGAAGCAAACATCGACAGCGACCAATAGGTGTCGGGCACAGGCGAGGTGATACGCAGTGGCCGGGCACCTATATCGTAGACGCAGGCCGTATAGAGCAGGTCGGGGCTCGGCCGGACGATTCCGCGCGACCCGGCCGTCGCCGGCTCGGGATAGAGCGCCTTGTTGACGCCGCCAGCCTGCGCGGCGATTCCGGCCATGGCACGGTCCATGATGCCGTAGGGCAAGGCAAATATGGTCAGGATATGCAAGACGGCGGCAAGCACGATAGTGCCGGCGATCCATATGGGCCATGTCTTCATGATGGGCACGCCTCCCCGGCGATGCGCGGCAGCTCGATCCTCGACGGATCGCGCGCTGCGTCCTCATTCGGATTGTAAAGTCTAAGCGTCAGCGTGAACGTCCCGTCCTTCTCGCCCGTCGGTATCCAGTTGCCATCGGCGGCCGCCGGACCGACGAAAATGACGAAACTTCCGTCATCCTCGCGCGCCAATGTGTTGCCGCCAAAGGAATAGCGGTCCTGCGGATTGGGTATCAGGAAGTGGTCGGCGCCATAGGCCGTGATGCTCCACCAACGCGCTGGCGGATCGGTACCGATGATCCTGTAGGCACATCGGGTCCGCAGCGGCGCACCCGCATCGTCGGTCGCGGCGGTGAAATAGATGGTTTCGCTGCGGCTGAGCGCCAGAAGTCCACCGATGGCTATACGGGCACGCGTGTAGGGATCGGCATCGGCCGAGCCGGTTTCCGCACTCGTTGTCCACGGGCCGACGGCGATCGCTCCGCCAAGTCCGGCACCGCCGCGCAGGAGCAGCAGCGCCGAGCCGACGCCCAGAACGAGCGCGACGACAAAAGATGCCAGAAGCTTCAGGACGAGCTTCAATGATCCCCCACCCGGATCCTCCTGGACCCGAAACCGACAGGCGTATCGCTTCGCCGTACCCCCCGCGAATCGAGCCGCCAGCTATCCAAACTTGTGCCGGCGCAACAGTCAAAGGGAATGTGGATAGCTGGTTAACCGTCAGGCGCCCGACAGCGCTTCGCGCTTCAATTCGAGTTCCAGCCAGCGTTCCTCGGCCTCGGCGAGTTCAGCCTTGAGGGCGTCATGGCGTGCCGTCGTCTTGTGAAATTCATCGGCATTGCGCGTGTAAAGGCTTGCATCTGCGAGCTTTTTCTCAAGTTCGGCAATCTCTTGCGCCAATTGCGGCATTTTTTCCTGCAACCCCTCCAGCGCGCGTGCGTCCTTGTAGCTGAGTTTGGACGTTGGCCGCGAGCGGTCGGACCGGGACGCCTGGACCGGGCGGCCAGATGCTGCTTTGACCGCCGCGTTCTTTTCATGCCGGGACTGGGACAGGTAGTCCGAATAGCCGCCGGGATACTCCACAGCGCTACCGCTGCCGTCCAGGGCGACGACGGAGGTGACGACGCGGTCGAGAAAGTCACGATCGTGACTGACCAGCAAAACCGTTCCGTCGTAATCGGCCAACATCTCCTGCAGCAGATCGAGCGTTTCCATGTCGAGATCGTTGGTCGGTTCGTCGAGAATGAGAAGGTTCGACGGCTTGGCGAGCGCCCGCGCCAGCAACAACCGGCATTGCTCACCGCCGGAGAGTGCTTTCACTGGCTGGCGCGCTTGCGACTCGCGAAACAGAAAATCCTTGAGATAGGAAACGACGTGGCGCGGCCGTCCGCGCACCAGCACCTGGTCGCCACCGCCTTCGCAAAGCGTCTGCCAGAGGGTTGCGTCCGGATCGAGCGCCGCGCGTGTCTGGTCGACATAGACGGGCGTGAGGTTCGTGCCGAGGCGTATGGTGCCGCTATCGGGCTTGAGCGCGCCGGTCAAAATCTTCAGAAGCGTTGTCTTGCCCGCGCCGTTGGGTCCAATCAGGCCGACCTTGTCGCCTCGCATGATGCGTGTCGAAAAATCGCGGACAGTGACACGCGCGCTGCCGTCGGTCTGCGGCCAGCTCTTTGAAATACCGGTCGCCTCGACAACCAGTGAACCGGAGGCCGCCCCGCTATCTGCCACCAGTTCCACGCGGCCGGTCTGGCCAACCCGCCGCGCGCGATCGGCGCGCATCGAGTGGAGACGGCGCAGCCGTCCTTGATTGCGTGTACGCCGCGCGGAAATGCCTTCGCGCGACCATTGCGTTTCCTGCTCGATCAAACGGTCGAGCTTGTGTGCGACCGTTTCCTCCTCGGCGAGAATCTGGTCCGACCAGACATCGAAGGCCGAGAAGCCCTTGTCGAGCCGGCGGATGGCGCCACGATCGAGCCAGAGACAGCCGGCCGTGAGGCGACGGAGAAAGGCACGGTCATGGCTGATCAGGACGAAGGCACCACGAAATTGCGACAGCGTCTCTTCGAGCCATTCGATTGAAGGCAGATCGAGATGGTTGGTCGGTTCGTCGAGAAGCAGAATGTCGGGCTCCTCGGCAAGCACGCGCGCCAGCGCGGCCTTGCGTCCCTCGCCGCCCGAAAGGGTCGATGGAACGGCGGCGGGCGAGAGCTTCAGCTCATCAAGTGCGGCCAGCGCTTTGTGCGGTTCGGCGCCACCGGCTGTTGCATAGTCGAGCACACTTGGCGCGCCGCCAAAATCCGGCATCTGTTCGAGATAGGCAATGCGGGTGCCGGGCTGCCGGAAAATGTCACCGCCGTCGGGCTCGACAAGGCCGGCCGCAATCCGCAACAATGTCGACTTGCCGGAGCCGTTCCGCCCGACCAGGCACAGACGGTCGCCCGCAGCCAGCGCAAAGCTGGCGCCTGCGATCAACACCTGATCGGCGAAGGCGACGCGAATATCGCGAAGGGCGAGAAGCGGAGGAGCCAATCTGAAAGTCTCTGCGTATCGGCGACAATGGGCCTGTATGGCGCATCGGGCGATCCGAAGCAAATGCGGTGCTAGCGCTTGCCGCCCAGTGTTTCGCCGCCGCGGCGGAAGCCCCGGCCCCAATCGGTCGAACCGCCCTGGAGCTTGGGCGCGGCCGAGAAAAGGTCGCCAAGTTCGACGAAAAATCCGCTCGGCGCGCTGGTGGCGGTCCTGATCGTGGTGTCGCGGAAGCGCACGGCACCGGGCAGGGGCGCCGCCGGCTGTCCTTGTTGTGCGGCGGTCATGTAGGCCTTCCAGGCGCTCGCGGCGACATTGCCGCCGGCCGCGCCGTCTGTCGGCGAATTGTCGTCATTGCCGAACCAGACTCCGGCCGCTTCGTTACCGGTATAGCCGACGAACCAGGCGTCGCGGTTGTCCTGGCTGGTGCCTGTCTTTCCGGCAGCGAGCCGGCCGCCGATCTGCGCGGCCCGGCCCGTACCTTCCGTCATCACGTTGTAGAGCATGTAGGTCATGTCATGCGCATGTTCGGGCTTGGCGGCTTGTGTGAATTCGGTGGTATGCGCATAGATCGTATCGCCATTCTCGGCGACGATCTCGGTAATGCCATAAGGCGCCGCGCGGCGGCCCTCATTTCCGAATGCCGAATAGGCCGATGTCAACTCCAGCACTGTCACTTCGGAACTGCCGAGCACGACGGACAGGTTACGCGGCAGCGGACGTTCGAGACCGAGTCGCCGCGCCGCATCGCCGATCCGGTCCATACCGACCTTGTCGCCAACCTGCACCGCGATCGTGTTGATCGAATGAGTGAGCGCGGTGGCAAGACTGACCGTCCCCCAGTCACGCGCCGCCACATTGCGCGGCATCCAGCCGCCCATCGACACTGCTTCGTCCGTAATCGGACTGTCCGGCGTATAGCCGGCTTCGAGCGCCGCCAGATAGACGATGGGCTTGAACGCCGAGCCCGGCTGCCGCAGCGCCTGTGTCGCGCGGTTGAACTGGCTTTCAAGATAGGACTGACCGCCGACCATTGCGAGCACCGCGCCATCGGGTCCGAGCGCGACCAGCGCACCTTGCGACACGTTGCGTTCGGTGCCGGCATCCGCGAGCGCCTGCTTGATCGCCGCATCGGCAGCCTTCTGCCGGCGGGGATCGAGCGTCGTGCGAATGATGTAACGTCCGGTTGCACCCGGCATCATGGCGGTTGCCTGACCGGCGACCCAGTCGACGAAATATTCCTGACCCTCGGCCTGCCCGCGGATAACGACGTCGGCCGGATTGGCGCGCGCGCCGGCGACCTCCTGGGAGGTCAGCGTGCCTGAACTGACAAGCCGGTCGAGCACCTGCCCGGCGCGGGCGCGGGCCCGTTCGAGATCGTTGCTCGGTGCAAAGCGGCTCGGCGCTTTCGGCAGGCCGGCCAGAATGGCCGCTTCGGGCAGGGAGACATCGCGCACCGATTTGCCGTAGTAGTAGCGCGCCGCTGCGTCCATGCCGTAATTGCCGGCACCCATATAGATGCGATTGAGATAGAGCGTCAGGATTTCGTCCTTGGTCAGATTGTTCTCGAGCCAGAGCGTGATCAGCGCTTCCTGCGCCTTGCGCATCACCGTGCGTCTGTTGTCGAGATAGAGGTTCTTCGCCACCTGTTGTGTGATTGTCGACCCGCCTTCGACGAAGTCGAGTGCCTTGAGGTTGGACCACATGGCGCGCGCAATACCGCGCGGATCGAAACCGTTGTGTTCGTAGAAGCGGCGATCCTCGGTCGCGAGCACCGCCATGATCAGATAGGGCGGCAGTTCGCCGAGCGGTACCGTGGGCGCGGTGCGCCGGCCGCGGCTTCCGATCTCGTCGCCATTGGCATCGAGCACCGTCAGCATCAGCGTTTCATCGGGCCCGGCATCGATCACGCGTTGCAGGTCGGGCAGCGTTCTCGAAACAAGAAGAAAGGCGCCGACAAACAGCGCCGTCAGAACGAAGGAGGAGGTGGCGAGAATGCCGGGACGCCAGCGCCGTTTGGCGCGCGGGCGGTCGTCGTCATTCCCGTCCGGCGGCTCCGGCAGGTCGTGCAGCGGCGCGCGCTGTTGCTGCGCGCGCATCGGATAGGGATCGTGGTCGTCCTGCGACACGGTTAACTGCCTCGATAGCCACACTTCCGGCGTGAACCGGACAGGGGTTTCATGCGAGCCTTGTGCCAGCCCCGACTGCACCGAAACGAGACTGGATCAACTTTGTGCAGGGAATAGGGCGGCATCGCGGCAAAGCGGAGGCAGGAAAACCGCGACTTTCCGGAACCGCTTGACGGCGGACGCGGCGCGCGCTTCTGTCCCGGAATGAGCGGCACCGGCGAACCCTTCTGGCGCGTGAAGCGCCTTGATGAAATGAACCGCGAGGAGTGGGAGAGCCTTTGCGACGGCTGTGCGAAGTGCTGCCTGACCAAGCTCGAGGACGAGGACACCGGCGCGATCGAATATACCGACATCGCCTGCCGGCTCCTCGACGCGGAGACCTGCCGCTGCTCGGACTATCCGAACCGCTCGGTGCGCGTGCCGGACTGCGTGACGCTGACGCCGAAAAACCTCGAAGATATCGACTGGATGCCGCCTTCCTGCGCCTACAAGCTGTTGAAGGAAGGCAAGGATCTGCCCTGGTGGCACCCGCTGCTTTCGGGCGAATACGAGGCGGTGCGGCTGGCCGGAATGTCCGTCCACGGACGGTTCCTCTACGAGGACGAGGTCGACCTGGAAGACCTCGAGGACCGCATCGTCGACTGGCCCCTGATGCCGCCCGAGTGACAGCGGAAAAGGCAGCCGACCCCCCTCTCTGTCACAAAACTGTCAAAAAACTGTCACAAACCCTAGGCGGGACACGCCCGAAATGCTAAAGGCTCTCCCCGGCCGATCCGCCCGGAGGCGGCGGGCGAATCGGGGGAGCCGGATTTGGCGAAGAGCGCGCTCGACAAGGATCTGAAAAAGGTCGTTCGTCTCGAAGAGGCGACCTATGCGCTGTCGCGCTCGATCGCGGCGCCGGGCCTTGCCCTGATTTTCCTGCTGGCGGTCTTTCTTTTCATGGCCGGCCTGGCGCCGGTCGGACCCCTCAGCATCTTCGTGATCGCCGGTGGCGTTATCGCTGGCTACATGGCGCTCAATATCGGCGCCAACGACGTCGCCAACAATATGGGACCGGCGGTCGGCAGCCGCGCGCTGCCTCTGGCGGCCGCGCTGGTCATCGCCGCGATCTGCGAGGCGGCGGGTGCGATCCTGGCCGGCGGCGATGTCGTCAACACGATCTCGCGCAATATCGTCAGGCCCGCCGAAGCGCTCGATGTGCTCGACTTCGTGATGCTGATGGTGGCGTCTCTCCTTGCCGCCGGCATGTGGCTGCATCTGGCGACCTTCCTCAACGCACCCGTCTCGACGACGCATTCGATCGTCGGCGGCGTGGTCGGCGCCGGCATCGCGGCGGCCGGCATGGCGGCGATCAACTGGTCGATGATGGGCGCCATCGCGGCAAGCTGGGTGATCTCGCCGCTGATGGGCGGCATCATTGCGGCGGCCCTTCTCGGCTTCATCAAATGGACGGTGCTGTTTCGCGACGACGACAGGATCGAGGCGGCCAAGCGCTGGGTGCCGGTGATGATCGGTCTGATGGCGGGCACCTTCGCGATGTATCTGTCGTTGAAAGGCTTCTCGCGCATCTGGCGGCCCGACGCGCTGACGGTCTGGGCGCTGGGCGCGGCAGGCTTTGCGGCCGGCTGGTTCCTGACCCGCCCCTGGGTCGCGCGTCGCGCGGCGCTGATCGAAAACCGCCGCAAGCATGTGGCGAAACTTTTCACGCTGCCACTGATCTTCGCCGCCGCGCTGCTTTCGTTTGCGCATGGCGCCAACGACGTGGCGAATGCCGTCGGCCCGCTGGCGGCCATCGTGGCGGCTGCCGAATCCGGCGTGGCCGCGCCCGACAAGGTGGTGCTGCCGCTCTGGGTGCTGCTGATCGGCGCCATGGGCATCGCGCTCGGCCTGGCGCTGTTCGGCCCGCGCCTGATCCGCACGGTGGGCGAGAAAATCACCAAGATGGACGCGGTGCGCGCCTTCTGCGTCGCGCTGGCCGCCGCCATCACCGTGCTGATCGCCTCGGCGATGGGACTGCCGGTGTCCTCGACCCATATCGCGATCGGCGGCGTTTTCGGCGTCGGCTTCCTGCGCGAGTACCTGGCCAATATCGGTTTGAACGCCGACGCACCGAAAAAGAAGAAGGTGCATCCCGGCGACCCCGACACGCTGAACAAGACGCCCGAAGAAGCGATCCGCAGGCAGATCAAACGCGAGACGCGAAGACTGGTGCGGCGGCGGCATGTGCTGACCATCGCCGCTGCCTGGGTCATTACCGTGCCGGCGGCGGGCCTGCTCGCGGGCGGTATCTATGTGGTACTGAAGCTTACGCTGGCCTGAGGCGCGGTCGCGTATGGCTTAGCGCATCTCGCGCAGCATCAGCGCCAGTTCGGTTAGCCGCGGTTCGGAGAGCAGCTTCTTCGCTTCGGTCAGCGAGGCCCAGTGACGACGGCGCTGACGCTTTTCGGGCCAGTCGTCATGCTGCTGCATGACGCGCAAGGGGTAGAGATCGACCTCGATCTGGAGCGGGCGCAAGCCGCGCCGCTTGAAGCTGCCATAGCTGCCGAGCGGCGCCGGCGATATCTCGCCCTCGACGCCGGCTTCCTCGAAGGCCTCGCGCGCCGCGGCTTCGGCCGGCGTCAGCCCCTCGATCAGACCGCCCTTCGGAAAAATCCAGCGCCCGGTGCGCCGCGAAGTGACCAGCAGCACCGCCACCTTGCCGTCGATCACCGCATAGGGGATCGCGCCGACCTGGCGCTGCGGTGCGCTGCGCGTGTGGCGGCGCAACGTGTAGCGAAGAGCGATGATATAGCGGCGCAGCATGGGAACTCCG
>JAUXOE010000127.1 GCA_030682415.1 Parvibaculum sp.
GGCACGGCGGCGCTGGCCGTCGCTTCCGGTCACGCAGCCCAGATGCTGACCTTCCACACCCTGCTCGAACCGGGCGACCGCTTTGTCGCCGTCCGCCAGCTCTATGGCGGCTCGATCAACCAGTTCGGCCACTCCTTCAAGAAATTCGGCTGGGAAGTCGACTGGGCCGACGGCACCGACCCGGCCACGATCAAATCGGCCATCGGCCCGAAGACCAAAGCCGTCTTCATCGAAAGCCTCGCCAATCCGGGCGGCATCGTCATGGACATCGCGGCGATTGCCAAGGTCGCGCATGACGCCGGCATTCCGCTGATCGTCGACAACACGCTGGCCTCGCCCTATCTCTGCCGGCCGATCGAACACGGCGCCGACATCGTCGTCCATTCGGCGACCAAATTCCTCGGCGGCCACGGAAACTCGATGGGCGGCCTCATCGTCGACAGCGGCAAGTTCGACTGGGTGAAGTCCGGCAAATATCCGACGCTGACCGAACCCTGCGCCTCCTATCACGGCTTGAAGATTGCCGAGACCTTCGGCCCCATCGCCTTCGCCATCGCCTGCCGCGTGTTGGGCCTGCGCGATCTCGGCCCCGCCATCTCGCCCTTCAACGCCTTCATGATCCTGACCGGCATCGAAACTCTGCCGCTGCGCATGCAGCGCCATTCGGATTCGGCCCTGAAGGTCGCGAAGTTCCTGAAGGATCACCCCAAAGTCACCTGGGTCTCCTATGCCGGCCTCGACAGCGATCCCTTCAACAAGCTGATGAAGAAATATTCGCCCAAGGGCGCCGGCGCCGTTTTCACTTTCGGCGTCAAGGGCGGCTTTGAGGCGGGCGTCAAGCTCGTCGGCAAGGTCGAACTCTTGAGCCATCTCGCCAATGTCGGCGACACCCGCAGCCTGATCATCCATCCCTCCTCGACGACACATCGTCAGTTGACGGAGGAACAGCAAAAAGCCGCCGGCGCCGGCCCCGACGTCGTCCGCCTCTCGGTCGGCCTCGAAGACCCCGCCGACATCATCGCCGACCTCGACCAGGCGTTGGGGGCGTAGAGGAGCGGGTCCCCTTTTCCCTCTCCCCTCCGGGGAGAGGGGTGAGAGGCGTCTTGCGAAGCAAGCGAAAAGGTCCGGTGGACCTTTTCGAGCTCGAACGCGGGCGTCAGCCCGCGGAAGGGTGAGGGGGTGCAGCACATGCTGCGCTTGTGCCTGCCCCGCTTTTCCAACCTCGTCATTGCGAGCGAAGCGAAGCAATCCAGAGAGCCGCAGATTCGGCATCTGCAGCTCTCTGGATTGCTTCGTCGCTACCGCTCCTCGCAAAGACGTTGAAAGGAGAGCGCCGTAGTGACCACCAACCGCAGTCACAGGTGCCGCCCCGGGGTCTACTCGCAGCGCCTCTTGCCGCAACGCTCGTGAATAAAATCTCTTAGTGAAGGACAGGACCTCGCACGTCGGCCTCATCCATCAAGACAATGTCTCTGATCGATAGTCTTGGCGAAACAGAAAGAATGAAACGACTGAATTTTCGTGTGTCGAAAAACGCATCGCTGCTCTTGTCGCCAAGCACTATCGCAAGATGCTGAGCTTCTTTCTTCACATCTTCGCAGATCGAAAATTGCACCGCTATTGGGCTCAGCCTTTTTTCCAGTATCCTTGCGGCCCAACGCTCCAAAAAGGCGAATTTTTTCTCTCGCTCCAGGACCTCCTTGGCCCAGACAAATCGCGCAGCAAAATACGTCAGTATTCTCTCAAGCCCCGCCTTTTCCATTTCACGCTTGTCTACGAGCGCCGAGCCATACGTCACCCATCTCTCAAAATTTATTCGGTCATATTGCATGAGCGCCATAAGCTCACTCGTCGAAAAGCCGCTCCCCGTTGGATGATATTTTTCCACGAGCAACGCCCTACTTCGCCAGCCGATGCGCATGCGCTAGCGCCACGGTGAGCACGATCAGCGCCCCGGCCTGATGCGCCGCGCCGAGCGGGATCGGCACCGCCCACAAGACCGTCCAGATACCGAGCGCCGCCTGCGCCACCACCGCCAGCGCCAGCAACCCCGCCCCCTGCGCGGCCGGCGTCCGCCGCGCCGCGAACCAGTGCCAGAGCGCCGCCAGCAACAACAGATAGGCGGCGATCCGGTGCTGGAACTGCACGGTCAGATGGTTCTCGAAAAAATTATGCCAGAGCGGCGATATGCGCATCAGCCCTTCCGGCAGCCACGCGCCGTCCATCAGCGGCCAGCTGTTGTAGACGGCCCCGGCCCGCAAGCCGGCCACGAAAGCGCCGAGGATCGTCTGCAGAAAGACGAATATGACAAGCGCCAGCGCCGCCTTGGCGATGCCGTCAAGCGCCCGTGTCGCCTTGCCGCGCATCAGGTCGAGCACGGTCCAGACCAGCGCCATATAGATCAGCGTCGCCAGACCGAGATGCGCCGCCAGCCGGTACTGGCTGACCTCGGTGCGCTCGGTCAGTCCGCTCATCACCATCCACCAGCCGAGCACGCCCTGCATGCCGCCCAGCACGAACAGGAAAATCAGCCGCGGCACCAGCGCCCGCTCGACGCGCCGCCGGATGAGGAACCAGACAAAGGGCACGAAAAAGGCCAGGCCGATCAGCCGGCCGAGAAAACGGTGGCTCCATTCCCACCAGTAGATCGTCTTGAACTCGGCAAGCGACATGCCCTTGTTGATCAACTGGTATTGCGGGATCTGGCGGTAGAGATCGAACTCGGCCTGCCACTGTTCCTCGCTCATCGGCGGCAGCGAACCGGTGACGGGTTTCCATTCGGTGATGGAGAGCCCGCTCTCGGTCAGCCGCGTCAGCCCGCCCACCACCACCATGATGAAGACGAGCGCCGCAACGCATGCCAGCCAGATCGCGATGGCGCGATGGTCGGCCTGGCTTCGCTCGGCGGCATTGATGCGGGAAAGAAGGCTCATGACGCCTAGAAATAGACCGCGCCGCGCCCCGCGCCTAGTCCGCAGGGGCCGCGACAGCTCGCCGCGCTCCTCTAGGCAGAGCCGGCCGAATGCTCTAATTCGAAGGCACGGCACCCGCGCGGCATCATCCGGAGTTTCCCATGCGTCTCGGCATCCGCACACGAAAACTGGTCGGCACGATCATCCTGTTGATCGGCCTGACGCTCTATTCGTTCCTGGTGATGACGATTGCGGTCAGCGGCCACCTGTCGGAGAGCGGCTGGGTGCAGTTTTTCTATTATCTGATCGCCGGCGTCGCCTGGGCCTTCCCGGCGAAATATCTGATCGTCTGGATGGTCCGGCCCGATCCGGCCTGAAACCGGGGATAAGTGCACTTATCCCCGCCCCGCAAAGCCTGTCCGCGCCGGCACGCGGCCGCCGCTCAGGTCATTTGTGACAGTTTTTTGACAGTTTTGTGACAGAGGGGGGGTCTCAGCCGAAACGGCCTGTCACAATCTTGTTGAGCGCGAAGATGACGACGATGAAAATAACGATCGGAAGAATGGCATCGATCATCGGCTAACTCCTTGAATCCCTGCGAAAAATAAATGGTCGGAGCGGCCGGATTCGAACCGACGACCCCTTGTCCCCCAGACAAGTGCGCTACCGGGCTGCGCTACGCTCCGACCGGACCGACAAGGAGCGAACCCCTTGGGCGGCGCGGACTATAGACGCGAGGCCCCATGGCGGCAACGGCTCAAACCGGCCTTTTTCCGTTATTTTTGAAGGGCATCAGCCCTCCTCTACCTCGTCCTCATCGGCCCACAGCGTTTCGTCGATCTCATCCTTCAGCGAAATCAGGTCTTCCAGTATCGCCGCCAACTGCTTGCGCCCGGCGCCCCTGATCGGCCGCTCGGCGCCGTCGCGCTCATCGGCGTCGTCACGCTCGACGGCCTCGCGCGCGCGCTCGGCAACCGAGGCGTCGACCAACCCCTTGCCGGTCTCGGTGACGAACTTAACGCCTTGTTCGCGAAAGACTTTCTGGACGCCCTTGATGGTGTAGCCGTCATTGTAGAGCAGCGTCCGGACGCCGCGCAGCAGGTCGACATCCTCGGGCCGGTAGTAGCGCCGCCCGCCGCCGCGCTTCAGCGGCCGGATCTGGTTGAACTTGCTCTCCCAGAAACGCAGCACATGCTGCGGCACATCGAGCTCGGTTGCGACCTCGCTGATGGTTCGAAAGGCATCTGCTGACTTTTGTATCGTCAAATCAGGTCCCTGCTGACCTTCCCCAAGCCGATGGATGAACACGGATCTGCTCAATGGCGTCGTTCCGATCGCCTAGTCGGCGGCGGCCGACTTGCCGTTCAACGCCTCGTTGATGCGTTCCTTGAGCACATGGCTCGGCCGGAACACAAGCACGCGCCGCGGCTTGATCGGCACTTCCTCGCCGGTTTTCGGGTTGCGGCCCATCCGGCCGCCCTTCTTCCGTACAGAGAACGACCCGAACGACGACAACTTCACGGTATCGCCCAGCGCCAGACTGTCCGAGATCTGGGCCAGCACCAGTTCCACCAGCTCCGCGGATTCGTTCCGCGACAATCCGACTTCCTGATAGACCGCCTCGCTCAATTGCGCGCGCGTGACAGTTTCCCCCATGGCCTCCACCTTTGTCGTTTCACCCGAAGCCTATTGTTCCACCGGAAACCCGTCAATATCAATGGGATGGATGATTTTTCTCAAGTGCGAGATTCGAGAACCCTTCCAATCTCCGGCGTCTTCGCTAGTACCGCAGCAGCACCGAACCCCATGTGAAACCGCCACCCATCGCCTCCAGCAGCACCAGGTCGCCGCGCTTGATTCGGCCGTCTTTGACCGCCGTGTCGAGCGCCAGCGGCACCGACGCCGCCGAAGTGTTACCCTGATCGGCAACCGTCAGCACCACCTTCTCGGGCGGCAGGCCAATGCGCTTGGCGGTGCCGTCGAGGATGCGCTTATTGGCCTGATGCGGTACGAACCAGTCGATATCGTCGGCGGTCAGACCGGTTGCCGCCAGCGATTCGTTGATCGCTTCCGCGATATTGACGACAGCATGACGGAAGACCTCGCGGCCTTCCATGCGCACATGACCGGTCGATTGCGTCGAGGACGGCCCGCCATCGACATAGAGCTTCTCCTTGTGCCGCCCGTCCGAATGGAGATGGGCGGTCAGCACTCCGCGATCGGCATTGGTGCCCGCGCCCTCCATTCCCGTGACCACCACCGCGCCCGCGCCGTCGCCGAACAGCACGCAGGTCGTACGATCGGTCCAGTCGAGCAACCGCGAAAAGGTCTCGGCGCCGATCACCAGCGCCGTCTTCGATTGCCCGGTGCGAATAAACGTATCGGCGATCGTCAAGGCATAGACGAAGCCCGAACAGACCGCCTGGATGTCGAATGCGGCCCCATGATAGAGGCCCAGCTCGGCCTGTACCGTGACCGCGGTCGCGGGAAAAGTGTTGTCGGGCGTCGTCGTCGCCAGAATGATCGTGTCGATCTCCTGGGGATCGATCCCCGCGTCGGCAATAGCAGCCCGCGCCGCCGCCAGCGCGAGATGCGACGTCAGTTCGTCATCGGCGGCTATGTGCCGGCGATGAATGCCTGTCCGCTCGACAATCCACTCATCGGTCGTATCGATGATTTTCGACAGATCGTCATTGGTCATCACGCGGGCCGGCAAATAACTTCCGGTCCCCAGGACAATTGTTCTGATTACACTCACGAAAGGACTGCCTCGGATTCCGGTGTGTTTGTATTTTCGTTATGGCCGGTCGCACCCGTTCCAAAGCCGTTAAGCAGGCTGAGATCGGCGATAATCTTGCTGATGAGATCGGCGGACGCGACATCGACGGCGACATCGATGGCAGCCGCAAATCCCGTCGGATCGGTTCCGCCGTGGCTCTTGACGACGAGTCCGTTCAAACCGAGAAACACCGCACCGTTCGACGCCCGAGGATCGAGCTTCTTCGCCAACGCCTGAAACGCGCCTCGGGCGAAAAAATAGCCAATGCGCGCCATGAGCGAACGCCTTATGGCCGCGCGCAGATATTCCAGGACAAGACGCACGGTGCCTTCAGCCGTCTTCAGCGCGATGTTGCCGGTGTAGCCATCTGTTACGACGACATCGACCGTCCCCTTTGCGATGTCGTCGCCTTCGACGAAACCGTGGAAATGCATCGGCAACTTCGCCGCGCGCAACATCTGCGCGGCGTCCTTCACCTGCTCGGTGCCCTTGACTTCTTCTTCGCCGATATTGAGCAAACCGACCAGTGGTCGCTCCAGATTGAAGATCACGCGTGCAAACGCTTCGCCCATAACAGCGAACTGAACAAGCTGCGCGGCATCGGGACCGATCGTTGCACCAAGATCGAGTACCACGCTCTCGCCGCGCGCCGTCGGCCAGATCGCCGCCAGAGCCGGCCGTTCGACATTCGGCATTGTTCTCAGGATCACCTTGGCCATCGCCATCAGCGCACCGGTATTGCCCGCCGAGACAACCACCTGCGCTTTGCCGTCCTTTACTGCGTCGATTGCAAGCCACATGCTGCTGGTCTTGCGGCCGCGTCTGAGGGCCTGACTCGGCTTGTCCGTCATCGAGACGGCAACGTCGGTATGGACGATTTCGCTCACCGAGGCGACGCGCGGATGTTTCTCCAGCAAGGGGCGTATCTGGGCCTCGTCGCCAAAAATGAGAAACCGCACCTCCGGGTGGCGGACCGATGCGACTTCAGCGCCGCCGATCACGGTCGCGGGTCCGTGGTCCCCGCCCATGCCATCCAGCGCTATCGTAATTCCTCGCGTCACCCAGGGTTCCTCATCTAAATCCGGTGCACGCCATCAACCGGCGCGCGCCCAGAAGATACAAGGTTGCCGACGCTAAACAATAGGCAGAAAGGGCTGGAAATCTTGGCGACTCAGTCATTTTTCTTGAGTTTCTCCAATGCGGCGAAGGGGTTCGGCCGTTCTTCCGCCACGGGGTCCGGAACGTCCGGCGGCACATCATAGGCGACACCCGGCTTGCGGGGATAAGGGTCGATAGCCAGCGCCAGCGCCTCCGCAACCGCCTCGCCGATGTCGATTGCCCCGCCTGTCATGGGTTCCGGCGCGTCCTCTCCCTCAGCCTCGACCAATATCTCGATCTCGCGGCCGTCCGCTGCGACCGCCGGCTCGATCAGATGCTCCGGCAGCCAGCGCCGCGTGAAACGCTCATCGATCGTCTGGACCACGGGATCGAGCGTCACCACACAGGATTGAGCGAGCACCGCTTCAAAGTGGCAATCCAGCGTCAATCCGTGCTTGCGAAATGGCCTGACGCTTGCCGTTCCGCGCAGATACTGCAATTCGAGAATATTGAAGCGCCGCGCCAGCGCGGCACATGCCCCGGCATCGGCATCGAATTTGAGGACAGTGCCTGCGGTCGGCACATCTTTCGCTGCCAGCATGAGGCGGAATTCCGCACCGTCGGTGAGAGGCGGCTGAGGGCTCACAATTCAATTCCCCGCAACGATCCGCGCCGCGCCGTCCCTGCTTTCAGGGGGTGCAACAAACACAACATGGCCAGCCATAATTTTGTCGGCCGACTGGGAGGCGAGCGCCTGATCGCACTGTCGGACATAATCCGCCAGCATCGCCGCATGTCCTTCTGCCGCCGCTTGGCCGAACACATTCCGCGCAAGCGCGTCGGCCAGAACGGCATGGCCGTCAGCCCGCAACCCGTCCTCATAGGCCCCAATGCGTCCGTAGAACGACGACGCCAGGGCCTTGATTTTCTTGCCGACCGAGAGATCGCTGACACCCATTTCGCGCAAGGTCTGGTCCATGTCGTCAAACAGCACGTCAAAAACCCGCTGGCCGAGCGCCTGCCCCTCCGCTCCGGCGGCACGCAGCCGCCGCAACACGAGGAAAGCATGGAGCGACACCATCTCGAATCGCCCCTCAACCGTGTCAGGAACACCGCCCTGGAGGTAAAAGGCTGGCAGGCGCGCCTGGGCGACGACCGCCCGGTACAACGAAAAAGCCTCCTCCTCGCCGCGCCGGCGTCCGAAAATTCGCTTCCATATCATGATTTCGCTCCGGCCATGGCCCATACGGCTTGCCCATGGCCGCATATGTCGATTGAATTTACCGGGCGACAAGGGTAGGTCAACGTAAGAACTTTCGATCCGAGGAGCTTCACCATGATACCGCTGCGCCGAACCGTCCGGACGATTCTGGCCGCCACCTGCCTGGCGACAGCAAGCATGGCGTTCGCAGCCTGCTCGCCGGTCAAGGAAGACCGCGGCTATATATTTGATCCGAACGACCTGACAAAGATCCAGGCCGGCGCGACGAGCAAGGAACAGGTCCGTACGATCATGGGATCGCCCTCGACGACATCCACAGTCGATGGCGAGGCTTGGTACTACATTTCCAGCAAATTCGAAACGACCACCTTTTTCCGTCCGAAGGAGGTCGACCGCGCCGTTGCGGCGGTCTATTTCGAAAAGACCGATGTTGTGCAGGAAGTCGCCTATTACGGCCTCGAAGACGGACAGATCGTCAACTTCGTCGATCGAACCACGCCGACCCGCGGCAAGGAGCTGACGATCCTGGGACAGCTCTTCGGCAATCTCGGCCGCTACAACGCGCCGGGTGCAGCCATGCCTGGCGTCGGTACCGGTAATCCGGGCGGCCGCAGATAATACACAAAGTCGCGCAGGTCAGCGGGCCGCGGCAGCAGGGTTTTCGAACAGCCTTTCGATGGCGCGCTCGGCGGCGTCAGAGAACGGTCGCAGCGTCGTATCAACCCCTTTCGATTTCAGCATTGCACTGTCTGAATCGCTGCTCGCGATCGCGGCTACATGGCCGCCGAAACCACGGCCTCGAATTTCCTCGACAAGCGCCACCCGCGGATCCTGATGCGTAACGCCGATTTCGTGCGGCGGCACGGCGATGATGATGTATCGCGCTGCGCCGAGCGGCAGTGACTCATGCATATCCGGGTCAAACAAATCGCCATACATGACATTTGCACCTTCATGGCTCCAGTCCCGTATGACATCGGGATCGAAATCGACACCGAGGACACTGAGACCGCGCTCCTGGAAGCCCTTGAAGAGCGAACGGCCATACCGGCCGAGACCAAAAAGGATCACGTCATATCGCGCGGCTGGTGTCCCCTCGGCGATCTTCGCCTCACGGTGCGCAATCCGCCGCTCGAACACGCCGAGATAAGGCTCAAGAAAGTTATAGAGCGGCTGGGAATAGAGGATCATGTAAGTCGACAGGCCGATCGTGATGACGCCGACCAGTGTCACCAGACCGACGGCATCCTCACTGACATGGCCGAGCCCGAGCCCGAGCGCAATGAAGATCAACGAGAACTCGCTGATCTGAGCCACTGTCAGTCCGGCCAGAAACCCCGTTCGCTTGCGATAGCCCATCAGCCCCATGATGGTCATGACAATGAGCGGATTTCCGATCAGCACAAACAGCGACAGCAACACCGCCGGTCCGACAGCATCGCCGACCACACGCAGGTCGAGATGTGATCCAAGCGAAATGAAAAAGAAAACAAGCAGGAAATCACGCAAGCTCGTCAGCCGCGAACCGATCGCCTCACGGAACGGCGTCGAGGCAAGAGCAACGCCGGCAATAAGGCCGCCAAGTTCCTTGCTGAAGCCGAGATATTCGCCAAGCGCGGCGAAGGCAGCCGCGAGACCGAGCGCAAAGACGATCAGCAATTCCGGCGCTTTCGCCATGCGGCTGAGGATCGGATGCGCCACCCGGCTGACAACCAGCCACAGCAGAATCAACGGCACCGCGCCGACCGCAAGCGCCACCGCCGCGTCGAAAAGCCCGGTCTCTTCCGCCGCGCTGGCCGTCAGCGCCGACATGACGGCCATTGCCAGCACGACCGCCAGGTCCTGAACAATCAGGAATCCAAGCGCAATGCGCCCATGCAACGCGTCGAGCTCGCGCTTGTCCGACAGCAGCTTGACGATGATGATGGTGCTGGAGAAAGTGAGCGCCACCGCTACGTACAGGCTGGCGATCGGCGACATGCCGAGGCCGAGGCAGATCAGAAAGCCGATGACGGACGTAAAGACGATCTGTCCGACACCGGTATTCATCGCAACCACGCCGAGCGTCCGCACAAGGTTGAGATCGAGCTTCAATCCGACCAGGAAGAGCAGCAGCGTCACGCCGAGCTCTGAGAGAAGCTCCAGATAATCGGTCGACTGGACGATGTCGAAGCCGGCGGGCCCGGCCAGCATTCCGACGATGATGAAGCTGACGATCATTGGCTGACGGAGCCAGATACCCAACAGGCCTATCGCCGAAGCCATGATCAGCAATGCCGCAATTTCGTAGAAAACGGTCGCTTCCGGCACCAGCCCCTCCCTGTCACATCCAACTCAGTTTCAGATTATTCCGCGCCGTGGTCAAACACCCCGCACATGAAAAGGCCCCGCGGATATCTCCGCAGGGCCTTTCCGTTCTCGTATTCAGGCCGATCAGTGAGCCAACACCGCCAGAAGCAGAAGCGCCACGATGTTGGTGATCTTGATCATCGGGTTGACGGCCGGGCCGGCGGTGTCCTTGTAAGGATCGCCGACCGTATCGCCCGTAACGGCGGCCTTATGGGCTTCCGAACCCTTGCCGCCGTAATTGCCGTCCTCGATGTACTTCTTGGCATTGTCCCAGGCACCGCCACCGGACGTCATCGAGATCGCGACGAAAAGGCCGGTCACGATAACGCCGAGCAGCATCGCACCGACCGCCGAGAAGGCAGCCGACTTGTCGGCGATGCTCAGAATGATGAAGTACAGCACGACCGGCGAAAGCACCGGCAGCATCGACGGGACGATCATTTCCTTGATCGCCGCCTTGGTCAGCATGTCGACGGCACGCGCATAGTCGGGCTTGGAGGTACCCGCCATGATGCCCGGATCGGCCTTGAACTGACGCCGCACTTCCTCGACGACCGAGCCCGCCGCACGGCCAACCGCCGTCATACCCATCGAACCGAAGAGGTAAGGCAGCAACCCGCCGATGAAGAGGCCGATCACCACATACGGATTGGAGAGCGAGAAGTCGGGACTGACGCCGGCGAAGTACCCGTAGGTATCCGAATTGGCCGCAAAGAACTTCAGGTCCTCGGTATAGGCCGCGAACAGCACCAACGCGCCGAGACCGGCCGAACCGATCGCATAGCCCTTGGTCACCGCCTTCGTCGTGTTGCCAACGGCGTCGAGTGCGTCCGTCGTCTTGCGGACGTCGGCCGGCAGATCGGCCATCTCGGCGATACCGCCGGCATTGTCCGTCACCGGCCCGAAAGCATCGAGCGCCACCACCATGCCGGCCAGCGCCAGCATCGTCGTAACCGCGATGGCAATGCCGAAGAGGCCCGCCAGACCGTAAGTGACCAGGATGCCGACCACGATGACGAGCGCCGGCAGAGCCGTCGCTTCCATCGAAATCGCCAGACCCTGGATGACGTTGGTGCCGTGCCCGGTGGCCGAAGCCGCCGCCACCGACCGGACCGGACGGAAATTGACGCCGGTGTAGTACTCGGTGATCCAGATGATGAGGCCCGTCACGATCAGGCCGGCGATGCCGCAGATATAGAGGCTGAAGCCGGTAAAGGGTTTTCCGTTGACGACAAATTCCGTGTCGAGACCGATTACGGCATCGGTCACGAAGTAAAGCGCGATCAGCGACAGCACCGCCGAGGCGATGAAGCCCTTGTAGAGAGCGCCCATGATGTTGTTGCTCTTGCCGAGCCGCACGAAGAACGTGCCGATGATCGAGGTCACGATGCAGGCCGCACCGATGGTCAACGGATAGAGCATCATGCTTTCGAGCCCGGCGCCGACAAAGAAGATCGAGGCCAGAACCATCGTGGCGACGACCGTCACCGCATAGGTTTCGAAAAGATCGGCCGCCATGCCGGCGCAGTCGCCGACATTGTCGCCGACGTTGTCAGCGATGGTCGCCGGATTGCGCGGATCGTCTTCCGGGATGCCGGCTTCGACCTTGCCGACGAGATCGCCGCCGACATCCGCACCCTTGGTGAAGATGCCGCCGCCGAGACGGGCGAAGATCGAAATCAGCGAGGCGCCAAAGCCGAGCGCGACCAGCGCGTCAATGACTTCACGCGAACCCGGCGCAAGGCCAAGGTGAACGGTCAGCACCGCGTAGTAGACCGCGACCGACAGCAGCGCCAGACCGGCAACCAGCATGCCCGTCACTGCGCCGGACTTGAAGGCGACGCCGAGGCCGGCCGCCAGGCTGACGCTCGAGGCTTGCGTGGTGCGCACATTGGCGCGCACCGAAACCAGCATGCCGATATAACCCGCCGCGCCCGAAAGCGTCGCACCGACCAGGAAGCCGACCGCGACCTTGAGGGTCAGCAAGTACCAGACGATGAGGAAGATGACCGCACCCACGGCGGCGATGGTCGTATATTGGCGCGCGAGATAGGCGCTGGCGCCTTCCTGGATCGCCGCTGCGATCTCCTGCATGCGTGCATTGCCCGCATCCATCGCCAGCACCGAGCGTACAGCCCAGATGCCGTAGACGAGCGCAAGCAGCCCGCAGCCGATAATAGCCCACAAAGCAGTGCTCATTGTTTTATCCTTAGGTTTCCTTGACGGATTGTACCGGCGGGAATTTCCATTCGATCTCCGGCGCGGGCGCGCCGGAAGCCCTCCCCCTGCCGAATGCAGAAATCGCGCGGAAAGATGCCAAATACGGCATGGGAAAGCAACCGCCCCTCCGGCCGGGGCCCCCGTCTAAAAATGACGGTATCCCAAATGCTTGAAGGCGACCGGCCGTCCGGCCGCATCGACCGGATTCACGCCCTCGCCTGCGGGCAGAACGGTCCCGATCCTGACAATCGGAGTCCGCGTTTCCGTCGCGATATCGGCAATCTCGGCCTCCCGGCCAGGTGCCGCCGCGAACAGGATCTCGTAATCGTCGCCACCACCGGCAATTGCCTCGATAAGGCCTCCGTCGAGAGCCACCGCCGCCCGCG
The DNA here is from genome assembly GCA_030682415.1 of Parvibaculum sp. Classification (GTDB taxonomy): domain Bacteria; phylum Pseudomonadota; class Alphaproteobacteria; order Parvibaculales; family Parvibaculaceae; genus Parvibaculum. Next base: position 12,967 of record JAUXOE010000127.1, read on the forward strand.
CCGCCAAGGAAAGCGGCACCCGGTCCAATTCGATTCGGGCACCGACGCCCGAAACGGCGCATAAATGTCCCAGGTCGGCCATCAGCCCGTCGGAGATGTCGAGCGCCCCGCTGGCGATGCCCCGCAGTGCCCCACCGGCAGCCAGCCGCGGCTCCGGCAGCCTGTAGCGGCCTGCCAGCCAGTCTCGATGCGTTTTGTCGAGGCCGACGAGACCTCCCCGCAAGGCCCTGAGGCCGAGGACGGCATCGCCGATCGTCCCGGTCACATAAATCCCGTCGCCGACCCGGGCGCCGCCGCGCTTCAGCATCGTTCCGGCGGGCACTTCGCCAATGGCCGTCAGCGTGAAACTCGGCGGACCGGGTGTGCGCACCGTATCGCCACCCCAGAGCGCAATTCCGAAGATCTGCTGGTCACTCGCAAGACCTGCCGCAAATGCGCGCATCCAGCTCAGCGGCGTCCCGTCGCGCCAGGCCGTCACGAGGAGATAGCCCTTCGGCGCCGCTCCCTTGGCCGCAAGGTCCGACAGGCTCACCCGCAACAGCTTGCGTGCAACGCTCTCAGCCGGATCGTCGGGAAGGAAGTGAACGCCCTCGACCATCGCATCGACCGTCAGAACGGTCTGGCCGCCCGGTGACGTGGCGTAGAGCGCGGCGTCGTCCGTAAGCGCCAATGCTTCGGGTGCGGACGCCGCGAGCGGCGCAAACAGCGCCGCAATCAGCTCAAATTCATTCGGCGGGTCAATCGGGTCCAGCGGTACCATGATCCGCTCCCGCGCCGCCCCTGATCTCGCGACCGAGCCGATCAAGCACCGCATTGACGACGCCGGGCTCATCGCCTTCGAAGAAGGCGTGCGCCACATCGACATACTCGTTGATGACGACCTTCACCGGCACATCCTTGCAACGGCGAAGTTCGTAAGTCCCCGAGCGAAGGATCGCGCGCAGCGTCGCATCAAGTCGACCCAGCGACCAGCCTTTTGCCAAAGCGCTATTGACCTGAACATCGAGTTCGCGCTGCTCACGCACCACGCCGCGAACAATGTCGTCGAAATGCGCCGTATCGGCTTCGACGATCTCGTCATCCTCGACCTGCTGTCCAAGCCGATGTTGCGTGAACTCGTCGATTGCATCGTCGAGCGGCGTACTGGCCACATCCATTTGATAAAGCGCCTGCACGGCGCCAAGACGCGCGGCACTGCGCGCCTTTGGATCGACGCTTTGGCCAGTCGCTGGTTGTGCGGGCACAGTATTCATTTTATGCGCGAGCCGCAGCTCAAGCCCCCATGCTGCGCTTGAGTGCGATCATGTCGAGGCAGGCATTGGCGGCGCCGCCGCCCTTGTTCTTCTGGTCCACCTTGGCGCGCGCCCAAGCCTGCGCCTCGTTCTCGACTGTCTGAATTCCATTTCCGAGCGCCAGCGACCGATCGACGGCAATGTCCATAAGCGCACGCGCGGATTCGTTCGACACAATGTCGTAATGCGTTGTCTCGCCGCGAATGACGCAGCCCAACGTCACAAATCCATCGATAGCCTTGGTGAAGGCGCCATGCGCCATCGCATCGATCGCATACTTGATCGCCGCCGGAATCTCGAGCACGCCAGGTACGGAAATACGCTGCCATGTTGCGCCGCGGGCCTCTATCGCCAAGATGGCGCCGCGCGCCAGCTCATCGGCGATATCCTCATAGAATCGTGCTTCGATGATCAGGATGTGAGCATTGATCGTCGTCAAGATGTCGTCTCCCTGGTACGTCGGGCTGTTACATCCCCTGCGCCAGCCTTGGTGATAGGCCGTTGGTCGACAATCCGCAATCCATACCCGTCGATACCCACAATGCTTCGGTCCGTATCCGACAGCAACACCATGTCATGGACGCCGAGATCGAGCAAAATCTGTGCGCCAACGCCATATTCGCGCAAGCGGCGCGGCATACCCTGTTCGCCGCCCTCGCCCTTGCGCAACAACATGTCGGAGACGACGGTCGCGGTCGTGTCCCGGATCAGGACGATGATGCCGCGCCCTTCCTCGTCGATGATTTTCATCGACTGTTCCAGAAGACTCGACCTCGGTCCGGTCGCCCCGAGAATGTCGTCGAAAACATTGATGGCATGCATCCGCACCAGCACGGGTTCGGGCGTCGATATATCGCCTTTTACCAAGGCAATATGTTCGGCATATTCGACCGTGTTGAGATAGACCATCAGCTTGAACTCGCCGCCGGCCTTGGTATCGACTTCCGTTTCGATCGCCCGGTGAATGAAATTGTCGTAGCGGCGGCGATAGGCGATGAGGTCGGCGATGGTCGCGATCTTCAGCCCGTGAAGCTGTGCAAACTGCACAAGGTCCGGCAGGCGCGCCATCGTTCCGTCGTCATTCATGATTTCGCAGATGACGCCCGCAGGATAAAGACCGGCGAGACGCGCGATGTCGACGGCTGATTCTGTATGACCGGCGCGCACCAGCACGCCGCCATCCTTCGCCACCAAGGGAAACACATGACCCGGCGAAACGATGTCCGTCGCACCTTTGGTCGGGTCGATTGCGACCGACACGGTATGAGCCCGGTCATGCGCTGAAATGCCGGTCGAAATACCCTCGCGCGCTTCGATTGAAACGGTGAAGGCTGTCTGGTGGCGCGACTGGTTGGTCGACGACATGAGCTGCAGGTTGAGCTGCTTTGCCCGGTCGCTGGTCAGCGTCAAGCAGACCAGACCTCGGCCATACTTCGCCATGAAGTTGACGGCCTCTGGCGTGCACATCTGCGCCGGAATAACGAGATCGCCCTCGTTCTCACGGTCTTCCGCATCGACAAGGATGAACATCTTGCCATTTCGGGCATCTTCGATGACTTCCTCGATCGGAGAGAGGTATTCCTTGTACACGATGCTCAATCCTTCTGAACCAGGCGAGCCACATAGCGGGCCAGCATATCAATTTCAAGATTAACGGGATCGCCAGCATTCGCGATCCCCCAGGTCGTGACGGCCTGGGTATGCGGAATGATGTTGACACCGAAGCGGGTGCGACGTTCGTTGGCTCCGCCGGCCCCTGCCGCACTAACATCCTCGACCTCGTTGACCGTCAGCGACGTCCCGTCAAGGGTGACTGATCCCTTGGGCGCGATGAACCTGCCCAGCACCTCAGGCGCCTCGAAAACAAACCGGCGGGAGGCACCGTCCGGATGGATATCGACAATGCGCGCCACGCCGTCCACATGACCGCTGACAATATGGCCGCCCAACTCATCGCCGGCCTTGAGCGCACGCTCAAGATTGATCCGTGTTCCGTTCGTCCATCGACCAAGCGTCGTGCAATCGAGCGATTCCGCAGACACATCAACGGCGAACCAGTTGCCATCCTTGTCGTGCCCCCTTTCGACCACCGTCAGGCAGCAGCCGGCGCAGGCAATGGACGCGCCGATGTCGATGCCGGGAGCGTCATAAGCCGTTCCGATCACAAAACGCACATCGCCACGCTTTTCCAACGAGCGAATTCGGCCGACATCGGTGACGATACCCGTAAACATGAATGCCTAACTCCGGAGCACATAACTGGCGAGCGAATCTTCGCCGAGCGAAATCAGCTCGCGCAGCGCGAAGACCGGCGCATTGTCGACATGTTTGACCCCCAGCCCGGCAATCGCCGGGTAACCATCGCCGCCGATAACCTTGGGCGATTGAAACCACTCAATCCGGTCGACAAGCCGTGATCGCATCAACGATGCAGCAAGCCGCGCGCCACCCTCTACGAGAAGCCGCGTCACGTCGCGCCGCGCCAGCTCTTCAAGCGCCGCGCGCATATTCATCAATCCATCATCGCCCGGCGCAACGTCAATCAATATCACGCCGCAATCCTCGAACGCCTTGCGTCGCGCATCGTCGCCGCCCGGAAGCGTGAGCACCCACACAGGCGTCTTGCCGGCGTCGCGCACCAGCTTCGACGTCAACGGCAATCTGAGCCGGCCATCGGCAACGATACGAACAGGAGAGCGCCCGCCAAGTCCCGGCAATCGGCAGGTGAGCTGAGGATCGTCCACGACAGCCGTTGCACTGCCGACCATGATCGCATCATGTGTCGCCCGCAACAGATGCCCTCGATTGCGCGCACGTTCACCGGTGATCCACTGACTTTGGCCGTCATGCGTCGCGCTGCGCCCGTCGAGTGAGCTGGCGATCTTGAGGGTGACGAGCGGGCGCTCCTCCGACATGGTCAGAAAGAAACCCGCATTGAGATGGCGGGCTTCGTCACCGCACACATTCTCGGTAACCGCGACGCCAGCTGCCTCAAGCATTGCAAAGCCGCGGCCGGCGACCATCGGATTGGGGTCACTCACCGCGCCGACAACTCGCGCAATGCCGGCATCGATCAACGCCTGAGCGCAGGGGCCGGTCTTGCCCTGATGCGCGCAGGGCTCAAGGCTGACATAAGCCGTCGCACCACGCGCCAGCGCGCCGGCGCGTCTCAGGGCTTCCGTCTCCGCATGCGGTCGTCCGCCGGCTTGCGTCCAGCCGCGACCGACGACGCGAGGCACACCCCCATCCTCGCGCACGATCACACAGCCGACGGCCGGATTGGGCGCGACCTGCCCTAGTCCGCGCTCGGCGAGCATGAGCGCCACTTTCATGAATTGCGTGTCGTCGGGTCGGCTCATTTTATTTCCTGCAAGCGGACCCCGGCGACATTACCTCATCGGTCGTCATCGACCTCGTCGCGAATGGGGCCGCCGAGTTCGCCCAAAAATTCCTCGAAGTCCTTGGCCTCACGGAAATTCTTGTAGACCGAGGCGAAGCGGACATAGGCAACTTCATCGAGGGACATCAGACCCTCCATCACCAGCCGGCCTATCATCGCCGACGGAATTTCGCTCTCGCCCATGCTTTCCAGACGTCGAACGATACCGCTTACCATACGCTCGATGCGTTCCTGCTCAACCGGGCGTTTCCGCATCGCGATTTGCACGGAACGCATGAGTTTGTCGCGATCGAAAGGCACCCTTCGTCCATTGGATTTAATGATTGTCAGCTCACGGAGCTGGACCCGCTCGAAGGTCGTAAACCGCCCGCCGCAGGCCGTACAGAACCGCCGTCGCCTGATCGCCGTATTGTCTTCCGTCGGACGCGAGTCTTTGACCTGTGTGTCTTCGTTTCCGCAATATGGACAACGCATGCGCCGCCAGCCCCCTGACTTGAATTGCCTGCCGCTTGTGCGGCGCCCCTACTTCGGACCGCCATAGATAGGAAAGCGCCCGCAAAGTTCGACGACGCGCGCCCGGACATCCGCTTCGACGCCCGCATTGCCTTCTTCGCCGTTCTTCACCAATCCGTCCAGCACTTCGATGATCAGGCGGCCGATCGTGGAAAATTCCGCGACCCCGAAGCCGCGGGTCGTTCCGGCCGGCGTGCCGAGCCGGACACCCGATGTCACCATCGGCTTTTCCGGATCGAAGGGAATACCGTTCTTGTTGCAGGTAATATACGCCCGCTCCAGCGCCGCCTCCGCGACTTTTCCAGTCAGCTTTTTCGGACGGAGGTCGACCAGCATCAGATGCGTGTCGGTGCCGCCCGACACAATAGCCGCGCCGCCATCGACAAGCGTCGACGCCAGTGTGCGGGCATTCTCGACGACCGCCCGGGCATAGGATTTGAATTCCGGGCGCAGCGCTTCGCCGAAGGCAACAGCCTTGCCCGCAATGACATGCATCAGCGGGCCGCCCTGAATGCCGGGAAAGATCGCCGAGTTGATCTTCTTCCCGATATCTTCGTTGTTGGAGAGGATCATGCCGCCACGCGGCCCACGCAGCGTCTTGTGCGTCGTCGTGGTGACAATGTCGGCGAATGGCAACGGGCTTGGATGAGCCCCGCCCGCGACCAAACCTGCGAAGTGGGCCATGTCGACCATGAAAAACGCGCCGACCGAATCCGCGATCTCACGAAACGCCTTGAAGTCGATCACCCGAGGATAGGCCGATCCACCAGCAATAATCATCTTCGGACGATGCGTCTTGGCGAGCGTCGCCACTTCATCCATGTCGATCAAATGATCCTGCTGGCGAACGCCGTATTGAACGGCATTGAACCATTTTCCCGATTGGTTGGGCGCCGCGCCGTGTGTCAGGTGACCGCCGGCCGCAAGGCTCATCCCCATGATGGTGTCGCCAGGTTTCAGCAACGCCATCATCACGCCTTGATTGGCCTGCGAACCCGAATTTGGCTGCACGTTGGCATAAGCGCAATCGAAGAGCCTTCTGGCACGATCAATCGCCATCTCTTCGGCCATGTCCACGAACTCGCAGCCGCCATAGTAGCGCTTGCCCGGATACCCCTCGGCATACTTGTTCGTCATGATCGAGCCCTGCGCCTCAAGCACGGCACGGGAAACGATGTTCTCTGACGCGATTAACTCGATTTGCGTTTGCTGCCGGCCCAGCTCCAGCTCGATCGCCTTGAGTATATCGGGATCGCCGACTGCCAGCCCATCGGTGAAAAAGCCGGAAAAGCCGCCCGGTACGGCAGCCGTATTGTTCAATGACATAAATCTACCTTCTTTTCCGGATGAACTCGCGGCCGCAGAAGTCCGCGCTCCCTTCGGCCGCCCGGGGATCGATATGGGGCCTAATACCATATATTGTCGGAGGGGGCCAATTCACCACAAATTTGCGGGCACCTGCGAACGACGCGTGGCCACGTCGAAAACCGCGCCAAGCGGGTGACCGGGCGATGGCCGCAGCCCTTCGTCATGTAACGCCGACTAGAAATGGCAAGTTTACTTGGTTACCCAAGTCATTCTCTTGTCGAATGGCCGCGCCTTTCCGCGATTCACCTTGTTTGGTTGGAATTTAGGCGGATTTCATCATAGAAGAGACGCTTGATCTCCTTGATTGATCGGCCCGTATCGCGCTAGAAGATGCCTGCTAATGCTGCCGCAATTACAGACGACAGCCGACCCTCCGCAATAAGGCAAATTGCTCGAATGAACGAGACCAAACCTACCCCGCTGCCTGACGCGACGGAAATGTTGAGCTTGGCGACCGAAATTGTTTCCGCCTATGTAAGCAATAATTCCGTAGCTGCGACCGATCTTCCCGCACTCATCCGAACGATCTATTCGACCTTGCTGGATATCGAACACGGTGGCGGTCACAGGGAAACGGAGTTGACTCCGGCTGTTCCGGTCAAGAAGTCGGTCACCGCCGATTACATAATTTGCCTTGAAGACGGAAAGAAACTGAAAATGCTGAAGCGCTATTTGCGCTCGCAGTACAGTCTTTCGCCTGAGGAATACAGAGCCCGGTGGGGATTACCGCACGACTATCCGATGGTCGCTCCGAACTATGCCGCACAACGATCGAAGCTCGCAAAACAGATCGGCCTCGGCCGCGTTGGCACAGGAGCGCCGGCTCGTGGACGCAAGAAAAAGCGGGCGGCGCGCTAGCCTTCACCCTAGACGACGATTCCGCCGCCGCCAGGCCCCTCCCGGTCGCTTGGTTTTTTCCTGTCGATATCTTTGTCCGCCTTCCGGCCGAGCATATAACGCAGCTTTTGCAGCGCGATGCGCTCAAGTTCAGTACGAGCCGCCGATGAGGGCGCCACGACGGACACTTCAAGGCCGCTGGTAACGTCAACCGCCGTCACCTTGACGCTGGCGCCGATCGGTGTGAACTCGAAAATGATCTCACGGCGCACCCCGCCCGCCCCGTCTTTGGGGTCCGTTTCTTCATCATGGGTGCGATCAGGCGGCACGCCGAATCTTGCGGCGCGTCCAGACATGGTCGAGCGCCTCCACAAGTTCACGCATCATATCGTCGGTATGCACCGGGCAAGGCGTGAACCGCAGCCGTTCGGTACCGCGCGGCACTGTCGGATAGTTGATCGGCTGCACATAGATATTATGATCGTTTAGCAGATCATCGCTGACCTGCTTGCAGATGACCGGGTCACCGACCATGACCGGCACGATATGACTCTCGCACCACATCACCGGCAATCCCGCATCCGCCAGCATTCGGCGCAGTGTCGTCGCCCGCTCCTGGTGCCGTTCGCGCTCGGCATTGCTCGTCTTGAGGTGGCGCACGGCAGCCAGCACGCCCGCCACCAGAACCGGGGCCAGCGATGTCGAAAAGATGAATCCGGGGGCATAGGATCGCACCACATCAACCAGATCGGCCGATGCCGCGATATAGCCTCCCATCACGCCGAAGCCCTTCGCCAGCGTGCCCTCGATAATGTCAACTTTATCGAGCACGCCATCGCGCTCGGCAATGCCACCGCCGCGCGGTCCGTAAAGCCCGACAGCATGTACCTCGTCAAGATAAGTCAACGCGCCGTATTTACGTGCCAGATCGCAAATCGCGCCGATCGGCGCGATGTCGCCATCCATTGAGTAGACGGATTCGAAGGCAACAATCTTCGGTTGCGCCGGATCGATCTCTTTCAGCAGCATTTCAAGATGCGCGAGATCGTTGTGACGCCACAGTCGCTTTGGCCCGCCGCCGCGACGAATGCCTTCGATCATCGACGCATGATTCATTTCATCGGAAATGATCACGCAGTCGCCGAGAATACGCGCCAGCGTCGAGAGTGTCGCGTCGTTGGCCGCATAGCCCGACGTGAAGAGCAGCGCCGCCTCCTTCTGATGCAGGTCGGCAATCTCGCGTTCGAGCTCGACGTGATAATGTGTCGTACCGGAAATATTGCGCGTACCGCCCGAGCCCGCGCCAACCTCGTCGATCGCCCGGTGCATCGCCTCAAGCACGGCCGGATGCTGGCCCATGCCGAGATAATCGTTGGAGCACCAGACGACGATGTCCTTCTTGCCATTGGGCGTGTGGAATGTAGCCCGCGGAAAAGAACCACGATGGCGCACAATGTCGGCGAAGACACGATAGCGGCCCTCATCCTTGACCGCACGCAATGCCTCGGCCAGCTTTTTCTCATAGTCCATGGCGTCGACGCTCATTGGCCACATCCCGTCCTGCGCCGTTCCTGCGAAGGAAGCAGCACGTCTTGTTTAGCACACCTTAGGGGCGTCTCGCAGCCTGGCCAGATGCGAATTGTCGCAGAAAATACATAAGGTCGGCCCCGCTCGTCTACGCGTGCCAAAGGCCGCGCTCAATGAGAACCGCTTTCAAAACGGCCGGGTCATCGGACATCAAGCCGTCGACGCCAAGGTCAATCAACCTCCGCATTTCGGCTGGATCGTCGATCGTCCAGACATGGACTTGAAGGTTGAGTTCATGGGCGCGGTCAATCATCGCCCGGTCAGTCAGCCTCATCCCATGCTGCGCCACCGGAATTTGCGCGCAGCCCTCGACAAAGCCGCCCCAGAGGAAACCCAACGGTCCGCTCAGGCTGGAGAAACGCAGTCGCGCCGTCGATAGCGGGCCCATGCCGGTGCAGAGCCTGGGACCAAGCGCTTCCCGGACCGCCGCGGTCCGCTTGCCAGAGAAGGAGGTCACGCAGACCCGCTCGACAGCCTTCATGTCCTTCAACAACCGGATCAGCGGTTGGGCCGCGTTGTCACGCTTCGGATCAATATTAATTCGAATGTCAGACCAGGTTGAAAGCAATTCTGCCATCAAGGGGATGGGCTCTCGGCCGTCGACACGCGCGGCTTTGACGTCGGCATAGTCCATCTCGGCGATGATGCCGCTCCGGTCGGTAACCCTGTCGAGTTGGTCGTCATGAAAGGCCAGCAGCACCCCGTCGCGCGTCGCATGAACATCAGTCTCGATATAGCGATAGCCGAGATCGACCGCACCCTGGAATGCCGGCATTGTGTTTTCCGGCCATGCCCCCGCGCCGCCGCGATGCGCAAAGGCCAGGAGCCCGTCATGTTCGAGATAGGGATATTTCGCCGGCCGCATTGTCTCGCCTGCGTCGTTTCTATTTTCTAGTTCTCGAGCGCACTCGTGTTGACGCTACCATCGCGAGAATAGACATCGTCACGGAAATTGACGACGCCGTCATCGCCAACCCAAGCCGTCAGATATACCAGATAAATCGGTACCGTCTGCGCCAGATAGGCATTGCGGTACTGCCGGGATTCAATTGCCCGATCAACGCGTTCGCTGTCCCACTCGGCATTGTCGCCCTGCATCAGCCATGTTACCAGCCCGCGCACATTCCTGACGCGCACGCAACCCGAGCTGAAATTGCGTTCTTGGCGGCCGAACAGTGTCTGGGTTGGCGTGTCGTGCAGGAAGATCGCCTGATTGTTCGGGAAGTTGATCTTGACCGTGCCCAGCGAATTGTAAGGGCCTGGATCCTGCCGCAGATAATACGCTTCGTTGATGCGTGGATTGGACCAGTCGATCTGCTGCGGGTCGAGTTCGCGAATATTTGCATCCCAGCCCTGCAACACGCGAATTCCCTGCCGCCTCAGAAAATCGGGATTGGCCCTGATCTTCGGCAGCATATCGGCCATTGCGATCGACTTCGGCACATACCAATAGGGATTGAATGTAATCGAGTTGACCGAGCTGTTGATCTCGGGCGTTTGCCGTCCCTGCGTGCCGACGATGACACGTTCGCGAAATTCGACGACGCCGTTATTGACCGCTTCGACCTCTTGACCGGCGATGTTGACGAACACATAGCGCTGCTCAAGCCGCGGAATGATATCGCTGAGGCGGCGAACATTGAGTTCAAGCTGACGAATTCGCGTATGCACCGGAACATTCATTGCCGCCACGGTACGGCGCCCGACAATGCCATCAGGCTCCAGCCCGTTGCGCATCTGGTATCGTTTCACAGCTTCAAAAACGGTCTGGTCGTAGAGAAAGGCGTCGCCATCCGAGACCGCCATGTCGCCTTCCGCCAGCAGCCGCGTACGGACCGCCGCGACGCGCGCATCGCGGACGCCAGGCTCAAGCCGCTCGCCGGCCGGCACACGCTCCCAACCGCCCCAGCTGGCGATCTCCCGATACATGGCGATCGCCTGGGTCAGCGGTAGCAACCCGTCTTCGGCAAGCACCGGCGCGGCCGAGCGCTGCACCGGATCGGCCACCGGCGCGACCTGGCTATTGGCCTGCCATGGGTCAACCCAATGGGTCTCGGACTGCCCGTAGTGAGGGGCCGCTTCGGCCAAGGCCGTTCCCGAGCCACCTGTCACGCCAAGCAGTGCGAAAAGCACAGCCGAACGAAATGAAAATCGTGACGCAATTGCCCCGAATACCCACTTCAAAACGTCGTGCCTCCTTCAAGCTTGGAAATGTCCCGCCCCAGCCTTGCCAATTTGGGACAGTTCCCAAAACCGGCGCCCCACCTCACGGTTGGAACGCCAGATTATGTATCAGCAAACACCAACATTGTGGCTGTTTGGCCCGGAATCGGCCAGTCTCTTTGCCATGAGTGATCAAATTGCAACTTTCGTGCTCAACACCGGGGTCATTCTGGCCTTGATGCTGACCATCTGGGCCCTCAGCCTTGCCCTGCGTGACGCTGGCATTGTCGACATTTTCTGGGGTCTCGGCTTCGCGGTCATCGCGCTGGTGACCTGGACGCTCAATCCGGGCTACGGCGCCCGCGCGGCGCTCATCGCCGGCCTGACGATGCTCTGGGGCGTGCGCCTCGGCCTCTACCTGCTCATCCGCTGGCGCGGCGAACCCCACGAGGACCGCCGCTATGCCGCGATGCGCGCGAAACGCGGCCCTGCATTCTGGTGGCAAAGCCTCTATGTCGTTTTCGGCCTTCAGGCACTCGTCATGCTCGCTGTCTCGCTGCCGGTGCAGTTCGGCATCATGGCGCAAGCGCCGGCCCATCTGACGGTGTTTGACCTCCTTGGCGTTCTGATGGTGATGGCCGGCCTCACCTTCGAAAGCGTTGGCGATGCACAACTCATGTCCTTCAAGGCCGATCCTGCCAACAAGGGCAAAGTCATGGACCGTGGCCTTTGGGCGTGGACGCGCCACCCCAACTATTTCGGCGACGCGCTGGTCTGGTGGGGTTTGTTCATGATCGCCTTTTCCGCCCCATCGCTCTGGTGGACGGCGCTCGGCCCGGCACTGATGACCTGGTTCCTCGTCAACGTCTCCGGCAAGGCGCTGCTGGAGCGCGGCCTCAGGAAATCCCGTCCCGGCTACGACGATTATGTCGCGCGAACGAGCGGCTTCATTCCGCTGCCACCCAGACGGAAGCCATAACCGAAGCTGTCGAACCGAAAGACTTAGAGGCGATAGCGGATCTGGTCGGTCCAGAAACGTTCGAGCTTGAAGAGGGTCGCGTTGACCTGCCGAAGCTCGTCAGGCGTGATATCGCCAACATCAACAATCATTGCACAATGCTTCTGGTACACGTCGTTGATGGCCGCGCAAATCGCACGGCCCTTGTCGGTCAACTTGACGCGAACAGAACGCCGGTCGGAGCGTGAACGCTGGTGATGGATGTAACCGGCCTCGACCAGCTTCTTGAGGTTGTAGGAAACGTTTGAACCAAGGTAATGACCGCGCGTCCGCAGTTCCCCGGCGGTCATCTCGGCATCGCCGATATTGAACAGCAACAGCGCCTGTACGCTGTTGATCTCGGAGACATGAATACGGTCGAGCTCATCCTTGATCACATCGAGCAGTCGACGATGCAGACGCTCCACATAGGTCAGCGCCTCGAGATAAGCGGCTTTCCGGCCCGAATCTTCCTGATCCGCAATGGCATCGGTCGTCTTGACGTTGGTCATACCCATGGGTTTGGCCCTTGAACTCGCGCGAAACAGCATCAGAGCGGCGCCTTCTGGCTCGCTCTGCCCCACCATATTCGTCACGATCCTAATGAGGGCTTAAACTGGCCACGATCCGCGCCGGTCCAAAGGAAACATGCTTAAAACTATATTTCACCGCGGATCAATTTGATCACACCGGAGAAATCGAGATTTTCTTCGCCGGCCGCCTCCATCAACGCATAGAGCTGGGCGGCCTGTGCGCCGAGCGGCGTCGGCGTCCGAGCCGTTTTGGATGCGTCCTGGGCGAGCCGCAAGTCCTTCAGCATCATCGCTGCCGTAAAACCGGGCGCATAGCCACGATTGGCCGGCGAGGTCGGGACCGGCCCCGGCACCGGGCAATAGGAAGTCATCGACCAGCACTGCCCCGACGCGGTCGAGGAAATATCGAACAGCGTCTGCGCATCGAGACCAAGCTTCTCGCCCAGCACGAAGGCTTCCGAGACGGCGATCATCGAAATACCGAGGATCATGTTGTTGCAGACCTTGGCGACTTGCCCGTTGCCGGCCGCGCCGGCATGGAAAATATTCTTGCCCATCTTTTCGAGCAACGGCTTCGCCTTCCCGAACGCATCGTCGCTACCCCCCACCATGAAGGTCAGCGTACCCGCCTCGGCGCCGCCGACGCCACCCGACACCGGCGCATCGACCATCTGCATGCCCGCGCTCTCGGCCGCGGCAATTGTCTCGCGCGCCGACGGCACGTCAATCGTCGATGAATCGATAAAAAGCGTTCCCTTGTCGGCGGCCGCAATCAGCCCGCCTTCACCCAGATAAACGGCGCGCACATGCTCACCGGCCGGCAGCATCGTTACGACGAATTCGACATTGCGCGCCGCATCGCTGGCGCTCGCCGCTTTCGCCGCCCCGGCCTCCACAAGACCCGCCACCGCCGTCTCGCTGAGGTCGAACACCTTGAGCTGATGCCCCGCCTTGACCAGATTGCGCGCCATCGGCCCGCCCATATT
>JAUXOE010000128.1 GCA_030682415.1 Parvibaculum sp.
CTACAAGACCGACGACGCGGCGACCGGCGCCCAGGACAAGTGGGTCAATATCGGCCAGTCCTATTCTTTCAACGCGCAGGGTCGCCTTGATCCGGCCGTCGACTCGACGACGATCACCGCCCTCACCGTCAATGGCATCAATCTCGGCGATGTGACACTCAATCACGGCTCCTCGAACATCACGCAGTTCCAGAGCACGGGTGGCACGGTTGCGGTCAACACGATCGACCAGAACGGTTATCCGTCGGGCGAGCTTGTCAGCGTCGCTGTGTCGGAGAATGGCCGGATCACCGGCACTTACTCCAACGGCAAGACGATCGATCTCGCCGAAGTGTCGCTGGCCAAGTTCAATGCGCCGGACAAGCTGAAGAAGCTTGACGGCACGGCTTTCGCCGCGACGCAGGAATCGGGCGAGGCCATTCTGGGTGCCGGCGGTAACATCATCGCCTCGGCGCGCGAAGCGTCGAATGTCGACATCGCGGACGAGTTTTCGAAGCTGATCGTGACGCAACAGGCCTATACGGCCGGCACACGCATCGTGACGACGGCCGACGAACTCATTCGCGAAACGCTGAATATGAAGCGCTAACAGGCATGGCGGCGGGCGGTTCCCTTGCGGGAACGCCCGGCGCTGAGTTTCCGGTTCCTCGTTCCCAGGTTGCCAGATGAGCCTTTCCACCGCACTCGGCGCCGCATTGAGCGGATTGAACGTCGCCCAGTCAGGCATCGACGTCACCGCGCGCAATATCGCCAATGTCGGCACGCCCGGCTACACACGGAAAGTGCCGAACCAGGTCAATGCGCTGGCAGGGGCCGAGGGCATCGGCGTGCGTCGCGAAGCGGCGCAGCGCCAGATCGACGAATTCCTGCAACAGCAAATGCGCGTGGCGTCGGCCGGCGCGGCAAACCTCAACGTCAAAGCCTCGATGCTGGGCCGCGTCGACGCGCTGTTCGGCGCGCCAAGCTCCAACAGCTCGATTGCCGGTTCGATCAGCGCGCTGGCAACGGCGCTTCAGGAACTGGCCGGCAGCCCGGAACAGCCGGCGGCGCGCCAGTCGCTGCTCAACCAGGCCGGCAATCTCGCGGCGCAGCTCAACACGATGTCGCATACCGTTCAGAACATGCGGCTTGAAGCCGAGCGCAACATCGCCGCGGCGGTCGAGAGCGCCAATTCGCTGCTGAAGACCATTGCCGAGGTCAACAGCCAGATTTCGCAGCGCCAGGCTTCGAGCCAGTCCGTGGGCGACCTGCAAGACAAGCGCGACATGGCGATCAACGAGCTGTCGCGCCTAATGGATGTGCGGGTCACCAATCGCGACGACGGAACGGTGACGATCTTTACCTCGGGCGGGCAGTTGCTGCTCGACCGGACCGCCGTGACGCTGAGCTTCGACGAACGGACGCAGATCGACGCGACGTCCTCGCGCGAGAATGGCGGTGTCGGCACCATCACGCTGACCGCCGGCAGCACGACCATCGATCTGCTGGCGGCGGGCGCAATCCGCTCCGGCGCCATTGGCGGCTATCTGGAGATGCGCGACAATGTGCTGACCCAGGCGCAGGCGCAGCTCGATGAGTTGGCCGCGCAACTGGCGCTGGCCCTGTCGCAGGAAACCGTGGCCGGCGATGCCGCAGTGGACGGCGCCGCATCAGGTTTCGAGATCGATACGGCCGCGCTGCTGCCCGGCAATTCGATGACCCTGACCTATACGGTCGGCGGCGTTCCGAACACCGTGACAATCGTTCGTGTGGAAGATCCGGCGACGTTGCCGCTGACCAATGCCGCGACGGCCGACCCCAACGATACGGTGATCGGCATCAATTTCAACCAGCCGATGGCTGCCGTGGTTGCGGCGCTGCAGGCGGCGCTGCCGCCGGAAGTGGCGGTGTCAAACCCGTCCGGCGAAGTCATTCGCTTTCTCGATGATGGCCTTGCCGCCACCAGCGACATCAATGCGCTCTCGGCCACGGTAACGCCGGCCGGACTTGCCGACGGCACGACAGGCATGGCGCTGTTCGTCGACGGTGCCGGGAGCAAGATTTTCTCCAACAGCCTCGACAATCCGCCCCAGAAGACCGGTTTTGCGAGCCGCATCCAGGTCAATCCGGCGATCATCGCCGACGACACGCTGCTTGTGGCCTATGACACGGATGTGCCGCTGGGCGATTCGACGCGGGTGCACGACCTGCTCGAGCGCCTGACCGGCCAGAGCCGTTATTTCTCCCCGGGATCGGGGATCGGCGGCGCGTCCTCGCCCTTCAACGGGACGATCGACAGTTTTGCGCGACGCCTGGTGTCGTTCCAGTCGTCGCAGGCCGCCAATACACAGCGCGACGCGGAGGCGCAGCAGATCGTCTCGTCGTCGCTTCAGGACCGGTTCGATGCGCAGACGGGCGTCAATATCGACGATGAAATGTCGAATCTGCTGCTGCTGCAAAACGCCTATTCGGCCAATGCGCGCGTCATCACCACCGTCAAACAACTCTTCGATGTGCTTATGAGCATCGGCAGGTAAGTCAAATGCAGATTTCAACGCTCTCCCAGTCCCTGGCCTTGCGCAGCTCGATCAACTCGATGCGGGCGCAATTCGACGATCTGCAGCGCCAGCTTGCGACCGGGATCAAGTCCGACAGCTACGCCAAGCTCGGAACCGACCGCAATATGGTGCTGTCGCTGTCGCATCAGCTGAGCCAGCTCCAGACCTACACCAAGACGATTTCGCAGACGCAGATGCGCGTGCAGATCTCGTCGGATGCGTTGACGCGCGTCGCGCAAATTGCCAGCAGCATGAAAACGACCAATATCACCAGCGGTTTCGAGCTGGTGAACGGCAAGCAGACCAGCGCCCAGGTGACGGCGGCGATGCAGTTCGACGAAATCATCAACCTGCTCAATCTCCGGGTCGAGGATCGTTATCTTTTCGGCGGCCGCGATACGCAGACACAGCCGGTGGCGGTGCCCGACGCGATGCTGAACGGCACCGGCGACAAGGCCGGCCTCAAGCAGTTCATCGACGAGCGGGCCCAGGCCGATCTCGGCGTTGATGGGCGGGGACGGCTCGAACTCGATTTGACAGGCACGACGGTCACATTGTCGGAAGATGCCGCGCCCAGCGTGTTCGGATTCAAGCTTGCTGCCGCCGACTCGTCGCTTTCCAATGTCACGGTCAATGGCCCGGCGGGCGCACCGGCCGAAATCGAAGTCGATTTCACCGGCGTGCCGCAGGCCGGCGAGAAGCTGACGCTCGATTTCGCCTTGCCCGACGGGACGACGACACGGGTAACGCTCACCGCGACGACCGACAACCCGCCGGCCGCCGGACAGTTCACGATCGGCGCCGATGCGACGGCGACCTCGGTCAATTTCCGGGCGGCGCTCGACACGGCCGTCCAGACCGAAGCCAATACCAGGCTGCGGGCCGCCTCGGCGGTGGAAGCGGCCAACAATTTCTTTGACTATGCCAATGGCGGTGCGCCGCAACGCGTCGACGGGCCGCCTTTCGGCACGGCGACAGCGCTGCGCGATGGAACGCAAGCCGATACGGTGTTCTGGTACAGCGGCGACCAGACGGGCGTGCCGGGCAACAACATGATCGCCAAGATCGACGACGGGCGGCAGCTGGCCTACGGGGCGCGGGCCGACCAGGCGGCGATCCGTGACACGCTGAAGGTGGCGGCGCTGATGGCGGCGGTCGAATATACCGGCAGCGATCCCGAGGAAAGCCATTCCTACAAGGCGCTGACGCAACGTATCGGGACAACGCTCAATTTTGAGGGCACGCCCTCGGTCGAAAGCATCGTGACGGGGCTCGGGCTGACGGCGGCGACGCTGGCCAACACGCAGGACCGGCACGACAAGATGATGGCGACCGCCAACGAGATCCTGGGCGATATCCAGAATGCCGATCCCTACGAAGTCGGCGTCAAGCTGACGACGCTGCAGACGCAGCTCGAAGCCAGTTATCAGGTTACCGCGATGCTTTCGCGGATGTCGCTGGTCAATTATCTCTAGGGTGACCATGCAACGACGAAAAGGCCCGCTTTCAAAGCGGGCCTTTTTTGTCGTCCGGGCGCTCGAGCCGGCTCAGGGCTTCTGGTAGAGGCCGGCGGCGATCTCGCGATTGATCATGATCAACGTGTCGAGGAGCTGCGGCTCGGGCTCGCGGGTCGCCTCGATCTCGGCGGTGCGCTTGAAGATGAAGACGGCGAGGTTGGCGATGTTCTGCTTGATCTCGCGCGGCAGCGGATGCTCGAGTTCGGCGGCCGAGGCCGCAAAGACGGTCCAGATGCGGCGATTGTAGAGGAGGGCGTCACGCAGCGTGCCAGATGTCTCGGCCGCCCAGTTGTCGCGAATGCGCTGAAGCTGGCCGGCGGCGCGCGTCAGGATCGAGGCCTCGAATTCGCGCGGATCCGAAATCGTCATCCGCGACGCGGTGGCATAAGCCTCAAGCGGTTTTGACATTCTCCAGCAACCCCCGTTCGTACTCGATCAATTTTCGAGCTTCCTTCAGAGCTTTATACATTTCGCCGGTTAAGATTTTGCTGTTGATGGCGTCCAGATACGGCATGGTCGAGGGGGCTGCCTCGGCCACATCCTTAACAATCTGGAAATACATCTCATGATGCGGGCGCGGATCGGGTGCGAGATACATCATCTGGACCAAGAGGTAGACGCGCTTGCAGGGCGTGTCGGCATCGGCCGCTCTGAGGATGTCCTTTTCGCGCAGGATCGGCGCGTCGCCCTCGATGAAAAGGCGGGTGCGCTGATCGTCTTTGGTGATGACGCTGTCGCCGAGGATGAAGCTTTCGCCTGGTTTCAGTTCGACTTTGAGGGCCATGCCGTTTCGTTTCCATGATGTGCGCGTGGAATCATACGAAGCCTAGCGCGAATCGGCGCGGGTTGGCAGGCCTATCGGGCAGGACTCAAAAAAGGAACGGCGGGGGCTGAGGCCCCCGCCGTTTTTTGTCTGCGGTTTCGCCCGAAGGCGGACCCGTTTAGCGGAGCAGCTGCAGAACGCTCTGTTCCGACTGGTTGGCCAGCGACAGCGAGGTCGTGGCCAGCGACTGGCGGGTCTGCAGGGCGAGCAGGTTGGCCGCTTCGACGTTGGTGTCGGCCAGTGTCAGGTTGCCGGCGCCCGCTTCCAACACGTTGATCATGTTGTTGGTGAAGTCCTGGCGGTTCTGCACGACCGAGAGGTTCGCACCGAAGGTCGAGGACTGTTTGCGCAGCTCGGCGGTTGCCGTGTTCAGCTTGGTGACTTCGGCGTTGATGTCGGAGAAGGTCGTCTCCGCCAGGCCGAGGCCGGCCGCGTTGAAGTCCACGCCCTGAATTGTCAGTTTCGAGGTGCTGCTTTCGTTGAACATCACGTCGAGCGTTGCATTGCCGGAGAGCAGGTTGATGCCGTTGAAGCTCGTGTCGAGCGACAACTGATCGACCTGGGCGAGCAGGTTGTTGTAGTCCGTGGCGAATGTCGCGCGGGCTTCCGCCAGCGTTTCGCCGTTCTGGCCCTGCGTGCCGGAGGTGGCGATGCCGAAACCGGCCGCACCCGTGGCCGCTGCGTCGCCAGCGATCGTCAGGTCTGCACCCGAAGCAACCGTGAAGCTCAGGTCGCCGCCGCTGCGCGAAACCGTCAGGCCGGCCAGCGTGCCGCCCGAGGAGACGAGGCCCGCGAGTGCGGTTTCGATGGCCGCGGCCGAAGAGGCAGCCGAAGCATAGGTCGCCGTACCGAAGACGACGCTGACGGCCGAGGCCGTGCCGATCTGGAAGGTGACCGTGCGGGCACCGGCCGTGCCGGCGATCGCGGCCGCTTCAGCCGTCTTGTCGAGGGTCGTCGCCGTCGCCTTGGCCTGGAGGGCCTGGTTGGCGACCGACTTGGCCTGATCGACCAGTTTCTGGATCGACTTGATGCCTTCGTCGGCGGCCTTCAGCGTCTGCACGCCGAGGCTCATCGAGTCGAGCAGGGCGCTCATGTCCGTGGCGCGGCTCGAGAGGCCGGCGGCGGTGAAGAAGGATTGCGGATTGTCGAGAGCGCTCGAAACCTTCAGGCCGGTGGCCAGGCGGTTCTGCGTCTGCGCCATCAACTGCGCGGTGCTCTGCAGCGTCAGCAGGTTGGTACGCACGGCGCTCGAAATGGTGATATCACCCATAGTTCAGTTCCTTTCCTAGGACCTAGTTCGCCGGCTCTTTCTGAGCCATGGCGGGATCATGCGGCGGG
>JAUXOE010000130.1 GCA_030682415.1 Parvibaculum sp.
GCCGCCGAACAGAACGATGTGACCGTCATTGATCAGTCGCCACAACTGGTCCATCAGATCTCGGATGCGCTCGACGTCCGGGCAATTGTCGGTCATGGCGCGCATCCCGACGTTCTGGAGCGTGCCGGGGCCGCGTCGGCCGACATGTTGATTGCGGTCACGTTCCATGACGAAGTCAACATGATTGCCTGTCAGGTGGCGCATTCGCTTTTTCATTTGCCGACCAAGATTGCCCGAATTCGGGCCCAATCCTATCTGCAGCCGGGATTTCAGGACCTGTTTTCACAGGACCATTTGCCGATTGATGTCATCATTTCGCCGGAGCTTGAAGTCGGCAAGGCCGTGCTGCGCCGTCTTGCCGTCCCCGGCGCCCTCGACATTCTGAATTTTGCCGATGGCAAGGTGAGCGTCGTTGGCGTGTCGCTGGAAGAGGATTGCCCGATCGTCAACACGCCGCTGCGACAACTCACCGATCTGTTTCCGGACCTGCGCTCGCGTGTCGTCGGCATCGTGCGCGGCGGCGAACTGTTTGTCCCGCAGAGCGATGACCAGATGCTGGTCGGCGATGTTGCCTATTTTGCCGCCGATGTGCGCGATGTTCGCCGCACGCTCGGCATCTTCGGTCATGAGGAGAAGACGGCCCGCCGCGTTATCATTGTCGGTGCGGGCAATATCGGCCTCTATGTCGCCCGCGAGCTTGAGGAAAATCACCCCGGCGTTCGCGTCAAGGTGATCGAAAGCGACCGTGAGCGCGCCATTCATGTTGCCGACAGGCTGAAACGCACCATCGTGCTGCATGGCGACGGGCTCGATCCCGAACTGTTGCAGGAGGCAGGCGTCGGCGAAACAGAAATCCTGGTGACGCTGACCAACAGCGATCAGGCCAACATTCTTTCGTGTGTCGTTGCCAAGCGCGAAGGCTGCTCGCGCACCATGGCATTGATCAACAACAACACCTACGCACCGCTGATGCGCTCGCTCGGAATCGACGCCTTCATCGATCCGCGCGGCACCACCGTTTCCTCGGTCCTTCAGCATGTGCGCCGCGGCCGCATCCGCGGCCTTCAATCGGTCCATGATGGCGCCGCCGAAATCATCGAGGCGGAGGCGCTGGAAACGTCAACGCTGGTTGGCCAGCCTCTGCGCGAGGTCAACCTGCCTGACGGGATCCTGGTCGGCGCTGTAATCCGCGATGGCGAGGTCATCATTCCGCGCGGCGGCACTGAAATTGAAGCGGGAGATCGTGTCGTCCTCTTCGCCCGTTCCGATCAGGTCAAGAAGGTCGAACAGATGTTCCGAGTCAGCCTTGAATTTTTCTGAAGGTCGCGCCCTTGTCCCGCTTCGCTTATGTCAACGGCCGCTATGTGCGCCATGCAGAGGCGGCGATCCATATTGAGGATCGCGGCTATCAGTTCGCCGACGGCGTATATGAAGTCTGCGGCCTCCGTGGCGGCCGTTTCATGGACGAGGCGCTGCATCTGGAGCGCCTGGAACGGTCGCTGGCTGAATTGCGCATCGCCATGCCGGTGTCCGTAGCGGCACTGCGGCATATTCTGCGCCAGGTCGTGCGCTTGAACCGCGTCTCCAATGGGCTTGTCTACATCCAGGTCACGCGCGGCGTCGCCCCGCGCGACCACCCCTTTCCCGCCACGCCGGTGCCGCCCGCTTTGGTCGTCACCGCAAGGCGCCTCAATGAAGCGCGCATCGCCGCGGCGGTCGAGAAGGGCGTCGCTGTCGTGACCATGCCCGACATCCGCTGGGCCCGGCGTGACATCAAGTCGGTTTCCCTGCTGCCCAATATTCTGGCCAAGCAGGCCGCCCGCGAGGCTGGCGCCTATGAGGCCTGGCTGGTCGATCCGCAGGGCTTTGTCACCGAGGGCGCGTCGACCAATGCCTGGATCGTCGATGGCGACGGCCGTCTGGTCACACGGCCGGCAACCCGTGACATTCTGAATGGCGTTACCCGCCGGGTGTTGCTTGAGGCGGCAAGGGCCGAAGGTCTCGAGGTGGTCGAGCGGGCCTTCACCCCCGAAGAGGCAAAATCGGCCCGCGAAGCCTTCATCAGCGCCTCCTCGGCGATCATCATTCCGGTGGTCCGGATCGACGGCGCTCCCGTAGGAAATGCGGAGCCCGGATTGCTGACGCTTCGCTTGCGCGAAGCCTATGGGCGCGTCGGACACCTGACCTGAGTCCCCCAAACCCTCCAAATCGGCGGGAAGCGGGGCTAAATCGGTGCGATTGCGGGTGCGAAATTCAATTTCGCACTTGCAGCATGAATTGAAACACTCGACTGTATGTGTGAGAGCCGCAGCCCCGCGCCATTCTCCGGCCGGGTGCCAACAAAAAGCCGGTCCGCGCGGCGCAGGCCCGGCCCCACCAGCCTGATAAATGGGGTTTACCCATGAACGAGAAGACCCATAACCTCCAGGACACCTTCCTGAACCATGTTCGCAAGAACAAGACAACGCTGACCATCTTCCTGGTCAATGGTGTCAAGCTTCAGGGCGTCGTCACCTGGTTCGACAACTTTTGTGTGTTGCTCCGCCGGGACGGCCATTCGCAGCTCGTGTATAAGCACGCCATATCGACCATCATGCCGGCCCAGCCCGTTCAGCTATTCGAGCCCGAAACGAACGGCGAGGAGGCCTGAAGAGAGCAAGATTGAACGACGAAACAGAGATCGGCCATAGCGGACGCAAACGCGTCGAACGCGGTTCCGGCAACAAGCCGAAAGAACCGACGCGGACATTTGTATTGGTCCCCTGGCTCAAATCCCGCCCGAAAGGCGAGGGCAAATCCCCGCGCTCGCCTGAATCCCGCCTCGATGAGGCGGTAGGGCTGGCCGCCGCCATCGCGCTCGACGTGGTCGGCAGCGCCGTCATACCCCTTGCCACACCGAGGCCCGCCACCCTGTTCGGCCAGGGCAAGGTCGAGGAGCTGAAAGGCCAGCTTGCCGAGCTCCGTGTCGAACTCGTTGTCGTCGACGGCCCGCTCGGCCCCGGTCAGCAGCGCAATCTCGAAAAGGCCTGGAACCTGAAGGTGCTCGACCGCACCGGCCTGATCCTTGAAATCTTCGGAGAGCGCGCAGGCACCCGCGAAGGCACGCTGCAGGTTGAACTGGCGCATCTGAACTACCAGAAAACCCGCCTCGTCCGCAGCTGGACCCATCTCGAGCGCCAGCGCGGCGGCTTCGGCTTTCTCGGCGGTCCCGGCGAAACCCAGATCGAAGCCGACCGTCGCCTGATCCAGGAACGCATCGCCAAGCTCGAACACCAGCTCGAAACGGTCAAGCGTACCCGCGAACTGCATCGCAAGAAGCGCCGCGAGGCGCCTTACCCGGTCGTTGCCCTGGTCGGCTACACCAATGCCGGCAAGTCGACGCTTTTCAACCGGCTGACCGAAGCCGGCGTCTTCGCCGAAAACCTGCTCTTCGCCACCCTCGACCCGACCATGCGCGCGCTTGTCCTGCCGAGCGGCCGCAAGATCATCCTCTCCGACACGGTCGGCTTCATTTCCGAATTGCCGACACATCTTGTTGCGGCCTTCCGCGCCACGCTCGAAGAAGTGCTGGAGGCTGAAGTCATCCTCCATGTCCGCGATGCCGCGCATGAGGAAACCGCCCTCCAGAAAAAGGATGTCGAGCAGGTGCTCGCCTCGCTTGGCGTGACGAAGGAGTCGGCCACCGCCGGCGGTCAGCACATTGTCGATGTGCTGAACAAGATCGACCTGCTGGACGAGGAAGGTGCCGCCGCCGTCAACGCGGCATCGCGCGAACCGTTTTCCGTTGCCGTCTCGGCGCTGACGGGGCAGGGCGTCGATGATCTGCTGAAACTGATCGACAGCCTGATTGTCGACGACGAACGCGGTGTAACACTCGACATACCGGCGGGCGAGGGCGAGGCGATGGCCTGGCTGCACGCCAATGCGCATGTACGCAAGCGCGAGGATGGCGAGGACGGCATTGTCCATCTCGAGATCGGCATGACACCAATGATGACCGGCCGGTTTGAAAAGCGCTTTCCGGCGCTGGCGCGCCGCCTCGGCGAAGCCGCGATCGGCAAGATCGAAGCGGCTGAGTAACGCATAGAATGTCCATCCTCACAGACCAGGTCGCCGCCTTGATGCGGGAAGTGGCGGCACGCGAAATCATGCCGCGTTTCCGCGCCCTGGCGGAAGGCGATGTCGAGGAAAAGTCGAAGGGCGATCTGGTGACGATCGCCGACCGCGCCTCGGAGCTCTGGTTGACGCCCCGCCTCGAAGCGCTGGTGGCGGGCTCGCATGTGCTGGGCGAGGAAGCCGCCGCCGCCGATCCGTCGCTGCTCGAGCGTCTGGCTGACGACCGGGCGCTCTGGACGGTCGATCCGGTCGACGGCACCGGAAACTTCGTTGCCGGCCGCGAAACCTTCGGCGTCATGGTGTCGCTGATCGAGAACGGCGAGACGACCCATGCCTGGATATATCTTCCGGTAACGGATGAAATCGCGGTTGCCGAGCAGGGTGCCGGCGCCTTCTGGACATCAGGCGGCGCGACGGAGCGCATGGCGTCGGGCCGCGCGGCGCCGGACCGGGCCGATCAATCGGCGAGCTTTTATGTCCGCTTCATGCCGGAGGATTGGAAGAACTCCATCGAACGTCATGCTGACGCCATTGGCCGCAAGCAATCAAATCTCTGCTCGGCCTTCGACTACACATCGATTGCCCGCGGCAACCACGATTTCGTCACCTATTTTCGCATGCTGCCCTGGGACCATGTGCCGGGCACCTTGATCCTGCGCGAAGCCGGCGGCGTGGTGCGCGACATCGAAACCGGCCTCGATTATGCGCCGCGCACCCTGAAAGGCCCGCATCTTGTCGCCCGCGACGAGGAAGGCTGGCAGCGCACGGCCGAGAGCATCCGCGCATTGCGCGCGCATCTCTAAAGCAATTCCAGGAAAAGTGGAATCCGGTTTTCCGTCCGGAATTGCGCAAAAACAAAAAGGTTGGAGCGACATGTCGCTCTAACCGCGCTCTTCCGCCTTCGCTTCGTCCCACAGCGCATCCATTTCCTCGAGCGTCGACTCTTCCGGCCGCTTGCCCAGCGCCGCAAGCTTCGCCTCGATCCGCCCGAAGCGGCGGCGGAACTTGGCATTGGCACGCCGAAGCGCGGCTTCCGGATCGATCTTCAGATGCCGCGCCAGATTGGCATAGACGAACAGCAGATCGCCCATCTCGTCTTCCAGCCGGTCGGCATCGCCGCCCTTGGCGATCTCCTCGGAGAGTTCGAGCATCTCTTCGTTGAGCTTCTCGATCACCATCCGCGTTTCGGGCCAGTCGAAGCCGACGCGCGCCGCGCGGTCCTGCAGTTTGACGGCGCGTGACAGCGCGGGCAGGGCGAGCGGTACATCGTCGAGAATGCTGGTGGCCGCCCCGCCTTTGGCGGCGCGCTCCGCGGCCTTGATCTCTTCCCACCGGAGCTTGACGGCGCCGGCCGCGCGCTGCCGCTCGTCGCCGAACACATGCGGATGCCGCCGCACCATTTTGTCGGAAATGGCCCCGGCCACATCGTCGAAATCGAACGCGCCTTGTTCGGCGGCCATCTGCGCATGGAACACCACCTGCAACAGCAGGTCGCCGAGTTCGTCCCTGATCTCGTCGAGGTCGCCGCCTTCGATCGCGTCGGCGACTTCATAGGCTTCCTCGATCGTATAGGGCGCGATCGACGCGAAGTCCTGTTCGAGGTCCCACGGGCAGCCGCCATTGGGGTCGCGCAACTGCGCCATGATCCCGAGAAGCCTGTCGATGGCGCGCGCGGTCAAGATACCTTCTCCTAGTCGCCGCTGCGATCGACGATCCCGCCAGCCGAACCGACCTGCACCACGGCCGCGGCCGCGTCGCTGACGTCATGCGGCTTGCGTTCGCCCTCTATCGCCCGAATGCGTTCGCGCAATTGGCTCTGCTCCTCCTTGCCGAGCGGGAAACGCCACATCACGGCCGCCGCCGCCAGCATCGTTAGCGCCGGCAGCGTCACATACATCGCCATGAACCGGTCGAGCGTCTCCGGCGAATTGCCGCTGCCCGGCACGAAGCCGATCAGATCGAGCAGCGGATAGGTGATGCCCACCGCCAGCGCCGCGCCGACCTTGGCCGTCATTGTCAGCAGCGAATAGTAAAGCCCGGTGCGCCGCTGCCCGGTCTGCAGATAATCGGTGTCGATCACATCGGCCATGATTGAACGCAGCAGGAACGAGCCGGCGCCATAGGCAATGCCGTAAAGCGAGTTGCCGATAAAGAGCCACCAGAACTCGCCGCGCGGAAAGAAGATGACAAGCGGCAGCGCCACCGCGCCATAGCACATCGCGATCGCCAGCGTCTTGTGCTTGCCGGCCATATGGCTAAGGCGAATCCAGAACGGAATGCCGACAAAGCCGAAAATGAAATAGACCAGCAGCAACAGGCTCGCATGCCGCGGCAGTTCCATCACATACATGGCGAAAAAGATATAAAGCGAGCCGGTGATTGCCGGCGCAATATTGACCAGCAGATCGGCCACCAGAACCCGCTGCAACAGCCGGTTGCGCGCGATGATGCCCCAAGCCTTCTGCCACGGGATTTGCGCCTGCGGCGCGCTCTTGTGTTCGGGCGCCAGCCAGACCGCGAGCCCGACCGTGATTGGCAACAGGATCAGGATGAACCAGCCCATCGCCGCGACTTTCTCGCGTCCGCCGGCGCCGTCTTCCGACATGCCCTCGATGATCGCCGGCAGCGCCAGCACGGCGAACATGCCGAGGATCAGCAGAAATTCGCGCACGCCTTGAATCGTCGAGCGCTCATCATAATCGCTGGATAGCTCCGCGCCCCAGGACATGTGCGAGATCGTCAGCAGCGTCCAGCCGATATAGAGAACGAACATCCAGACCGCGAGATAGACCCACGT
>JAUXOE010000163.1 GCA_030682415.1 Parvibaculum sp.
CGCGGCTGGCGCTGATCGGGCAGGACGAGCCTTGGGGCCCCGAGTTCACGCGCCGCGTCTATCTGGCCAATTTCGCCGAACAGAAAGACATATCCGACGAAAGCGTTCTCGCCGCAATCCTCGCCGCGCTCGGTCTTGATGCGGCGGCGCTTGCCGCGCGCGCGAGCGAATCCGCCAACAAGGAACGCCTCAAGACGCAAACCGCCGAGGCGATTGCGAAAGGTGTCTTCGGCGCGCCGTCATTCATTGTCGGCGAGGAGCTCTTCTGGGGCAATGACAGGCTCGAAGCGGCACTTCAATGGGCGAAGCGCTGACGGGGCCAATTCCGGAAAGCTTTCAGGGCCATGCACCGCTACAGCTTGTATGGCGCGGTCGCCGTCCCGATGTCGGCTCGAGTTCAATTTCAGCCGCAGGAGTTTGCCGATGACCGAGATCGTTTTTCATTCACAGCCTGTCAGCGTCTATCTCTGGATCGCCTCGCTCGTCGCGGCCGAGAAGGGTGTTTCCTGGTCGGTCAATCCGGTCGAGGTCGGCAGCGCGGCGCATCGAGCGCTGCACCCCTTCGCCAAGTCGCCGGTGCTGCAGCATGGCGAGACCTATGTTTACGAAACGCTCGCCATCGCGCATTACATCGACCGTGCCTTTGACGGCCCGGCGCTGCAGCCTGCCGACGCACTCGGCCAAAGCCATGTGCTGCGCTGGGCGAGCCTCGTCAACGCCTATATATTCCCCACGGCGACAAACGGCATCGCCAAGGAGCGCCTGCTGGTGCCGATGCAGGGCGGCACGCCCGACGAAGCGCGGATCGCGCAGGCGGTAAAGGATGCGGAGATGCAGCTTGCCGTCGTCACGCGCGATCTCGATACACATGAGTTTCTTGCCGGCGACGCCGTTTCGATCGCGGATTGCTTCCTTGCCCCGCATCTTCATTTCATCTCGATGACGCCGGAAGGAACGGCGCTGCTTGAGGTCGCACCTAAAGTCGCTGCCTGGCTCGATGCGATGCGCGCCCGGCCGAGTTTCGCGGCGGCGGATCAATTCGCGCGCCGCGCGGCGTAAGTGTTGGTGCGAGCTGCCACGCGGCGGTACCCGTCGAAAACGGCCTTCTCGCTGTGCCGGGTTATGCTACGCTTTCCTGCCTGTCGAAGGGGGGCGAGCACATGTATTCTGCCACGGTCGCTTTCCTGTTTGCGGGACGGATGCAATGAGCATCGCACCGTCGCAGGGCTTCGATTCGAAGGATTTCAGGGCGTTCCGCAAGGCCACCATCGAGCCCTGGCTGGCGCAGAAAGAAGGCGAGCGCCGCGCCATTGAGCGGCGCGTCGCTATTCGCATCGGCATCATTCTTGTTCCGGTCTTTCTGGCGATTGCCGGCTTTATGCTCTTTTACCGCGCCGATGCGCCGGTTTCGGAACCCGGCCGGATTTTTGCTTTCGTGATTCCTGCATTCGGAATTCTCGCCGCTATTGGTGGTGCCGGTGCTTACTGGGCGTTCTCCGAGCTTGAATCATGGGGCGACCGGTTTCGGCGCGATCTCTACCGGCTGATATTCGACCGGCTCGGATATCGCTACACAGCGGATTCATCACTCGCATTGATGGATGAAGTCCATCAATGCGGTATTCTGAAAGACTATGATGAGCGTCATGTTGAGGATCGCGTACAAGGTGCAATCGGAACGACGCAATTCGACCTTTCCGACTGCAAGCTCGTCAAAAGATACAAGCAGCGCAATGCGGGCGACGTACGCGAGACGGTCTTTCACGGATTGATCGGCAGCTTCACCTATCCAAAACCCTTTCACGGGCAGACGGTGATCCTTGTCGACAAGGGAGCGATTCCCAACAAGCTTGGCGGGCTTCTTCGCGACGACAGGCGTGTCGTGCTCGAGAGTGCCGCGTTTGAAGATCTGTTCGAGGTTTTCTCGACCGATCAGGTCGAGGCGCGCTACCTCCTCAATCCCGTTTTCATGGAACGGCTGATTGCGTTGCGCCAGCATTTCCGTGCGCCGCTGCAGGCGGCGTTCCGGGACGGGAAACTCTATATTGCGGTCGATCTCGGCGAGGATCACTTCAGGAATCCGCCGGTCCATTTCGACGTCAGCGATCCGGGCGAAATTCATCTCGTCATGTTGCGGGTCCGGCTCATTTCCGAAACCATCGAGATGCTGAAACTCAATTCACCGACACTTGTCTGAGGCGGTCGTTGTGGCGCGGCGTGTTTTTCAACGGAATCTTTCGGGCAGTTCCGCTTCGGGGATCAATAGATCATCCTCGATTTCGAGCCAGATCTCCTCGATCAGTTCGGCGCGGCCTTCGCGTTGCGGCGTCGAGTGCTTTGCCGAATAATCGCTGAAGGCCTTGTCGCGCGCTTCTTTCGACGGCCAGCGCGCATAGGCGACGAAGTCGCCATTCTCGGCGCGGTGCAGCCGCGAGCCGCCGCCGCCATGATTGCGCATGATGTCGACCGTGATCTCGTGCCAGCGGCGCCTGAAGTCGTCTTCGTTTTCCGGCGCCACGCGCCAGCGATAGATGGCGGCATGCATGGACGAAATCTCCTCGTCGTCAGGCCCCCGCCTCCGCCCGCGCCTCTTTGATCCGCTCGCTCGCCCGCTGCTTCACCGTCTCGCTCTTCAACTGTCCGCAGGCCGCCATGATGTCGCGGCCGCGTGGGGTGCGGACCGGGCTGGCATAGCCGGCGCGATTGACCACATCGGCGAATTTCTCGATCGTCTCCCAGTCGGAACATTCGTAAGGCGAGCCCGGCCAGGGGTTGAAGGGGATCAGGTTGATCTTCGCCGGAATGTGTTTCAACAGCCGCACCAGCGCCTTGGCGTCTTCAAGGCTGTCATTGACGCCT
>JAUXOE010000165.1 GCA_030682415.1 Parvibaculum sp.
CATGCGCGGATCACCGGGATCGATACATCGGATGCGAAGGCAGCGGCGGGCGTGATCGCGGTCTATACAGGCGAAGACGCGGAGAAGGCCGGGCTCGGCACGGTCTATTCGCCGGCCGCCGACATGCTGAAGAACAAGGACGGCACGCCGATCTTCAAGACCGTGCGCAATCTCATCACACGGGACCGGGTGCGTCATGTCGGCGATACGGTGGCGATGATCGTCGCCGAGACAGCGGCGCAGGCGCGCGACGCGGCGGAACTGCTGCTCATCGATTACGACGACCTGCCGGCGACGGCGGACACGGCCGGCGCGATCGCGCCGGACGCGCCGGTGATCTGGGAGGAGAACGGCAGCAATCTCGCCTATGACTGGTCGATCGGCAAGGCCGACCAGGTGGCTGAGGCGATGAAGGCGGCGCATCATGTGACGCGCATCAAGCTGGTCAACAACCGGATCGTTGTCGCGGCGATGGAGCCGCGCGCGGCGCTGGGCGCCTATGATGCGGCGCGCGACCATTACACGCTTTATACGGCCAGCCAGGGCGTGCACGGGATGCGCAACAATATCGCGCTGCATTCGCTCAAAATCCCGGTCGAGAAGCTCCGCGTGATCACCGAGGATGTCGGCGGCGGCTTCGGCATGAAGACCTGCGTCGATCCCGTATATCCGCTGGTGCTGTTTGCCTCGAAGATGCTGGGGCGGCCGGTCAAATGGGTCGGTGACCGTTCCGACAGCTTCGTCACCGACAGCCAGGGGCGCGACCATGTGACCGAAGCGGCGCTGGCGCTCGACAAGGACGGGAAGATCCTCGCCGTCGAGGTCGACACCATCGCCAATCTCGGTGCCTATCAGAGTCAGTTCGGGCCGTTCATTCCGTCGCTTGCGCCGCGCGGCATGCATGTCGGCGTCTATGTGGTGCCGGCGATGTATAATCATGTGCGCGCTGTCTATACCAACACGGTGCCGGTGGACGCCTATCGTGGTGCCGGGCGGCCGGAAGCCTCCTATGTGATCGAAAGGCTGATGGAGAAGGCGGCGAAGGAGATCGGGCTCACGCCGGCCGAGTTGCGCAAGCGTAATTTCGTGCCGCAAAGCGCGATGCCATTCAACGCGCCGCCATCGCTGCCCTTCGATTCCGGCAATTTCGAATTCAATCTCGACGATGCGATGAAGCGCGCCGATTATGCGGGCTTCGAGGTGCGGCGCGCGGCAGCGGCCAAGGATGGCAAGCTGCGCGGTATCGGCATCAGTTATTATGTCGAACGCACGGCGGCCGGCATGAGCGATTATGCGCGCATCGCCGTCGACGGGGCAGACGGCATGGTGCATGTGTGGACCGGCCAGCAGACCAACGGTCAGGGCCACGAGACCGTGTGGACGCAGCTCATTTCGTCGCGGCTCGGCGTCGATGCCGAAAAGATCAAGGTGCATCTCGGCGACTCGGACATTCTGCCGGGTGGTGCCGGTACGGGCGGGTCGAAGGCGCTTTATCTCGCCAATGGCGCGATGGCGGATGCCTCCGACAAGCTGATCGAGAAGGGGCGCGAGATCGCGGCCAACGAGCTCGAAGCGGCGAAGGCCGACATCGAGTATCGGGGCGCCGACGGTCAGCCGGTTTTCGCGGTAGCGGGCACCGACAAAACGATCGATCTCTTCGCGGTGGCGCGGATCGCGGCGACGCAAGCCAATCTCGGCGAGCTTGCCGGCGACGGCGAATACAAGCAGGACAAGAACACGTTCCCGAACGGCGCGCATATCTGCGAGGTCGAGATCGACGCCGAGACCGGGCAGTTCCGTATCGTCAAATTCACGGCGGTCGACGATTTCGGTCAGATCATCAATCCGTTGATCGTCGCGGGCCAGGTGCATGGCGGTATCGTGCAGGGGCTCGGGCAGGCGATGGGCGAACACGCGCTTTACGACGCGGCGGGGCAGCTCGTGACCGGCTCGTTCATGGATTACTGGATGCCGCGTGCCGACGACGTGCCGTCATTCGATGTCAGCTATAACGAGTTCCCGGCGCTATCGAACGAGCTCGGCGTCAAGGGCGCGGGCGAAGCCGGCACTGTCGGCGCGCCGGCCGCTTTCATCAATGCGGTGATCGACGCGCTGAAGCCTTATGGCATCGAGGAGATCGATATGCCGGTGACGCCGCTGAAGCTCTGGCAGATCATCGAGGGCGGGCGCAAGGCGGCGGAGTAGGCGAAAACGATGTGGTCCGGGCGGTTCAAATTCGGTGACGGATGGGCTGCCTATCGGGGACCGGCGGATGCGAACACCGCGCATCGCCACGCCGCGATCCAGATTGCCGTGGCCGCGTCGGGTGCAGTCGCTGTGCGATGCGACGACGCTGTCGTACGTGGACGGACTGTGATCGTGCCTTCCATGACGCGCCATGAGATGTTGCCGCAGGAGGCGGCGGTGACGGCGTTTTATCTTGAAGCCGAAGCGCCACTCGGCCGTGCGCTTCGGCGGCTTTGCCCCGGCGATACGGCGATGCCCGCGCCGCCGGCGGTCGAAACCATGTTCGACGCCGCCGACATTGCCGGAACGATTGGGCGGCTGTCGGTGCAGCTTGCGGGACAGGGGGATATGCCCGTCGATCCACGATTGTCCGCGGCGCTCGATTGCCTGCGGCATGGGCCCGGTGCGCCCGGTGCCGTGAGGGATGCCGCGGCCGTTGCCGGGCTTTCAACACAGCGCTTGCGGGAACTCGCACAAACGGAACTCGGCGTCGCGCTGTCACAATGGCTGCTCTGGCAGAAACTTGCGCGGGCTTCGCGCGCGCTTGCCGACGGTGCGGGGCTTGCACAGGCTGCCGCAGCGGGCGGTTTTGCCGATCAGGCGCATTTCACCCGAACGATGCGGCGGATGTTCGGCGTAACGCCGCGCATTGCCGCCGACATGCTCGGTTGAGTTTCAGGACGGCTTCACCGCGCAATAGATGCTGATCGAACCCGTATGCGTCGGGAAGACATGCCGTTCTTCCAGATCGGCGAAACCGGCAGCCGGGATCAACTCGGTCAGGATGCCTTCGGCGTTTGGCTGCGTGTATTCGTAACCGTCGACTGCCTGAACCTGCCGGAAGAGCGTGCGCATCAAGAATGTGCGCTGAAGTCCGAAGTCGGCGATGACGAGGCGGCCGCCTGGCTTGAGCAGGCGATGCGCCGCGGCGAGGATGCCGGATTTGACCTCCATCGGGCACTGGTGGAGCACCAGGCTGGAGACAACGGCGTCCGCCAGTCCCGTACCCAGGATGCCGTCGGCTTCGTCGCCGAAGCCCTGGCGCCAGTCGATGTCCAGACCGGCCGCCTCCGCCTTGCGTCGCGCAATGGCCAGCACCTCGGGATCTGGATCGATGCCAATGACACGGATGCCGGGTGCCGCCTGCTTGAGGAGGATCGACTGCGAGCCGGTGCCGGCGCCGATGTCGACAATTGTCTCACCGGCTTTGAGCGCCAGCGCCTTCACGACCAGTGGCCGCCAACGCTTTTCGCGCGTCATGACGGCGATCACCCTGTCATAGCTGTTGGTAAACTCCGATTTTCCCAAGGCGGGAACGAAACTGCGTTGTTCGGACATGGCGGCTCTCCTTTGTGCAGGTGACATCTAGGAGGGCCGCGAGCGAAGGTCTTGAACGAAACGCCGCGCCGGATAAAGTGTGCAGGCGTCGCGGCGACGAAATGCCCGCAATTTTCGATCAGGTGAGTTGACATTTTGTCATTTCGGGGCAACGCTTTCTCCATGACCACGGAGGAAACGGGCTCCGGGACCCGAGAAGCCGCTGAAGCGGCCGTCCTGGAAAATGAGGAAGAGGCACGTGCGCCCATCGCCGGGAAGGCGGAGGGCGGGACGTCGGGTTCTGTCCGGCGCAAGCTTGAAAGCCGCCGCAAGCTGATGGCGGCGGCGCGCAAGCTCTTCGTCGAGCGGGGCTATCACGACACGCGGCCACAGGACATTTCGCGCGAGGCCGGCGTCGGCCACGGCACGTTCTACCTGCATTTTGAAGACAAGCTCGATTGCTTCCTCGCCTTCACCGAGGAAGCGGCGGAGGAACTCGAGGTTTTCCTCGAGGCGCATCTGGCGGGTGCGAATTCGCTCGAGGACGGCATCCGCGAAATCCTGCTGGCGATATTCGAATATTCGGACGCCAATCCGGGCGTGCTGGCGGCGACGCTGACCGATGTCAGCGTGCTGTGGAAGGGCGATACCGGCCGGAAAATGCCGGCGGATCGCTGGGCGGAAGGCTGGATCAAGGCGCTCGAACATTGGAAAGGTACCGGCGAGGCCCTTGCCGATCTCGATACGCGGCTTGCGGGGTACCTCATTGTCGGTGCGATCAAGCAAGGCGGTGCTTACGGCTTTCGCCAGAAGCTCGACCGCGATGCGATGATCGACGGCATGACCCGGCTTTTCGTTCGCGCACTGATAAAATAGCAGCGGCCCGAAAAAAGAGGCCGAATCGGAGGAAACCGGAATGACCAAGCTCTCATATACGCGAGACGAGCTGATGGCCTCGCACGACTATGCGCGGCCGCATGTCGAGGCGGGCTACAAGCTGCATGGCGGGTTTCTGGCGGATGGTACTTATGTCTCGCCACGTGTGCTGCATCGCTGGCCGGCCGTCAAGGCATGGGCGGCGGCGCTGGAGGCGCGCGGTTATCCGTTGATCGACGCGACGGTGCAGCTTCTGAAGCGCGGCAACTATCCCAACATCCCGCAGGAGAAATACCTGCTGGCGCACGGGATCGGTCAGCCGTTCTGGAATTCGCTGACGATTACCGGCGTCATCGAGGCGCGGGGGCGGCTGCTTTGCGATCTCGATGCGCCCGACTTCCAGTCGATCATCGAGGACGATATTTCGCAGACCTGTACCGGGCACCTGCACAAGGGTCTGCTCTATGCGCATGGCGCGGATGAGGGCGGAGATCCGGCCGCACCGGCGTTCGGGGCGCATGACCAGATGTGGTACGCGGCGCGCGATCTCTGCTTCGGCAAGGACCGCTATCCACTGCCGGAAGTGCCGGCAAGCATCGGCCGACCGGATACGGGGCGGCTAATGCCGCAACTGCCGGCGGGCTTCGAACAGTTGATCTTGTTGTTAATGAACGTGCTGATGATCGAGGTACGTGCTGAAAGTTTCTTCGCTTTCTGCTGCCACGTCATGCGCGATCCGGATGCCTTTCCAGACAGGCACGATAAGGGAAGGCTGGCGGCCGAAATGGTCGAGCGCATCCGGACCGACGAGGCCATCCATGTCGGCTATCTGCAGACGACGATTTCGGAGATGCGCAGCTTCACCTTCAAAGGGATCGACGGCTCGCGCGTCAAGGGCAGCGATCTGATCGACCCGATCTGGGAGGGCATGGTGTACTGGCATGCGGTGACGCAGGCCGATTTCGGCCGCGAGCAGACGCGTGAGGCAATCCGCGCCGGGCTCGAAAAGGCGCCGAACGGGGCGAAGCTCTTTGCCGAATTCGACGCACTCGACGATGTGAAGCAGGCCGCGTGATGAAAGACCTGCAAGGCAAGACGGCGTTTATCACGGGCGGCGCGAGCGGCATCGGATTATCGATGGCACGGGCATTCGGAGCCGCGGGCATGAATGTGATGCTGGCCGACATCAACGAGGACGACCTCTCCGTTGCGGTCAACGAACTCAAGGAACGACAGGTCAAGGCGGCGGGCGTGCGTTGCGACGTGGCCGACCGTAAATCGGTGGAGCGCGCGGCGGACGAGACCGTGGCAGCTTTCGGCAAGGTGCATGTCGTCTGCAACAATGCCGGTGTCGGCGCCGGCGGGCCGATCGGCGCGTTGAAACCCGGCGACTGGGACTGGACCATCGCCGTCAATCTGATGGGCGTGGTCTACGGCACCGAGGCGTTCCTGCCGCATATGCGCGCGCATGGCGAGGGCGGGCATTTCGTCAATACCGCGTCGATGGCCGGCATGATTTCGATACCAGGGATGGAGCCCTATACGGCGTCGAAATATGCCGTGGTCGGCATGTCGGAAGGATGGGCGGGGCAGTTGGCGCCGGAAAATATCGGCGTGTCGGTTCTCTGTCCGGGTTTTGTGCGCACGCGTATCCATGAAAGCGCGCGGGCGCGGCAGGACAAATTCGGACCGGCATCGGACGACCGTGATCCGGCGCGTGTCGAAGCGGCAAAGCAACTCATCCTCGGCGGGCTCGATCCCGACCGTGTGGGCGCGCGGGTGGTCGAGGCCATTCAGGCCGGCGAACTCTACATCTTCACGCATCCCGACATGGCGCCGCTGTTCACCGAGCGCGCCCGCAACATCGAGGCAGCATTCGCGCGCGCGGCCGAAAGTCCGGCGCTGGCCGGCGCCAGCTACAGGACGCCATCCGAAATCAAGGTATTCGACTGACGAATTCTCTACAGTGGGAGATACGCCATGCGGTTCGGCATATTCTACGAACATCAGTTGCCAAGACCCTGGCACGAAGGTGACGAGCTGAAGCTGTTTCAGGATGCGCTCGACCAGGTCGAACTCGCCGACAAGATCGGCATCGACCATGCCTGGGAGGTCGAACATCATTTCCTCGAAGAGTATTCGCATTCCTCGGCGCCCGAGGTTTTCCTCGCGGCCTGCTCGCAGCGCACCAAGAACATTCGTCTCGGTCATGGCATCACACTGATGCCACCGAACTACAATCATCCGGCGCGTGTGGC
>JAUXOE010000168.1 GCA_030682415.1 Parvibaculum sp.
AGATTCGACTCGCCTTTGGGACGTGGCTGGGCCAAAGTGATTGTTCCCTTTTTGTTCTTTTGATGACTTTTCCCAGCGATGCGTATGGACGAAAAAAGGCGGATCGCCGCGCTTTGGCTGCCGTACTGGCCGGCGGAGCGGTTTCGCCGTGCACTCCGGCGAATGGGCGGCGGGGTTTCGGCTCCCGAGGTACCGCTGGCACTGGCTGCACCGGGTCAGGGAGGGGTCCGCGTGACCGCGCGCAACCGGGCGGCGGCGGCGGCCGGCATCGCGCCGGGGCAGCTTGTGCCCGATGCAATGATGATTTGCCCAGCGCTCGATTTGCAGGCTGCCGATTTCGTCGCCGACCGGGCGGCGCTGACGCAGTTTGCGCTCTGGTGCGGACGTTACACGCCCTGGACGGCGGTCGATCCCGTGGGCATTGGCGCGGAATCTGACGGGTTGCTGCTCGACATCAGCGGTTGCGATCATCTTTTCGGCGGTGAGGCAGCACTTGTCGCCGATCTGCTGAGGCAGCTTCGCGGGTTCGGGTTGACGGGGCGTGTGGCAGTCGCTTCAACGCCGGGTGCGGCCTGGGCACTGGCGCGGTTCGGCGATGTACCTGCTCTCATCCTGCCGCCGGGAGGTGAGGCCCGCGCGCTCGAAACATTGCCGGTGGCGGCGCTTCGGTTTGATGGTGCGACGATCGGTGGACTGACGCGGCTCGGCCTCAAGCGCATCGGCGATCTTTATGGCAAGCCACGCGCGCCCCTCGCAGCGCGGTTTGGACCCGATGTCGCGCGACGTCTCGACGAGGCGCTGGGATTCGTGCGCGAACCGATTTCGCCGCTGCGGCCGCCGGCGCCTTTTCGTGCGCGCGGGCTTTTCGTCGAAGGGTTGGTGCGAACCGAAGACATCGTAGAAGCAGTCCGGCTTCTCGCCACCGATCTTTGTCGGTTGCTCGCAAGCGAGCGGCGGGGTGCGCGGCGGCTCGAACTGACGCTTTTCCGTGCCGATGGTGAAGTGACACGGCTTTTTGCCGGTACCGCGGCCGCTTCGCATGACGCTTCGCATCTGGCGCGGCTTTTCCACGAGAAACTTGCACAGACGGGCGATAATTTCGATGCGGGTTTCGGTATCGAGGCGGCGATGCTGGCCGCGACCGCAGCCGACCCGCTGGTGCCGGCGCAGGACAGTTTCGATGCCAAGGGCGCTGGCGCAGAAGCGCTGGCGCAGATCATCGATCGGTTCGGCGTCCGGCTGGGGCATGATCGCATCGTCAGGCTCGAACCGCGGGCGAGTCACATTCCGGAACGTGCCGTCATTCCCGTGCCGGCGCTCAAGGGTGTGACATCGGCCATGTGCGGCTGGCGCACACAAGTCGAAGAACAGATGGCGGCGGCGCTGACGGGGCGTCTCGCCCGGCCGCTGCGGCTTCTGGCGCAGCCGGAGGCTGTGGAAGCCGTTGCCGAAGTGCCGGAAGGGCCACCGCGGATTTTCCGATGGCGGCGCGTCGCGCATCGCGTGGCGCGGGCTGAAGGGCCAGAGCGGATCGCACCCGAATGGTGGCGGCCGGGCGAACGACGAACGCGCGACTATTACCGCGTGGAGGATGTCGAGGGGCGGCGCTTCTGGCTCTATCGCGACGGGCTTTACCTGCGCGACACGGAGGGACCACGTTGGTATCTGCACGGTGTTTTCGAATGAGCGTGTCGTTTGCAGAGTTGGCGATTTCGACAAATTTCAGTTTCCTGCGCGGCGCGTCGCATGCCACCGAGCTGGTGCTGGCGGCGAAGGCGCAGGGGCTTGACGTCATCGGCGTCGCTGACCGCAACACGTTGGCCGGTGTTGTGCGTGCCCATGCGGCGGCAAAGGCGAGAGGCTTGCGGCTTCTCGTGGGTGCGCGGCTTGTGACGATGGACGGTTTCGAAGTCATCGCCTATCCGCAGGATCGCGCGGGTTATGCGCGGCTGACGCGGCTTCTCACGCTCGGCAACCGGCGCGCTGCCAAAGGCCAATGCCATCTGGCGCTCAGCGATGTGCTGGAACATGGCGTGGGGCAATGTTTCATCGCCATGCCACCTCCGGTGCCGGGCAAGGATTTCACAGCTGCGCTGACGCAGCTCGCACAGGGTTTTCCAAGGTCCGTCTGGCTTGGCCTGACGCCGCTCTACCGCGCCGACGACAAGAGCCGTTTCGTTCTTCTCGGCCGCATGGCGCGGGAGGCGGGTGTTCCACTCGTGGCGACCAATGATGTGCTCTATCACACACCGGACCGCAAACCGCTGGCCGATGTCGTTACTTGCATCCGTGAACATTGCACGCTCGCGGAAGCGGGGTTCCGGCTCGCGGCCAATGCCGAGCGGCATGTCAAAAGCGGCGCGGAGATGGCCCGGATTCTCGCCCATGCGCCTCAGGCGCTGGCCGCGACACACGACATTGCAACGCGCTGCACATTCTCGCTCGATGAGCTTCGCTACGAATATCCGGCTGACAATTTTTCCGAGCACGAGACGCCGCAGGAGCTTCTCGAAAGGCTGACATGGGAAGGTGCGCAAGAAAGGTTCTCCGACGGTGCCGACGACAAGCTCAAGGCGACCATTGCGCATGAGCTGAAATTGATCGATGAAATGCACTACGCACCCTATTTTCTTACTGTGCATGACATCGTCCGCGAAGCACGCAGCCGAAATATTCTTTGTCAGGGGCGCGGCTCCGCGGCCAATTCCGCCGTCTGTTTCTGTCTCGGCATCACCTCGGTCAATCCGGTCGAGATCGATCTTCTGTTCGAACGCTTCGTTTCGAAGGACCGCAACGAACCGCCGGATATCGACGTCGATTTCGAACATGAACGGCGCGAAGAGGTGATCCAGTATATCTACAAGAAATACGGGCGGGATCGCGCGGGTATCGCCGCGACGGTCATTTCTTATCGTTCGCGCAGCGCCATTCGAGATGTCGGCAAGGTGTTCGGCCTGTCGGAAGATGTCGTAACCGCCCTGTCACGATCGACATGGGGCTGGTCGAACAGCGGCATCTCCGAGGAGGATGCGCGTGAAGCCGGGCTCGATCCCGGCGACAGGAACTTGCAGCAGGCGTTGGTGCTGGCGCAGAAACTGATCGGCTTTCCGCGTCATCTTTCGCAGCATGTGGGCGGTTTTGTCATCACCAGGGGCCCGCTTGAAGAGGTCGTGCCGATCCAGAATGCGGCAATGGATGATCGTACTTTCGTCGAATGGGACAAGGACGATCTCGATACGCTGGGTATCCTCAAGATCGATGTGCTGGCGCTTGGCATGCTCACCTGCATCCGGCGCGCCTTCGATCTGCTCGACAGGCATTATGGCATTCGCATGGGGCTTGCGGATGTGCCACAGAATGACCTGGCGGTTTACGACATGCTGTGCGCGGCGGACGCCATCGGCGTTTTCCAGGTCGAGAGCCGGGCGCAGATGTCGATGCTGCCGCGGCTGCAACCACGCTGCTTTTACGATCTGGTGGTCGAAGTCGCGATCGTTCGGCCGGGACCCATCCAGGGCGATATGGTCCATCCCTATTTGCGCAGGCGCAACAGGGAAGAAAAGGTCACCTATCCTTCCAAAGCTCTGGAGGAGGTTCTGCACAAGACATATGGCGTGCCGCTTTTTCAGGAGCAGGCGATGAAGATCGCCATTGTCGCGGCGGGCTTTACGCCGGGCGAGTCCGACCATTTGCGGCGCGCCATGGCGACGTTCCGGAAATCTGGCACGATCGGCATCTACCGGGACAAGTTCGTTACCGGCATGATCGACAACGGGTATGAAGTGGATTTTGCCAAGCGCTGTTTCAAGCAGATTGAGGGTTTTGCCGATTACGGTTTTCCCGAAAGCCATGCCGCGAGTTTCGCGTTGCTTGCCTATGTTTCTGCCTGGCTCAAATGTCATTATCCGGACGTGTTTTGTGCGGCGATTCTCAATTCCCAGCCGATGGGTTTTTATGCGGCCGCGCAGCTTGTGCGCGATGCGCAGGAGCATGGCATCGATGTCAGAGAGGTCGATGTCAATCGCAGCGATTGGAATTGCACGCTGGAAGAGGTGGATGATGGAAGCAAACATGCCGTAAGGCTCGGTTTCCGTCAGGTGAAGGGCTTGCCGGCGGAAGCGGGGGAAAAGATCGAGAAGGCGCGGGGCGCGGGCTTCGATTCCGTACGTCATTTCTGGCTCAAGACCGGGCTCAAGCCTGCCGTGATCGAAAGACTGGCGGATGCCGACGCGTTCCGCTCGCTTGGTCTCGACCGGCGAGAGGCATTGTGGGCGGTGCGGGGGCTCGGCGGTTATGGCGGCGGTGGAAGCGGTGCGCAACCTGCCGCGCTGCCGCTTTTCGCGGCGCTGGAGGGGGGCGGTTTTCAGCGCGAGCAAGAAATGGCATTGCCCGCCATGCCGCTCGGCGAACATGTGGTGCTCGATTATGCGACGCTCAGGCTGTCGCTGAAGGCGCATCCTATTTCCTTCCTGCGACCGCGCTTCGCAGCGCGGGGTGTGACGCCTAATGCGGGGCTCAAGACAATCGAGGCTGGCCGCCGCGTGACGCTGGCGGGACTGGTGCTGGTGAGGCAACGGCCGGGCACGGGGCGCGGTGTTATTTTCGCGACGCTTGAAGACGAAACGGGCATCGCCAACATCATTATCTGGCCGAAACTTTTCGAGGCGCGGCGACGTGTCGTCATCACGTCACGGGTGCTGCTGGTCAAGGGGCGCGTACAGAAGGAAGGGATCGTTATTCATGTCGTGGCCGAGGAACTCGAAGATCTGACGGGTGAACTGGCAGGACTCTCGGAGATCGGCGAGGTGGCGCTGTCGCCGGTCGACGAAGTGAAGCGGGCATCGCGCGATCCGCGCGAAGTCGTGACCGCCCGGCACGCGGAGCGGCGATTGCGTGCGGCGCGTTTCGTGCCGAAGAGCCGCGATTTTCACTGAGTTGACTTATGTCGCAGCACCGCGAATTGCGCGGCGCTTCCGGCGACCTCCGTGAGCACGAAAAGCCACAGCACCGGTGTCGCGCCGAGCGCGATCGCATAGAGAATCAGCACCGTTACGGCGAGGCGCGCGCGGGCGTCCATCCGCGCCAGATCGGCTTCCGGGCGGCGCAACCGCGCCATCGCCCAGAGAACACCCAGCACGCCCATGATATGGACGAACATCAGGCCGAAGGGGCCCGTCTCGAACATGACCGAGGGCGTGTCGAAGCCGAGCCACCTGTCGACGAAATAAAGCAGGGCGATCACCGCTTCGGCGATGAAGGGCAGGGCGAAGGGCAAGGTGATTGCCAGATCGGCCCAGGCAAAGCCCCGGATTACCTTTGTCTCGATTTCGCTGCCCTTCATCTTTTTTCCCTCCACAATGCGACATTGCGCCTGTTGCTCCAGCGCGCGTCCTGCCGTCGACTCTGCTATACAAGATACCATCTGTGAACAACCCGACCAGCGGCGGAGGCATTTTGCAACAGCGCATGATCTGGAGTGGCGGCGTCGCGCTTGCCATTCTTCTGTTGGCCGCGGTCTATTTCCTGTTTCTGCGTGCGCCGTCCGTTCAGACGGCGGCGCCGGCACGCGGGATGGCCGTCGAGGCGGTCTATGCCACGGGAACCGTTGAACCGATTTCCTATGCGCGGGTCGGCACCAAGATTTCCGGCCGGTTGACGGAAGTGGTGGCGCGGGAGGGCGCGACCGTCGAGGCCGGAAATGTCCTCGCCGTAATCGATGCACGTGAAGAAATTTCCCGTGTACAGGAGCTCGGTGCGCGGTTGCAACTCGCGGCTTCGGAGCTGGAACGCACGCGTACGCTGCGCCGCGCCGGGCATGTCAGCGCCGCCGTCCTCGATCAGATGGAAACGGCGCATGCCGCGGCTGTTGCGGCGCTGCAGGGCGCACAGGCGCGGCTCGACGAACATTTCATCACCGCGCCCATTGCCGGAACGGTCCTGCGTTCGGAGAACCAGCTCAAGATCGGCGATATGGCGCAGCCGGGACAGGTACTCTTCATGGTCGGCGACGCGTCGGCGCTGCAGATCGATGCCGAAGTCGACGAGGAAGACATTCTGAAGGTCGAACGCGGACAGGATGCGCTGATCCGCGCCGATGCCTTCGCCGGGCGGGTGCTCGAGGGCAAGGTCAGCGGCATCACGCCCCATGGCGATCCTGTGGCGCGCACCTATCGCGTCTATATCGCGCTGCCCGACGACACGCCGCTTGTCTCCGGCATGACCACCGAGATCAATATCGTCGTGCGACGCGAGGAGAACGCGCTGCTTGTGCCGCTGTCGGCGCTGGCAGGGGCTTCCGTCTGGACCGTCGATGGAGGCCGGGCGCGGCTCCGGCCGGTAACGCTTGGCGCTGTGGGGAGCGCGGAAGCCGAAATTCTCTCGGGTCTTTCGGATGCGGACATGATCATCGTCAATGCACAGGCGGGCCTCGCCGAAGGCCAGCGTGTGCGGGCGCGCGACGGCAGCTAGAGGTTTCCCATGTTCTGGCGCGTCAGCATCGGCATTGCGGCTGCCCAGCTTTCCTATCGGCGGCGGCAGACCATCGTTTCGACGCTGGGCGTGGCGCTCGGCGTTGGATTTTTCGTTGCCACGTCGGCGCTGATGTCGGGTTCGGAACAGGACATGGTGCGACGGCTGCTCGACAATGCGCCGCACATCACCATCAAGGACGAATTCCGCGCTGCGGCACCGCAGCCGGTTTTCATGGCGTTTCCCGAGGGCGCGGTGACGCTTTCCAGCACCAAGCCGCGCGAATATCTGCGCGGCATCAAAAATCACGGTGCAAAAGTCGAGGAACTGTCGCAGCAGCCCGGCGTGATCGCCGAGGCGGCGCTCATGGGACAGGCAATTGTCCGCTATGCGTCCAAGGATGCCAGTGCCGGCATCGCGGGGATCGATCCCGAGAAGGAGAGATTCCTGACGACGATAGAGGACAATATGCGCGAAGGCAGCCTTATGCGCCTCAAGACCTCGTCGCAGGGCATGGTCATCGGCCGCGGCATGGCAACCCGCCTTGGCCTCGGCATGGACGATCTTGCGACCGTGGTGTCGCCGACCGGGCTGGTCCGGCGGATGAAAGTGGTCGGCATCTTCCGCACCGGCAACCTGCTGCTCGATGAAGGTCAGGCCTATATGCTGATTAAGGATGCGCAGGTCCTTCTCGACAAGCCGTTCATCGCCAATCGTATCCGCATCAAGATAGCCGATCCCGACATCGCCGAGGATATAGCCGCCCAGCTTGAAGCGCGCTGGGGCTATCGCACGGAATCCTGGCAGGAAGTGAACCGGGACTTTCTGGGTCTGTTTGTCATCCGCAACGTCATTACCTATTCGATCGTCGGGGCGATCATGGCCGTCGCTTCCTTCGGGATATTCAACATCATTTCGACCATCGTGATGGAAAAGAGGCGCGACATCGCGATCCTCATGTCGATGGGGTTTCGGGCTGCCGACATTCAGTGGATTTTTCTGGTGCAGGGCGTGTTTGTCGGATTGATCGGCATGGTGCTTGGCTGGGGGATCGGGCTGGTGTTGCTGCAAATGCTCGGCTCGGTCGAGATCAACGTGCCGGGCCTGATGGACACGCAGCGCCTGCCGCTTGCCATCGGGTTTTTCCAGTTCGGCATTGGCGGACTTTTTGCGGTTTCGTCGGCGGTTGCTGCGGCGTGGTTTCCGGCGCGCAAGGCGGCGCAGGTCAGGCCCGTCGACATCATCCGAGGTGCAACATGAACGCGACCGCAGGCGAGGTGCCGGTCATCGAACTCAGGGGCGTCACGCGCATCCTGCAGGAAGCGGTGCCGGTGACCCTGGTGCGCGATATCGACCTTTCGATTCGACGCGGCGAGTTCGTCAGCGTTACAGGGCCCTCTGGCTCCGGCAAGTCGTCGCTGCTCTACCTGCTCGGATTGCTTGACCTGCCGACCAAAGGTCATGTGTTCATCGATGGCGAAGACACGTCGGGCTACTCGGTCGATAAGCTCGCCGAAGTGCGTCTCGCCAAGCTCGGCTTCGTTTTCCAGTTTCATTTTCTGCTGCCCGAATTCACGGTGCTGCACAATGTGACATTGCCGATGCAACGGCTCGGGCGGCTCGACGACGATGAAATTCATGCACGCGGCATGGCGCTGCTCAAGGATTTCGAAATCGACGATCAGGCGAAGAAGCGGCCCGACCAGCTTTCGGGTGGACAGCGCCAGCGCGTTGCGGTTGCCCGGGCGCTGGCCAACGATCCGGCGGTGATCCTCGCCGACGAGCCGACCGGCAATCTCGACATGCGCAACAGCGAGATCGTGCAGGGCATCTTCGCCGACCTCGCGGCGAAGCAGGGCCGCACCGTGATCGCCGTTACGCATGACAAGGATTTCGCCGACGCAGCGCCACGC
Organism: Parvibaculum sp.; assembly: GCA_030682415.1. Taxonomy (GTDB): domain Bacteria; phylum Pseudomonadota; class Alphaproteobacteria; order Parvibaculales; family Parvibaculaceae; genus Parvibaculum. The sequence goes on from JAUXOE010000168.1 coordinate 8,382, forward strand.
AATGTGCATCTGGTCGACGGCCGGATCGACAGCGATACAAGGCGCTAGCGCGAGAGCTCACGCATCGCGTGGTCGAGACCTTCCAGGGTCAGCGGGAACATGCGTTCGCCCATGATCTGCTTGATGATCTGGAGAGAAGGCGTGTATTCCCAGTGGCGCTCGGGGATCGGGTTGATCCAGATGGCGCTTTCGTAAATCTGGTTGACGCGCTCAAGCCAGATGCCGCCGGGCTCTTCGTTCCAATGCTCGACCGAGCCGCCGGCATAGGTGATCTCGTAAGGCGACATGGTGGCGTCGCCGACGAAGATAACCTTGTAGTCGGACGGATATTTGTGAAGCACGTCCCATGTCGACATTTTCTCGGCATGGCGGCGGCGGTTGTCCTTCCAGACGCCCTCATAGAGGCAGTTGTGGAAGTAGAAATATTCGAGGTTCTTGAATTCGGTGCGCGCGGCCGAGAACAATTCCTCGCAGAGCTTGATGTGGCTGTCCATCGAGCCACCAATGTCGAAAAAGATCAGCACGTTGATCTTGTTGCGGCGCTCAGGGCGCATG
>JAUXOE010000172.1 GCA_030682415.1 Parvibaculum sp.
CTATCGCACCGCCCTCAACGCCTATTTCCATCGCGGCAATGTCGCCTTCACGCTTGAATTCCGGATGCGTCATTCGGATGGTGTTTTCCGCTGGGTTGCGCTGAGCGCAAGCTGCGTCGCCGCCGCCGACACCGGCACCGCGCGCTGCATCGGCACGGTTCGCGACATCTCGGCGCGGAAACATGCCGAGGAACGTCTGCTGCATGACAGCGTGCATGACAGTCTGACGGGCCTCCCCAATCGCGCCCTCTTCATGGACCGTCTCGAACGCGCCATTCGCCGGCCGGACCTGCTCGATCGCCCGCGCGCCGCGATCCTGCTGATCGACCTCGACCGTTTCAAGACCGTCAATGACAGCCTCGGGCATTCAGGCGGCGACGCCTTGCTGATCGCGATCGCACGCCGGCTCGAGTCGCTGATCACGCAGGATGACACGGTGGCGCGCATCGACGGCGACGCCTTTGCCGTGCTGCTGACATCCCGCACCCAGCGCGAGGACGCACTGGCCTTTGCCGAACAGGCCAGCGAATTTCTGCGCCAGCCGATCGAGGTCGCCGGGCACGAGGTCTACCCGACCTCCTCGATCGGCGTCGCCATTTGCGAAGACGCGCACGAGAATCCGGAAGACCTCTTCACCGAAGTCGAAATCGCCATGTATCGCGCCAAGCGCTCGGGAAAGGCGCGGATCGACATGTTCGAGCCGGCGATGCGCGCCGAAACCGACGATCATCTGACGCTTGAAACGGATTTGCGCCACGCCATCGAACGCAAGGAGATGGAACTCTACTATCAGCCGATCATGTCGCTGATCGATGGCGGCGTGCGCGGCTTTGAGGCGCTGATCCGCTGGAACCATCCCAAGGACGGCCTGCAGATGCCGGACAGCTTTGTGCCCTTGGCCGAAGAGATGGGCATTATCACCGATATCGGCCGCTTTGCCTTGCGCGCCGCCAGCGAGGAATTGGCGACCTGGCAGAAACTGTTTCCGATGGAGCGCCCGCTCTTCGCCAGCGTCAACGTGTCGAGCCGTCAGTTGCTGCGTCACGATCTGATCGAGGACGTGAAGCGCGTGCTGAACCGCATCGACGTCGAACGCGGATCGCTGAAGCTCGAAGTGACGGAGTCGCTGGTGATGGAGAACCCCGAATTCGCCGCGACGATGTTGACGCGCCTCAAGGCGCTGGGCGCCGGCCTTTCGCTCGATGATTTCGGCACCGGCTATTCGAGCCTGAGTTACCTGCAGCGCTTCCCGTTCGACACCTTGAAGATCGACCGCTCATTTGTCGCCGGCATGTCGGCCGATCGCGAAACGCCGCTGATCATCCGCTCGATGGTGACATTGGCGCACGACCTTGGCATGGAAGTGGTCGCCGAAGGCACCGAAAGCGAAACGCAGGCGCAGGATCTGGCGAATATGGGCTGCGACTACGGACAGGGCTATTATTTTGGCCAGCCGATGCGCGCTTCGGAAGCGCTCGACTTTATCACCCGTCATTGGCGCCGTTGATGCGCCGCGCCTCAGGCGTGCCCCGCATCGGCCGAAAGCAATGAAATGTCGACGCCGAGCTTCGCCAGCGCCTTTTGATATTTTGTTTCGATGTCGAGACCGAACAGCAAGTCGGAATCCGTATCGCAATGGAGCCAGCCATTGGACTGGATTTCGGCATCGAGCTGGCCGGGCGCCCAGCCGGCATAGCCAAGCGCAAGAAGGGCGTGCCGCGGGCCATGGCCGCCCGCCATGGCGCGCAATATGTCGACACTCGCCGTAAGCCCGACATCCTCATCGACGGGCAGGGTCGACTCTTCCGAGAAATAGTCTTGCGTATGCAGCACGAAACCGCGCCCCGTTTCGACCGGCCCGCCGACAAGAACGGGGCAGTCGATCTCCGCGACCTTGCGCGGCATATCGATCGACAGCCGGTCGAGAAGATCGGCAAAGGTGATGTCGGGCGCCGGTTTGTTGACGACGATGCCCATGGCGCCATCGGGATTGTGAACGCACATATAGATCAGCGTGCGCGCGAAGCGGACATCGCCGATCGATGGCATGGCGATCAGCATCTTGCCTTCGAGGAACCCGGTTTCCTCGGGCGGGCAACTCAAATCCGACGACATCGGGCTCATGGGCAGCCAGTCTCCGGCTGTTGGCGCGTGGCGCGCAGGCACAGCTGAAATCCTGCCCTCTTGGCCGCGTGATGTCACGCGCCATGTGCCGCCGGCCTCGGCAATGAAACGCGGTCGTTCTTTTCACGCAATATTTTGATAGAACAATCGGGATGGCGCGCCTGGGGGCGCCAGCGGCCCGAAACGGGCAGGACGGAACCGGGATATGTCGGGCATGAAGGCTTTATGGACAACGGCACTATGCGCGCTGGCGCTGGCGCTATCGCTGCCCGCCCTTGCCGCCACGGCCGACAGCGCCTCGATTGTGCGCATGTCGGCCGCCGTGACCGCGCATGACGGCGCGCCCTTTCTTGCCGGCGTCGAAATGCAGCTTGAACCCGGCTGGAAAACCTATTGGAAAAATCCGGGCGACAGCGGCATCGCCCCGGCTTTCGACTGGTCGGAATCGGAAAATATCGAGGACGTCGATCTGAGCTGGCCGGCGCCGCGCCGTTTCGACGACCCGGGCGATGTGACCTTCGGATATCTCGACCAGGTGACATGGCCGCTGCGCGTGCAGCCGGCCGACGCGGCCCTGCCGGCCATCTTGCGCCTGGCCATGTCCTATGGCGTTTGTTCGGACACGATCTGCGTGCCGCGCGAGGCGGCGCTGACGTTGACCGTGCCGCCGGCCGGCGAGGGCGCCCGCGCCGAGCCGTCGGTCGATCTGATGCGCCTTGTCGGCGCGCTTGCGCATCTGCCCCGGCCGCTGGACGCGGACCAGGCGGTGACGGTCGGCTGGCGCGATGCCGCGGCGCCGGTCCTTGAAATCGAGTTCACCGGCTGTGCGCCGGGATGTCCGGCGCCGCAACTGATTGTCGACGGGCCGGAGGGTGTCTGGTTCGGCACGCCGTCGGTCCGCCGCGTCGGCGACGTGCTGCGCTACAGCGTCGAGGTCGGCGCGCTTTCGGCATCGGTGCT
>JAUXOE010000175.1 GCA_030682415.1 Parvibaculum sp.
GCCGCCCCGCGCTGTCAATGTGCCGTCGTCTTGCAGCGCACCGTAGATCGCCCGCAGCGTATCGGGCCCGCCATCCACCGGCAGGTCGACGCTGCCGCGTCTCAGCCTGTTGACCTCGCCCCATGCCGGATCGAGCCGGCCGTGATGGGTCTTGAGCGTTCCGATCGCGTCGCGCAGCGTATCGAGTGCCGCCGGCGCCTCGCGCCCGGCAAGGCCGGCCCGGACCACCGGTTCGGCCATCAAGATGCCGAGAGCCGCACCCCGGCTCTCCTGGTTCGCCACGCGGTCCCAACCGGCGAGAATGCGCTGTGCCTCCGCCAGATCGGCATCGTCACCGGCGTCGGCCTGCAATATCTGGTCGATCAGTTTCGCCATATGCGAGCCGTCGCTGTACTGGAGATCGTATTTGTAGACACGGAATGCCTCGGCCGTGATCGACCGGTCGGCGCCCCATGTCTCCTCGGCGCGCAACGCCCGGTTGGTCATGTCGGTCTGGATACCCATCGACGCCGGAAAATCTTCCGGCTTCAGATTGTCGTTTGCGGCCGTCGCGCGGAACGGCGTGTTGTTGGCGTTGTAGAGAAAGCCTGAATTGGGATTGAAGAGCTTCGGCACCGCATCGAAGGGCAGATAGCCCTGCCAGATCAGGCCTGAATCGTCGCCGGGCAGGACGCCCGACCAATCGGGCCCATCGGCGCGCGCCGGAAATTGCGCATTGTAGACATAGGCGATGTTGCCCTGCCGGTCGGCATAGATGTAGTTGATGCTGGGCAGCGCCTGCAGCTTCATGGCTTCGATCCATTCGCCGAGCTGTGTGGCCTTGTTGAGCGCGTAATATTGCTCGACCTGGCGGATTTCACCCATCCCCGCATAACGAACGGCATAGGCGCCGGCATCGGTTTTCAGCACCGGCCCATGTGCGGAAAACAGAACGTCGCGTTTGGCCGTCCACCAGAACGGACCCCAGAGATCGACGCGAATTGTCGCCACCTGTTTTTCGAAGTTGCGCCACTCATTGTCGAGCCAATACTGATCCGCATTGTCGGGATTGACGGTCAGCGCATAGACGTCGATGAGATCCGGCTCGTTGACCGTATTGGCCCATCCAAGATGCCGGTTGTGTCCGTGCAGCATGAAAGGCGTGCCGGGAAAAAATCCGCCGGCCACGTGCCAGCCTTCCTCGCTGCGCACAACCGCCTCCCACCAGGCAACAGGCCCGGTAAAAGGCTGATGCGAGTTGACGAGCAGCCGGGTCGTGCCGTCGGCCGAGCGCGCCGGGCTCAGGGCGACGGCATTGGAACCGACCGGCAGAGGCTTTTGTGTCGGCAGGAAGGCGTCGACACCTTCCTTGGAAAGGCCGCCGGCCGTGCCGATTCGTCCTTCGAAAATTGCCGTCAGCGTTTTATCGAGGCCGTAGAAGAACGGCGTCTTGAACATGAAGCCGGCGGCGACATCCTTGCCGGTCAGGGGCAGGAAGCCCGGCACCACCCGATCCGGACGGCCGGCCGCCTAGTAGTTGACGCCGTCCGCATAGGCTTCGATGACACGCCGAACCTCCGGGCTGAGATCGCTGTCGTAACGCGCCTCGACGGTTTCCCACACGCGCATCAGGTGAACGAGATAGTCGCTGACGGCGGCCTGCTGTCCCTTGATCGAAGCAAGCTGACCGCGCGTCGCGATGGCGACCTCCTCGATCGTCGCATAATCGTCCTCGGCATGCGCAAAGCCGACGCCGAAAGCGGCATCGGCATCCGTCTTGCCGAGAACATGCGGAACGCCCCATTCATCGCGGCGAATGACCACGTCGTAGTCGGTGGCGCGCTCGATCAGCGCTGCCGGGTCGAGCGGGGCAGGGGCTTCGATGGCGCCCCGCACCAGAATGATGGCCAGCACCGCCAGCGCGCAGCCGATGAGACCCAATCCACCCGTCTTGACGATCCGCAGCACCGGCACCTCCTGATTTCCACGTTGCGCCGGAGACTAGCCGCCGGGCTGCAATCCGCAAAGCCGTCAGCGTCCGCCACCTGCGTCCCTGCGCCGCTTTTGCGCCGCGCCGTCAGCCTCTATACAAGAGGCGTCCCGCAACAGCCCATGCGAAAGGCGCGTCCTTGGCATTTTTTGGCGACATTCCGCTTTTCGTCGCGCTCGCCGTCATGGCGGGCGTGGTCGTGCTGCTGCTGCTGCGCCCCTTGTGGACGGCAGACCGAGTGCGCGCCGGCGCCGGCGACAGCGAGGTTGCACTTTATCGCGACCAGCTTGCCGAAATCGGCCGGGATCTGGACCGGGGCGTGATCGGCGCGGCCGAGGCGGATGCGGCACGTGTCGAAGTTTCGCGCCGCCTGCTGGCCGCCGACGAGGCGCGGCAAAAGCTGGCGCGAACCTCCACGATTGCCAATCCGCGCTGGCGCAAGGGCATGGCCGTTGCGCTCGCCCTGGGCGTGCCGCTTCTGACGCTTGCCGTTTATTTGCAGGCCGGCTCGCCCGGGCTACCGGATCGCCCGCTCGCGCCGCGCCTGGCGGTTTCGGCCGACAGTCTGCCCGTCGAGGCCTTGGTGGTTCGCATCGAGCGGCGCCTGAAGGCGGAACCGGACGACCTGCAGGGATGGGAGCTGATTGCGCCGACCTATCTGCGCCTCGGCCGCTACGACGACGCGGCCGGCGCATGGACGCGGGCAATCATTCTCGACGGCGCGACGGCGGATCGGCTGGCGGCGCGCGGCGAGGCGCGCGTGTTTGCTGCGGAGGGCCGTGTGACGCCTGGCGCGAAGGCCGACTTCGAGAAAGCCGCCGCGCTCGATCCATCCGAACCGCGTGCGCAGTATTTTCTTGGGGTCGCCGATTACGACGAGGGCCGCCGAGATGCCGCGCTCGCCCGCTGGAAAGCGATGCTGGCCGATGCGCCGGACGGCGCCCTCTGGGCGCCCGCCGTTCAGGCCCGGATTACCGGCATTGAGGCCGAAACGGCCAAAGAGTAATCCCCGGTATCGGGTGCGCTGGGTTAGCATGGCCACCGACTCGCGCCGGTGGCGCGTTCGGGCGGAGGAGCAGCATGCTGACTGAACTTCAGAAGCAGACGGCCAAGGCCGTCGTCAATATTTTCGAGACCGGCCGCGCGCAGGGCGACTATGGCCGCGTGACATTGCTGGTCGGCGATAGCGGGCACCTGACCTACGGCATGGCGCAGACGACGCTCGGCAGCGGCAATCTCTACCTGTTGATCAAGGCCTATTGCGCGGCACAAGGCGCGGCCTATGCCGGCGCGCTGAAACCCTATCTGCAGCGTCTCGCCGATATCGATCTGCGCCTCGACAACGACATGACGTTTCGCGGCTTGTTGAAAGACGCCGGCGCCGATCCTGTCATGCGGGAAACACAGGACAATTTCTTCGATCGTGTGTTCTGGCGGCCATCGGCCGAAGCCGCCGCAAGGCTCGGCCTCGTCGAGCCGCTCTCCATTGCGGTCGTCTATGACAGCACGATCCATGGCTCATGGGCCGCCATGCGCGACCGGACGCTGGCGAAAATGGGCCAGCCGTCAGCAGCTGGCGAGCGCGCCTGGGTTGCGGCTTACGTGAAGGAGCGGCGGAACTGGCTCGCCACCCATCCGAATACGCTGCTTGGAAAAACCGTCTACCGCATGGACACCTTCGAGACATTGATTGGAACGAAGAACTGGCAACTCGCGCTGCCGATGACAGTGCGCGGCGTCCGGATCGACCAGACCGTTTTCGACTATCGCCCGCCTGTGCCCGTCTCGGCCGTCGACGCCGCGACGCGCAACCTGCGTCTGACGACGCCCTGCATGACCGGCGCCGATGTTCGCGCCCTGGAAGAGGCGCTGGTGAAGGAGGGCTACGCGATCAATGTCGATGGTGTGTTCGATGCGGGTCTCGAAGGCGCGCTCAAATCCTTCCAGAAGGAATACGGCCTCGTTGCCGATGGCATCGCGGGCCCGGCGACAAGGATGATATTGGGGCTTTAACCCTCATTTTGGAACAAAAACCCCTATTGCCGCGACCATTTAGCGGTTTGATCGGCCCGGCGGCCCCCGCTATATCTTGCCATCCCGGAGCCTTGTGACAGGGACAAAGGAACAGTCATGACGCGCAAGCAGCGCCGCGCCGCCTTCATCGCCGTCGGCCTTGCCATTCTGGCGCTGGCCGTCGGGCTGGTGCTTTATGCGATGCGCGACAGCATCGTCTTTTTCTACAGCCCCAGCGACGTTGTCGAACGCGAGGTGGCGCCGGGTCAGCGCATTCGCCTCGGCGGTCTCGTGGAAACCGGGTCGGTCGAAACGCTCGCCGACGGCGCCGCGCGCTTTAACGTCACCGATATGGTCGAGACGATCACCGTTTCCTATCGCGGCATCCTTCCCGATCTCTTCCGCGAGAACCAGGGCGTCATCGCCGAGGGTATGTTGCTCGAAGACGGAACATTCGCCGCCGACACGGTGCTCGCCAAGCACGACGAAACCTACATGCCGCCCGAAGTCGTCGACGCGCTGAAGCGCGGCGGCAACTGGCAGGGTGAAGGCGCCGAAGCCTCCCATGCCGAGACTTACGGGCAGGGCAGTTACCCATGATTGTCGAGATTGGCCATTTCGCGCTGGTGCTGGCGCTGGCCGTTGCGATCGCGCAGACGGTCGCACCGATGCTGGGTGCCTATCGCCGCGATGCGGCGCTCATGGCGATTGCCGGTCCGGCAGCGTTATTGCAGCTCGCGCTGGTATCGCTCGCCTTCGCCGCGCTGACCTGGGCTTTCCTTGTCTCGGATTTCTCGCTGAAGCTCGCCTACGACAATTCGCATTCGGCAAAGCCGCTGATCTACAAGATCTCCGGCGTTTGGGGCAATCACGAGGGTTCGATGGTTCTCTGGGTGCTGATCCTCGCGCTGTTCGGTGCGATGGTGGCACTCTTCGGCCGCAACCTGCCCGACACATTGCGCGCGCGTGTGTTGTCGGTCCAGGCGTCGATTGCGGTTGCCTTCCTGCTCTTCATCGTTTTGACCTCCAATCCCTTCATTCGCCTCGATCCGGCGCCGTTCGAAGGAACCGGCCTCAACCCGCTGCTGCAGGATCGGGCGCTCGCTTTCCATCCGCCCTGGCTCTATGCCGGCTATGTCGGCTACTCGATGACCTTCTCATTTGCTGTCGCCGCCTTGATCGAAGGCCGTGTCGACGCGAGCTGGGCGCGTTGGGTTCGCCCCTGGGCGCTGGCCGCATGGCTGTCGCTGACCATCGGCATCGCCATGGGTTCGTGGTGGGCCTATTACACGCTGGGTTGGGGCGGTTTCTGGTTCTGGGACCCGGTCGAGAACGCCTCGCTGATGCCGTGGATCGTTGGCACGGCGCTCTTGCATTCTGCGATTGTCGCCGAAAAGCGCGGTGCGCTGAAAAGCTGGACGTTGCTGCTTGCCATCATCGCTTTCTCATTGTCGCTGTTGGGGACGTTTCTCGTGCGCTCCGGCGTGCTGACGTCGGTTCACGCTTTTGCGGTCGACCCCGAGCGTGGCATTTTCATTCTCGGCATCCTTATTTTTTTCGTTGGCGGATCGCTGGCGCTTTACGCGTGGCGCGCGCCCTTGCTGAAGACCGGCGGCATCTTTGCGCCGGTTAGCCGCGAAGGCGCGCTGCTGGTCAACAATCTGCTGCTGGCGGCGGCCACCGCTGCGGTGTTTTTCGGTACGCTCTATCCATTGCTGCTTGATGCCGTGAACGGACCCAAGATCACGGTGGGACCGACATTCTTCAATCTGACTTTCGTGCCGATTTTCGTTGTGCTGTTGCTGCTGGTGCCCTTCGGTCCCTTTCTTGGCTGGAAGCGGGCTGACATTCAGGGCGCCGCCGAACGGCTGATGGTCGCCGCCGGTCTCGCATTCGTCGCGATGCTGCTTGCCTATGCCTTCATGTGGGACGGCCCATGGCTTGCACCGCTCGGCATTGCGCTGGCGGTCTGGCTGGTCGCCGGCGCGGCATCGGAAATCGCCTGGCGCATCAAGCTCTTTTCGGTCCCGCTCACGGAGAGCATGGCCCGTGCGCGCCGTTCGCCACGCGCGGCCTGGGGCATGGCGCTGGCGCATGGCGGTCTCGGCATTGCGGTGGCGGGCATTGTCGGCGTCACGGCATGGCGCGCCGAGACCATCGTTGCGCTCGCGCCCGGCGAAAGCACGCAGCTGGCTGGGTACACGCTGACGCTCGAGGCGGTCGGCATGCGCGATGGCCCGAACTTCGAGGCAACGACCGGCGTCGTCCGCATTGATCGCGGCGACCGCTTTGTCGCCCGCCTGATGCCCGAGAAGCGGCGCTTTCCGGCTGAGCGGCAGGAAAAAACCGAAGCCGGCATCCATACCAACTGGTTGAGCGACATCTATGTCGTATTGGGCGATGTGGCCGGCGAGGGCAAATGGGTCGTGCGGGCCTATCGCAACGCGCTGGCGCCATGGATATGGATCGGCGGCATGATCATGGCAATCGGCGGCGCCATATCGCTGACCGACCGGCGTTTGCGCGTCGGTGCGCCGGTAAATGCAAAGACTCATGCGGGCGCGCGGCCCGTAGCCGCGGAATAGGCCCATGCGCGCAGCGCTGGCAGCCATTCTGCTTCTTCTGGCGCTCGTCGCGCCCGGCTTTGCCGCGCTCGATCCGTCGGAGATGCTCGACGACCCCGCCGCCGAAGCCCGCGCTCGCGCAATTTCGAAGGAACTTCGTTGCCTCGTTTGTCAGAATCAGTCGATCGACGATTCCGATGCCGAACTCGCGCGCGACCTTCGCGCCGTGGTTCGAGATCGCATCCGCGCCGGCGACACCGATGCCGAGGTGTTTGCCTTTGTCGTTGCGCGGTACGGCGACTTCGTTCTGATGACGCCGCCTTTCACGCCGGCGACATGGTTGCTCTGGCTGGCGCCGGGTCTCGTGCTCGTGGTCGGCGGTGGCGTTGCGCTGCTGATACTGCGCCGGGCCCGGACCGGCGATGGGAACCAGCGCCTGACGGCCGATGAAGAGGCACGTCTGGCGGCGCTGACAAACGCCGAAACGGCGGACAAATCCGAATAACGCCGCCATATTTTGGCCTTACGGATTTGTAATATTCCAGACATGAATTGGTAAGGATCAGGACATGATGCTGATCCCCAAAGTAATGTGTGCAGTGCGGTTGGACCGCATCGACAGGAGATCACTGCAATGACGATGGGCGGAAAAAACTACGTCGTTTCCATGGCGTTCGGCGCTCTGGCCTTGGTGCTCGCGACTTCCGGTGTGCAGGCCCAGCCACTCGACACAAGGTCGGCCGCGCCCGCAGCCGGCGCCCTTGAGAACCTGCCGAGCTTTGCCGACCTTGTGGAAAAAGTCAGTCCCGCCGTGGTCAGCATTCGCGTCGCCGAGGAGCGCGCCGTTCGCGCGCCGGCCGGCGTTCCCGATCTGCCGTTTCCGCCCGGCAGCCCGTTCGAGCGTTTCTTCCGCGATTTGCAGCCGCAGGACCCGGGTAGTGCGCCGCGCGGACGTCAGGCGATGGCATTGGGATCGGGCTTCATTATCTCGGCCGATGGTTATGTCGTCACCAACAACCACGTCGTCGGCGAGGGCAAGGACATCACCGTCGTCCGCAATGACGGCACCGAGATGGCCGCAAAGCTGATCGGCCGCGACCCGAAGACCGATCTGGCGCTGGTCAAGATCGAGAGCAAGACCGATCTTCCCTATGTGGCCTTCGGCAACTCCGACACGGTTCGCGTTGGCGACTGGGTGCTGGCCGTCGGCAATCCTTTCGGTCTCGGCGGCACGGTCACGACGGGCATTGTATCGGCGCGCGGCCGTGAAATCGGCGCCGGCCCTTATGACGATTTCATTCAGATCGACGCCTCGATCAACCGCGGCAATTCCGGCGGTCCGACCTTCGACGTGCATGGCAATGTGATCGGCGTCAATACGGCGATCTTTTCGCCGACCGGCGGCAGCGTCGGCATCGGCTTTGCCATTCCGTCTTCGATCGCCTCGAAGGTGATCGCCGATCTCAAGGAAAGCGGCCGGGTCACGCGCGGCTGGCTCGGCGTCACGATCCAGCAGGTCGACCCGGAAATGGCAACCTCGCTGGCGCTCGACAAACCGCAAGGTGCACTTGTGGCGCAGGTGGCCGAGGACAGCCCGGCAAAGAAGGCCGGCGTCCTGACCGGCGACGTCATTCTCAATGTCGATGGCAAGGACATGGAAGATGTCCGCGCGGTCAGCCGCACTGTCGCCGAACTCAAACCCGACACACGCTCGAAGATCGTCGTTTGGCGCGACGGCAAGCGCCGCACGCTGACCGCCAATATCGGCACTTTCCCCGACACGATCGATGTGGCCGCCGCAACACCGAGCGAGACGCCGGCTGCCGGTGCAACGATGAGCCTTGGACTTGCGTTGGCCGAAACGCCCGATGGCGTGGTCGTGCAGAGTGTCGATCCGGCCAGCGACGCAGCCGAAAAGGGTGTGCGTCCCGGCGATGTGATCGTGAAGGTTTCCGGCAAGGACGTGAAGAAGCCCGGCGACGTCGTGGCCGGCGTGGAAGCGGCAAGCAAGGCCGACAAGAGCTCGGTGCTTCTGCTTTTGCGCAGTGAAGAACAGCAGCGCTTCGTGGCGCTGTCGTTGAACAAATCGTAAGCGCCTCACGCCCCCGGGGAACGGAAGGGGCGGACGCATGGTAACGATGCAGCCCGGACCCCACCGGATTTGGGCTGCAGGACCGCGCCGTCCGATGCCACCCCCCCGCAGCATCGGCGGCGCGGTTCGCCCGTTTGCCTGCCGTCGCAGGCGCCATCGAGAGCTGGGAGTTTGATTGGAACATGCGCATTCTGGTGATCGAGGACGACCTGGAAGCCGCCGCCTATGTCGTGAAGGGCCTGCGCGAAAGTGGCCATATCGTCGATCACGCGGCAGATGGCGAGGAAGGCCTGACGCTGGCTTTCTCCAGCACCTTCGACGTGATGATCGTCGACCGGATGCTGCCGAAGCGCGACGGCCTGAGCGTCGTCGAGACCTTGCGGGAAGAGGCCGTCAGGACGCCGGTGCTGTTTCTGTCCGCCCTCGGCGAAGTGGACGACCGCATCAAGGGCCTGAAGGCTGGCGGCGACGATTATCTGACCAAACCCTACGCCTTCGCCGAATTGCTGGCCCGAATCGAAGTGCTGGTGCGCCGCTCCAATCCTGACCAGGTCCGCACCCGGCTTCAGGTCGGCAATCTTGAAATCGACCTGCTGGCCCGGAAAGTCGTCCGCGAAGGCCAGGAAATCGACCTCCAGCCGCGCGAATTCCGGCTGCTCGAATATCTGATGAAGCATGCGGGCCAGGTCGTCACCCGGACCATGTTGCTGGAGAACGTCTGGGAGTATCATTTCGACCCGCAGACAAATGTGATCGATGTGCATATCTCGCGGCTGCGAGCCAAGATCGACAAGAATTTCCAGCAGCCGCTCTTGCATACCGTTCGGGGAGCCGGATACTCGCTACGTGCCGCTGACTAATCTCCTCAAGACCTCGACCTTTCGGCTCGCGGTCATCTATCTGGCGTTGTTTGCCGCTTCGGCGATCACGCTTCTGGCCTATGTCTATTGGAATACCGCCGGTTTTCTGGCCCGCCAGACCGACGAGGCGGTGGAGGCCGAAATTGCCGGCCTTGCCGAGCAATACCGGCAAGGCGGACTGCCGCTTCTGGTCCACACCGTCATCCAGCGCTCGCGCGATCCCGGCCAGAGCCTCTATCTCGTGCTCGACCCTGCCGGCCGCGTTCTGGCGGGCACGCTGGACGCGCGTCCCTCGGTGACAGTCGGTCCCGACGGCTGGTTCGATTTCGACTACAACCGCAAGACGCTCGACGGCACGGAAGTGAAGGCGGCCCGCGCCCGCGCCTTTTTCCTGCAGGAAGGCTATTTCCTGCTGGTCGGTCGCGACGTGCAGGAACGGCGCGAGATCGAAAGCCTGATCACCAACGCGCTGATCTGGGCGATCGCCATGACGGTGGCGCTCGGTCTGGCCGGTGGTCTCTTCATGAGCCGCAACATGCTGGCCCGCGTCGACGACATCAACAAGTCGAGCCGCGACATCATGGAGGGCGATCTTTCGCAGCGCCTGCCCATTGCCGGCACGGGTGACGAACTCGATCAGCTGGGCCGCAACCTCAACGCCATGCTCGATCAGATCGAGGCGCTGATGACCGGCATGCGGCAGGTCACCGACAATATCGCGCATGATCTGCGCAGCCCGCTCAACCGCCTGCGCAACCGCCTCGAAGTCACATTGATGCAGGAAGCCTCGCCGGCCGACTACCGTCACGCGCTCGAACGCACCATCGCCGAGGCCGACAACCTGCTGGGCACTTTCAATGCGCTGCTGATGATCGCGCGCGCCGAAGCGGGCTCGCTGCGCGAATCGATGACCTGGGTCGATCTCGCGGTGATCGTCAACGACGCCGCCGAACTCTACGAGCCCGTTGCCGAACAAAGCGGCATGACATTGCATGTCGATGTGCAGGAGGGCCTGCAGATCCGCGGCAATCGCGAGTTGCTCTCGCAGGCGACCGCCAATCTTCTCGACAATGCGGTCAAACACGGGCGGCCATCGGCGCCCGATGTCGAGCGCAGCATCACGGTCTCGGCCGCGGCCGATCCGGAGCAGCCCGGCCGCGGCGTCATCCTGGCCGTTGCCGATCACGGCGTCGGCATCCCGGCGGAAGAGCGGCAACATGTTCTCGAGCGCTTCGTGCGGCTCGAGGCCAGCCGCAACACGCCGGGCAGCGGTCTCGGTCTCAGCCTCGTTGCCGCCGTGACCCGGCTGCATGGCGGCAAGATCCGGCTGGACGACAATCATCCCGGGCTCAAGGTCAGCCTGCACCTCCCGATCGCCGGCCGCTGAACGGGAATCTGCTAGCTTGTGCGCCGGACCGGCGCGCAAAGGACGAAGGACGAGGCACGTGACAAGGGCAGGCGGCGCCAAGACGCTGCGCGAATGGGCGTCCCTGGCGCCGCAACCTCACGATCAGGCGCGCGTCGCCCGCGAGACCGGCGATATCGAGGCAGCGCGTGCCGCCCCGGCGGACGATCCGGCCCACGCGCTGGCGGCGCTGCTCGACGACGTGGCCGTTCGTCATCTTCTGGCCTCGATCCAGGGCAATTCCCCCTTTCTGACCCGCATCCTGCGCCGCCATCCCGAATGGCTGCCGCGCCTTCTGGCGCTCACGCCTGAAACGGCGCTGGACGATCTGATCGGCCGCGTGCAGGGCGCCGCCGCCTGCGCGACGCAGGCCGACATCATGGCCGCCCTGCGCATGGCCAAGTCCGAAGCGGCGCTGCTGATCGCCATGGCGGACATCTGCGGCGCCTGGGACCTGGAAGCGGTCACCGGCGCATTGAGCACTTTCGCCGATGCGGCGGTCGGCGCCGGCATCGACTGGCTCCTCGCCGATGCGGCCAGACGCGGCCAGATCGCCCGCCCACCGGAAGAGGTTTCGGCGCGCGGCTCGGGTCTGGCCGTGCTCGGTATGGGCAAATACGGCGCCCGGGAGCTGAACTATTCGAGCGACATCGACCTCGTCGTCTTCTACGAGCCCGGCCAGCTGCCGTTGAAACAGGGTCTCGACGACGGCGATTTTTTCGTCCGCCTGACCAAGGACCTCGTCAAGCTGCTGCAGGAACGGACCGGCGACGGCTATGTCTTCCGCACCGATCTGCGCCTGCGCCCAGATCCGGGCGGCACGCCGGTCGCGGTCTCGCTGCCGGCGGCCGAGAGCTATTACGAAAGCCGCGGCCAGAACTGGGAGCGCGCCGCCTTCATCAAGGCCCGCGCCGTTGCCGGCGACATCGCGGCCGGCGAGCGCTTCCTGAAAATCCTGACGCCCTATATCTGGCGCAAGAATCTCGACTACGCCGCCATCGACGACATTCATTCGATGAAGCGCCAGATCCACGCCGTCGGCGGCCATGGCGTCGTCGCCGTCGCCGTTCACAACATCAAGCTTGGCCGTGGCGGCATCCGCGAGATCGAGTTTTTCGTCCAGACGCAGCAATTGATCGCCGGCGGCCGCGATCACGAACTGCGCGGCAAGCAGACCTGCGCGATGCTCGACGAGCTGGCGCGCAAGCAATGGATCGCGCCCGAAGCGGCGGCCGAACTGAAGGACGCCTATCGCTTTCTGCGCAAGCTCGAGCACCGCCTGCAGATGATCGACGACGAGCAGACCCACACGCTGCCGAAGACAGACGAGGGGCTCGATCATGTCGCCTGCTTCATGGGCTTCGACAGCCGCGCGTCGTTTTCGGAAGAACTGACCAAGCGGCTGCAATGCGTGCAGGGTCACTACGCCAAGCTGTTCGAGACGGCGCCGCCGCTCGGCGAGGACGGCGGCAGTCTGGTCTTCACCGGCACCGAGGACGATCCCGAAACGCTCGAGACGCTGCGCGGTCTGGGCTTCGAAAAAGTCTCGGAGATGTCGGAGGCCATTCGCGGCTGGCATACGGGGCGCTTCCTGGCAACGCGCACGCCGCGCTCACGCGAATTGCTGACCAGCCTGATGCCGGCGCTGCTGCGCGCGCTCTCGCGCACCTCGAGCCCCGACACCGCCTTTTCCCGCTTCGACAAGTTCCTCACCGGCCTGCCGGCCGGCGTCCAGCTTTTCTCGATGCTCTACTCCAATCCGAGCCTGCTCGATCTGCTGGCCGGCATTTGCGGCACCGCGCCGCGCCTGGCGCGCTATCTGAGCCAGAACCCGCGCGTGCTCGAAGCGGTCGTCGATCCCGACTTCTTCAAGGGCTTGCCCGATCCGGCCGATCTGCATCGCAGCCTCGCCGATATGCTGGTTCACGCCAGCGACTATCAGGACACGCTCGATTTCGTGCGCGTCTGGGCGCGCGAATACCGCTTCCGTCTCGGCGTGCGCGTGTTGACCGGCAGCGCCGATGCCGAGGAGGCGGGCCCCGCCTATGCGGCCCTCGCCGCCGAGCTGGTGGCGGTCCTCGCCCCCGTCGCCGAAACCCGCGTCGCCGAACGGCATGGCCGCATGCCCGGCGGCCGCTTCTGCGTCGTCGCCATGGGCAAGCTCGGCAGCGCCGAGATGAGCGCCAGTTCCGATCTCGATCTGATCGTGATCTACGATCTCGACGATCCCGATGCGATGTCGGACGGCGAGCGCCCGCTCTACGCCGCGCAATATTATGCGCGCGTCTGCCAGCAACTGATCGGCGCCCTGACCGCGCCGACCGCCGAAGGCAAGCTCTACGAAGTCGACATGCGCCTGCGTCCCTCCGGCAATGCCGGGCCCATCGCCACCGCTTTCGAAAGTTTCGTCGCCTATCAGCAGAGCGAAGCCTGGACCTGGGAACACATGGCGCTGACGCGGGCGCGCCCGATTGCCGGCCCCGAAGATCTGCGCGCGCGTGTTGCCGCCGCGATCGGCAAAACCCTGTGCGCCACCCGCGACACGGCGCAAATCGCCGCCGATGTCGCCGACATGCGCGCCCGCATCGCGAAAGAGCGTGTCAGCGCCGATCCCTGGGAGCTGAAGCATGTGCGCGGTGGCCTGGTCGATATCGAATTCATCTGCCAGTACCTGCAGCTGATCCACGGCAGCAGCCATCCCGAAATCCTTGACCCGCACACCCGCACCGCGCTGTCGCGCATCGCCGCTGCCGGTCTGCTGCCGCCCGATACCGCCGACATGCTTGTCGCCGCCATCGGCCTCAATCACAATCTGACCCAGGTCATCCGCATCTGCGTCGAAGGCGTCTTCAATCCGGCCGAAGCGACGATCGGCCTGAAGGCGCTGCTGGCGCGCGCCGGCAACGCGCCCGACTTCGCCGCGCTCGAAGCCGAATTGTTCGAAAGTCAGGCCCGCATACGCGCCGCCTTCGACGCAATTGTCGTTGCGGCCGCAGGCACCAGCGCTGGCTGACAATTTGCAACGCGGTCCTGCTGGCCGGGACGAACGATGCGTTAACCATGCTTTGTGGTTTACGCATCGAAGGCAAGGAAGTCCCGGACATACATGGTAAATCGCACGGCGATGCAGCGGATCGCCGGGAAACATTCGTCTCGGGAGCGTGTCAATCCGGCACGTTTCGGGTAGGTAGAACCTGAGGCGGACGGAGCGTGTGTGGAGTAGGGACGCATGGAGCGTCACGATGCGATCGTCATAGGCGCGGGCCTCAATGGTCTGACCGCCGCGGCCA
>JAUXOE010000203.1 GCA_030682415.1 Parvibaculum sp.
GTGAACGAAGACGACCGGCCGGAAGTCGAATCCTTGATCGCAAAGACACCCGCACGCTGAGCGGAAACGCCGGGAAGGTTTTCAGGTGACGACGGAAGCGACGACAGACGCCCAGCCAAAGACGGCCGAAAAAGCCGGTCCGTCAGACGACGCGCCCCATATTCTGGTCGTCGATGACGATCGCCGCATCCGTGAACTGCTGAAGCGCTACCTCTCCGACAACGGTTATCGCGTAACGGCGGCCGAGAATGCGGCCGAGGCGCGCGCGCGGCTGGCCGGTCTGTCATTCGACCTGCTGGTGCTCGACATCATGATGCCTGGCGAAAGCGGCCTCGATCTGACGCGCGACCTGCGCCGCAATTCGACGGTACCGATCCTGATGCTGACCGCGCGTGGCGAGGCCAGCGATCGTATCGACGGGCTGGAACGCGGCGCCGACGACTATCTGGCCAAGCCCTTCGAGCCACGCGAACTTCTGCTGCGGATCGGCACGATCCTGCGACGCGCACAGGCGCCCGGCGCTGTGCGGCATGACGAGGTTTCTCTCGGATCATGTCGTTTCAACACAACGCGAGGCGAGCTTTGGAACGGCGACAGGCAAATCCGGCTGACAACACGTGAAATTCAGCTGCTGCGCATCTTCGCGGCCAATCCGGGAAAACCGCTGTCGCGCATGGACCTGTGCGACAACGAGGCCGCCGAGCGCTCGATCGACGTTCAGATCAACCGCCTGCGGCGCAAGCTCGAAACCGACCCGCGAAACCCGGTCTATTTGCAAACCGTGCGCGGCGAAGGCTACGCACTGATGCCTGACTGACAGCGATCGACATGCAAACCGAGGTTCAGATGAACGCGCAGGCCGAGCGCACAAAAGGAGCGCCCATGACATGGCGCCCGTTCCAGATAATGAAGAGACTGCTGCCGAGCGGTCTCTACGGCCGCTCGCTGATCATCATCATTGCGCCCATGGTGTTGCTGCAATTCGTCGTTACCTACGTTTTTCTGGAACGTCATTGGCAATTGGTAACGCAGCGATTGTCGGCAAAGACCGTAGCGGAGATTGCGCTGATACTCGCCGAGTTCGAAGAAAATCAGACACCCCGTCAGGCCACCAGGATTGCCGCGAGGGTAAATGCACATATCGGTTTGCCGATTGCGTTCCTCGACGGTGAAGTCCTGCCCGAAACGCCTTCTTCGACAGGCAGCCTGCTGGACAGTTCGCTCAACGACGAATTGCGTCTGCGCATTGCGCGGCCTTTCTGGATCAACACAGCGCAATACGACAAATATGTCGATATCCGCATCGCCTACAATGGCGGTGTCATGCGCGTCCTGACGCCAGCGTCGCATGTCTACGCGTCGAACTGGCATATCTTTCTGGTCTGGATGTTCGGCACGTCGGTCGTGCTGATCATCGTGGCGATGGTCTTCCTGCGAAACCAGATTCGTCCCATCGAGCGTCTGGCGGAAGCCGCGGAGTCTTTCGGAATGGGCCGCGACGTGCCGAGCTTCCGGCCACAAGGCGCCACCGAAGTGAGAAGCGCCGCCCAGGCCTTCCTCGACATGCGTGCGCGCATCCAGCGCCAGATCGAGCAGCGCACTGCGATGCTGGCCGGTGTCAGCCACGATCTCAGAACACCTTTGACCCGCTTCAAACTGCAGCTTGCAATGCTGGGCGAAGGACCCGAAATCGACGACTTGCGCGCCGACATCGCCGAGATGGAGCGCATGCTGGAGGACTACCTCGAATTCGCCCGCGGGCACCAGGGCGAGACGTCGGAAGAAACCGATCTCGCCGAGCTCATCGAGGAAGTA
This sequence comes from Parvibaculum sp., assembly GCA_030682415.1. Classification (GTDB taxonomy): domain Bacteria; phylum Pseudomonadota; class Alphaproteobacteria; order Parvibaculales; family Parvibaculaceae; genus Parvibaculum. Next base: position 1,816 of record JAUXOE010000203.1, read on the forward strand.
CGGACCGACGCGCAGCGCAAAGGCTACGACCTGCGGCTCGACCTGCATGGCGATCTCATCTTGCCGCTCCGGCGCAATGCCTTCAAACGCTGCCTCACCAACATCATCGACAATGCCTGCAGACACGCCACGCATGTCTGGGTGACGGCGATCCACGACGCCGATGACGCCAATGATGGCGGTGGCATCGACATATTTGTCGACGACGACGGCGTCGGCATTCCCGAGGATCAGCTTGAAGAGGTTTTCCGCCCGTTCTACCGGCTTGATGCCGCGCGCAATCTGGAAGACGGCGGCTCCGGCCTGGGGCTCGCGATTGCCCGCGACATCGCACGCGGCCATGGCGGCGACATTGTGCTGGCCCGCAGCCCGATGGGCGGATTGCGCGCCGTCATCCACGTGCCCGTCTGAGAGCGCCGTTTCCAGTTGAAGCCACCCCAAGATAAGTCAGCATTATTGACTTATCTTGGGGTGGCCGGTAAACAATCGCGGCGCTGGAAACGCAATTGAATGGCAGACGGAGTCGGCCCCAATGACACTCCCGGACATGGTCGCTCGCTGGCAGGCGGCGTGGCAAAGCCTCGATCCGGCTCACATCGAGGCCATCTATGCGCCCGATGCCACCCATATGAGTTCGGTCGTCGTCGAGCGGATGAACATCGCCGACGGGACCTTGCGCGGGCGCGCCGAGATTCGCGCCTATGCCGAAGCATCGGCCGGGCGGCTCAGGAGTTTCAAAGCCGAGATTCTCGGTGCGATTTCGGATGAAAAAGATGGTGCCGGCCGTGCCGCAATCGAGTATTGGCGCATTCTCAATGGTGACGAAAAGGGCCGCAAACGCGTGGTCGAAATCCTCGAATGGAAAGGAGAACACATCACTGCCTGTCGTGTTTTTCATTTCTGACGGCTTACGCCGCCGCGCCAGCCGCGCGTTCACGCCGACCAAGGCCGTGCAATCGTTCGATAAACGCTTCGCCACGCCGTAACCTGCGATCAAGTTCGGCCATTGTCTGGGCCTGATCGTCGCCATCTTCAAGCCAGACCCGGAACACGGCACCCCACACCAACGCAAGCCCCCGCACGCGCAAGGCACCTACCAGGCCTGAACTGTCGATCCCGGCCGCTTCCAGCATCCAGCCCAATGATTGCAGCATCGGCCGCATCAGGCCCGCAGCCGACACTGGATCGCGTCCAATATCCCGGGCAATGCGCTTCAGCGCCGGTTTGTAGGCTGTGAGCGCGTCGAAGCGCATCATCAGCACATCGAACAACCTGTCCCGTGCTGCCTCGCCCGCGAGATCTTCCTCCGACGCCAATTGCAGCACTTCGGCATCGATGCGCCGGCTGAAAGCGGCGAGAATCTCGCCCTTCGAGCCGAATGTCCCGTAAAGCGCCGGCAGACCGATACGCGCCGATTTGGCAATCTCGGCCAGCGAAAGATCCGTCCAGCCGCGTGACGCCGCAAGCTTGAATGCGGCATCGATGATCTTCTCCTCGGGATCGCGTTTGGCGGCCATCTCGTCGTTCCCTGGAAACACAAGGTGATGTGAAAGGAAGATAGGACGTCGCGCCACGCTTGACGAGGTGGCAATGACCTATTTGCCGAGCGCGCGCCCCCGGTCGCGCGCCGCGAGCGCCGCACGCCGCAGAAGGGGCGACAAACCGCCCTCACCCATCAGGACGTCAAGTGCAGCGGCCGTCGTACCGCCCGGCGAGGTCACATTGGCCCGAAGCTGGGACGCCGCCTCAGGCGAACGATGCAGCATTTCACCGGAGCCGCTCACCGTCTCGCGCGCCAGCTTCATTGCCGTCGCCGGATCGAGGCCCAGCGCCTCCCCCGCCGCCGCAAGACATTCGACCATGTAGAACACATAGGCCGGGCCGCTGCCGGAAATCGCCGTCACGGCGTCGAAATGTGCTTCGCTCTCGACCCAGCCAACTTCACCAACCGCAGCAAAAAGCTGTTGTGCGATCTCCCTCTGTGCCGGTGTCGCCCGCTCGTTGGCGCAGGCGATGGTGATGCCGCGTCCGATAGCGGCGGGCGTATTGGGCATTGTGCGCACCGCATGCACCTCGGCGCCAAGCAGTTCCTTGAGCCGATGAAGGCCGGTGCCCGCGGCAATCGAGATAAACAGCGTTTCGGGGTGCACGAGAAGCGAAAGCGCCGGCAGCACCTCACCCATGGCCTGCGGCTTGACCGCGATCAGCACCACGGCCGGCCGCGCGGCGGCGATGTCGCGTACCGAGGCGTTGAGCGCAATATTCCTGGCGGCCACAAGTTGTTCGATCTCGGATGCCGGTGCGGGCTCAAGCACAAAGACCTGCGCCGGCGATAGCCCATGCTCGAGCCATCCGGAAAGAAGTGCACCGCCCATCTTGCCCGCGCCCACCAGAACCAACGGGCGCTCGAGAGAAAGTGTCATGGCAGAAACCGTCATTTGATTGAAGTCGCCGGAACCGGGCAAGCCGGATCAGGCCCGGCCTTGTGTCTCGAACATGGCCGCGGCGATGGCTTCTTCAGCCGATTTGCCCGCCCACATGACGAATTGCATGGCGGGATAATAGCGCTCACAGGCCTCGACCGCGAGACGCAACAGCGCCTCACATTGCTCCGGCGTGGCCGCCGCACCGCCGCACAAAAGCAGACTGTTGCGAAACAGCACAACGCCGTCATCCGACCAGATGTCGAAATGACCGGACCACAATTGCTCATTGATCAGTGTCAGAAGATGGCGGATCACCGGCCGCTTCTCGGGTGGCACCCGCAGATCAAGCGCGCAGGCGACATGGAGTCCGGAAAGATCGTCGCGCCAGTTGAGCGAGATCTGATAGTCGCGCCAATCGCCGGCCACACAGATATTCAGTTCGTCTTCGTGGCTTCGTTCGAAAAACCAGTCGCGGACGGACGCCACCTGCTCAAGAAGATCGAGGGGATTGCCGTCGAATTCCGCAGTCTCGGCGACTGTGCCTTTCATTCGTTCCCCCGCATCGGATGCCACTGAATGAGGCCGAAACCCCATATCTAGTAGGCGCTCCCGCCTCTACACACGATACCTAACGTGCATGATGCGTTGAGTCGGCGCAACCCTGAGGGACCATTGCCTGGCTGAAATCGAGACAAAAGCTGTGGGAAACCAAAGGCGCGATCAGGCGCCATCGCCAATGGCGCTGCTGGCGGACAGCTTTGCGGGCTTGCCCCTCTTCGCGGCAAGCGCCGCTTCCAGCACGTCGATCCGGGCCTTGAGCGCCTCGTTCTCCTCCCGGGCAAGTTGGGCCATCGCCCGCACGGCGTCGAATTCCTCCCGGCCGACCAGATCCATATCGGCAACCAGCCGCTCGGCCTGAGCCCGGATCAGCGTCTCGACTTCGGTACGGACACCCTGCGCCGCACCGGCGGCGTTGGTGAAAAGCCGGCCGAGCTCGTCGAGAATACGATTCTGCGTCTGGGTCATGGGCAGGTCTCCGGTTATGCCTTCGCCCGGAAAGATAGCGCTTTGCGGCGCGAATGCGAACCGGACCGAACGACGCGGGCTGCACAAGGTGCTTTCCTTGACATGAAGGGGCCCGGAGGCAAACTAGCGCGCCATCGCCCGTCGCAGGGGCCACACCGAGGCCAAATCCTATGCCCTTCCCCGAAATCGACCCGGTGTTGATCCAGATCGGCCCCTTCGCCATCCGCTGGTACGCGCTCTCCTTCATTGCCGGCCTCATTCTGGGCTGGCGCTATATCGTCGCGCTGGCTGAAACGCCGCGCCTGTGGCCGGGCAAATCGCCGGTCACACGGCTCGATGTCGACGACGCGCTCCTTTGGGCAGCACTCGGTGTCATTCTCGGCGGTCGTCTCGGCTATGTGCTGGTCTACAACCCGGGATACTTCTTTCAGCACCCGCTCGAAATTCTCTATGTCTGGCAAGGCGGCATGAGCTTCCATGGCGGCGCCTTCGGCGTTCTCGTCGCCATGTTCTGGTTTGCCCGCAAGCGCGGCTTCCCTGCCTTGACGATGATGGACCTGGTGAGCGCGGCCGCGCCCATCGGTCTCTTTTTTGGCCGCATTGCCAACTTCATCAATGCCGAACTCTGGGGCCGTATCACCGATGCGCCCTGGGGCGTGATTTTCCCGGGCGCCGGTCCATTTCCACGTCACCCGAGCCAGCTCTACGAGGCCGCCCTTGAAGGTATTGTGCTCTTCTTTGTGCTGCGCCTGCTGACACATCGCTTCGGCATGCTGCAAAAGCCGGGCGTCGTGATGGGTGGCTTCATCGCCGGCTACGGCGTTGCACGCACCATTGTCGAGTTTTTCCGCGAGCCCGATGCGCAAATCGGCTTCCTGTTCGGCCAATGGCTGACCATGGGCATGATGCTGTCGATTCCGATGGCACTTGTCGGCGCCGCCATCATCTGGAAATCGGCGACAAGC
>JAUXOE010000204.1 GCA_030682415.1 Parvibaculum sp.
GGCGCCATCGGCAACAGCGGCATCAATTATGCGATGGTCGTGCACGGCGAACAAAAGCTGAAGCTTTACAAGCCCTTGCCGGTCGCAGCTCAGATTGTGACAGACAGCCGCGTCGTCGGTGCCTGGGACAAGGGCGAGGGCAAGGGCGCCATTATCGTCACCGAAACCAACATCAACGAGAAGAAAAGCGGCGACAAGCTCTGTACACTGACATCGACCATCTTCGCGCGTGGCGATGGCGGCTTCGGCGGTCCGCGCGAGGGCGCGCCGCAACCGCACGCCCTGCCCGAGCGCGAACCGGACATGAGCATCGACGCAGAAACCCTTGCAGGACAGGCACTTCTCTATCGCCTGTCGGGCGACCGCAACCCGCTGCATTCGGATCCCGAATTCGCCAAAGCGGTCGGATTCCCCAAGCCGATCCTGCACGGGCTGTGCACCTACGGTACCTGCTGCCGCGCCATCATCTCGCAGGCGCTGGATTACGATCCGACCAAGATCACCGGGTTCGACGTGCGCTTCTCGGCGCCGGTCTTCCCCGGGGATACGATCACGGTCGATCTCTGGAAAGACAAGGGAATCATATCGTTCCGGGCGCGCGTTAAGGCGCGGGACGCCGTCGTCATCAACAACGGCAAGTGCAGCGTGAAAGACTGAAGACCCCCCCTCTGTCACAAAACTGTCACAAATCCCGGCGGCGCCACTTGCGGGCGCCGCCGGAGGGGCGCATAAAGCCGGTCGCCGGGCGGGGATAACTCCGTCCGGCGTTTTCGTGAGTGCAGCCAAAAAAGATGTCCCCGCTTTTCGACGGCCCCGCCGACCGGGATACCCTCGCCGCTGCCGCCCCGCCAGGGACCGCGGCAGCGGGGGATTGTCTGTCAACAGATGATCCGCTGGCCGAGATGGAACGGCTCATCGCCAGCGGCGCGCGGGACGCGGCGTTCGCCCATGCCGCGGCCGAAGCGGCGACATGGATCGCCGGCCGCCGCCCGCCCGGTCTCGCGGCGGCGCTTGGCCGCTGCCTGATCGACATGGGAGAGCCGGAGCGGGCCGCCACGCTGATCGAGCCGCTGGTGGCGGAGGGAAGCGCCGGCACGGGTGCGCTGATCACGATGGCGCGGGCGCTCGGACTTTGCGGCCGGCACCAGGAGGCCCTCTCGCTTCTCAATGAGGCGAGCTTTCTCGACGGGCGTTCGACGGAGGTCTTGCTGGCGCTCGGGCTGGCGCGCCTCACCGCCGACGACATTCCGCGCGCCATCGGCGATTTCGAACGCGTGCTGCGGCTGGCGACCGGTGAGAGCGATACCGACATCAACGCCCGCGCCGAAGCGCATTTCCGTCTTGGCGAATGCTGGGCGTCGATGGACGAGGCGGCGCGGGCGGCACGGCATTTCGATGCCGCGCAGGCGCACGACCCCGCCGACCGGCGCGGCGCGACGATCCGGCTTGCCGAGATGGCCGCGGCCGGTCCGCCGAAGCGCGCGAGTGCGGCCTATGTGCGGGCCCTGTTCGACGGCTATGCGCCGCGTTACGACACCCATATGACGGGGGCGCTTGCCTATCAGGGGCCTGACATATTGCGCGACGCGGCAATGCGCGCCGGCCTTTCCGCCAGCGAACAACATGCGGGCATCGATCTGGGTTGCGGCACGGGCCTTTCGGGGAGGGCGTTCCGCCCTTTCTGCGCGACACTGACGGGGGTCGATCTCAGCCCGCGCATGGTGGCGGCGGCCGAGGCGAGCGGATATTACGACCGCGTCGTCGCCGGCGATCTGCTTGCCTTTCTGGCGGCCGAGACCGAAAGCAGCTGCACACTCGCCATTGCCTGCGACACGCTGATCTATCTCGGCGATCTCGCGGCGCTTTTTTCCGGGCTTGCGCGCGTACTGGCGCGTGGCGGGTGGTTTGTTTTCTCGACCGAGAAATCGGACGCGGCGGAAGGCGGCTATGCGATCGGACCGACGCGGCGCTTCCGGCATACCGAGGCCTATCTGCGGGACATGGCCACGACACATGATTTCGAGATCGGCGCAATTGAAACGGCGATTCTGAGAACCGAGAAGCGCGTCGCCGTGGAAAGTTTCGTCGGCACGGCAAGAAGACGCTGAGCTTCGGCATCCGCGTCTTTACGCTGCGACGACTTCCGACCTATTGTGGCGCGGGGAATGCCGGGAAATTTGCGAGGGAGGCCATATGCGACGGCTGGCAGCGGCGCTTTGCGTGGCATTGACGATTGCCGCCTTGCCGGCGCAAGGCGTGCCGGTGTGGGAGCCGGGCGATCCGCTGCCCGATCTCGGCCCCGATCTGGCGCCGATGCGCGCCGCCGCCGGGGTCGCACCGGCGGATGACACCATGACGCCATTGCCACCGCCGCGCCGGCCTGCCGCGACGACGGCGCCGACCAAGGCCGCCGCCGCAGCGCCGGATGCGAGTGATTTTCTCTGCGCCAACGCCCCCGAAGGCATGACGGCCGAGGTGCCGCCGCCCTTCAACGGCTGGCTGGTCAGGGTCTGCGCACCGCAGGGGCAGGCATTGGTGCCGGTGGAGGGACAGGCATGGGTGGCCTTTGGCTCGGCCGATCCGGTGTCGATCCTGGCGCTGGCGCCCGGCGCGACGCCGCCGGGCGGCGCAGGCTTCGATCCGCGCTACGACATTCGCTTCAATGAATTTGCCGGCGGGGAGGCAACAGGCGCGCGGCGGGCGCGGGCGACGGCGCTGCTGGTGGCAGCGACGCCCAACGGCGCGGGACCGCCGCCGCATGACGCCGTGTGGCAACTCGATGCGCAGAGCAATATTGCGCTGCCGGGCACGGCCGAGGGGGCGCGCTACAATCTCTTCTTCTATGTCGCCAACGGCGCCCCGAAGCGGATCATTGCCTGTCTCGACGAATGCCGGCAGGCGCTGCATCTCGAGGTGCTGTCGGGCGCGGAGGCGGCGGAGGTGCTGGGGCGGTGAGGCGGACGGGTTAAATTGACATGATTTGTGCCGATAGTTAGAAGAACCCCCGCCCCGGAAAATTCGCGCACGAATTTTTCGACCCGCCCCTGGGGGCGGGTGGGCCATAATCGGCAGGCCGCATACAGGGAAACGTTCGCATGACGCAGGGATATGAACTTTACGGCGCCGAGGCGAGCTACTTCACCGGCAAGGTGCGCGCCTATCTGCGCTACAAGCGCATTCCGTTTTCGGAAGTGCTGGCGACGCGCGATGTCTACAAGGACATCATATTGCCGCGTGTCGGCTGGCCGGTGATCCCGGTCGTCGCGACGCCGGACGGCGAGACCTGGCAGGACTCCTCCGAAATCATCGACAATTTCGAGGCGCGTTTTCCCGAGGCCTCGGTCTATCCGCAAGGCGCGCGGCAGAAGCTCGCGGCGCTCGTCATCGAGGCGTGGGCCGACGAATGGCTGAAGCTGCCGGCCATGCATTACCGCTGGACCAAGAACCGCGACTGGATCGTGCTCGAATTCGGCAAGCTGTCGCGGCCCGATCTCGACGAAGCCGGACAACGCGAAGTCGGCGAGCAGACGGCGCGACCCTTTGCCGGCGCGTTGCCGGCGCTCGGCGTGACGCCCGAAACGGGCCCGGCGGTCGAGACATCCTATGAGGGATTGCTCGGCGAACTCGACGCACATTTCGCCGCGCATGATTTTCTTTTCGGGACGCGGCCCTCGATCGGCGATTTCGGACTCTACGGGCCGCTATATGCGCATCAGTATCGCGACCCGGTGTCGGGCGAATTGATGAAGCGGATCGCGCCCAACGTCGCGCGCTGGGTCGAGCGGATGTCGAAGCCGCTGCGACCGAAGGGTGGCGAATTCCTTGCCGACGACGAAGTGCCGGCGACGCTGCAGCCGGTGCTTGCGCGCATCATGCGCGAATATCTGCCGGTGCTCCTTGCGACCGCGGCGGCCTTCAATGCGCATGTGACGGCGCTGCCTGAAGCCGACCGCGCAAAGCCGCTGGCGCGGGGGATCGGGCTTCACGACTTCACGCTGGAAGGCGTGACCGGCAAACGCGTCATCTTTCCGTTCGACCTGTGGATGCTGCAACGGGCGCTCGATTTTTTGCATGGGCTCGACGAGGGGGCGCGCGAAAAAGCGGTGCTTATGCTAAAAGAGGCGGGCGGGGAGCGGCTTGCCGACTTCCCGGCGTTCCCGCGCCTTGCCCGGCGCCATTTTCAGTTGGTCCTTGAATGAGCGAAGGCGGTTTTTTCTCGCGGTTCTTCCGGCGGCGCCCGACCACCGCCATCATCCCGGAAACCCCGCTGGAAGCACCACCCGAATTTCCGAAGCCCAAAGGAGCCCCCATGTCGAGCGAAGGCCTGCACGAAGAAAACCTGTCCGCGGAAGCGCTCAACCTGCACCGCGCCATCGTCTCGCTGATGGAGGAACTCGAGGCCGTCGACTGGTACAACCAGCGCGCCGAGGGCTGCACCGACGCCGACCTGACGAAAATCCTCGAACACAATCGCGATGAGGAAATCGAGCACGCGATCATGGTGCTCGAATGGCTGCGCCGCAACAATCCGGTGTTCGACAAGGAAATGCGCAAGCGGCTCTTCAAGGACGATACGATCGGCAAGGATTGAGGGGACGACTACCGCACCTGCCCGCCATCGACGACCATGACTTCGCCGCTGATGAAGCTGGCGCGCGGGCTGGCGAGAAAGAGGGCGGCGTCGGCGATTTCCTCGACCGTGCCGAAGCGGCGCAGCGCCACTTCGCGTTTGATCCAGCGGTCCCAGGCTTCGGGACGCGCCTTGGTGTTCTTGTCCCAGACGCCGTCCTCGAACAGGATGTTGCCGGGCGCGATCGCGTTGACGCGGATGCCTTCCTTGCCGACGAAGCGGGCGAGCTGGCGCGTCTGGTGGTTGATGCCGGCTTTCGAGGCCGCATAGGTGAGCGCGGTGCCCATGGCGTCGACGCCGGCGATGGATGAGATGAAAATCAGGTTGGCGCCTTCGCGCTCGGCCGGGGCCCGTGTCAGGATGCGGCGCAGCGCCTCGCGGCCGAGATAGACGGAACCGAAAAGGTTCTGCTTCATGTCGGCTTCCCAGTCTTCGTCGGAAACATCGAAGCCCAAAGGCGCGCGCGACAGGCCGACATTGGCAATCGCACAGTGAAGGGGCCCGAGCTTTGCCTCCGCCGCGTCGAGCGCGACCGCGATATCGGCCGACGCCGTCATGTCGCCGGCGACGGTGAAGAGGTTTTCCGCTTTCGCGCCTTCGGCGATCAGCGCATCGCGGGCGGTATCCAGCGCCTCGACGCCGCGCGCGGCCATCGCCACTTTCGCGCCCTCGGCGGCAAAGGCGCGCGCCATGCCGAGACCGATGCCGCGGCTCGCGCCGGCGATGAAGACGTGCTTGCCTTGAAGTTCCAGATTCATCGGTGCCTCCCCTTTTTTTAAAGCCTAGCGGCAGGGCGCGGACATGCAAAGCGGGCTCGCCATCGGCGCGGCATCGGGTCTATGCTCCGGGACCGGACGGGGAGGTCCGGGCGCGCGGGGAGGCGCGGCGGGAGATGACGGGGGCGGCGGCAATCAAGGGACGCGACGGACGGCTTGTGCCCGCGCAGCGGGTCGCACCCCTCCATGACAGCGTGGTCATCAACAGCCGGGGCATCGGCGCCATTACGCTGGCGGCCAGACTGGCGCGCGAACCCGCCTTCGAGGGCCGCGTCATCGTGGCGGGCAAGCCGGTTTCCGAATCCCGGCAACTGATCGATGGCTGCACGCTCCGGGCGCGCTCCATCGACTATTACGCGGCGGCGTCCGGCACCGACCGCGCGACGATATTGACCGGCATTTACGGCGCCGAGTGGCGGCAGGCCGAGACCGACCGGCAGATGGCGAGCGTTGCGCGGATGGATGGCGGGCGGGCGCGGCTGGTGCGCGTCGAGCCGTGGATGAGCAACAAGGGCGTCAAACGCGACCGCAGCGAAGGCGCGCCGCTTTCCTATGGCGTGCGCAACTCGCGGCTGATGGCAGCGCTGAACGAACGAGCCGCGGCATGCGGCGTGCGCTTCGACGACAGCGGCGCGTCGAGCCATGACGAATTGCGCGCGCTGTCGAATGGAAAGAACACGCTGATCGTCAACGGGACACCGAAACCGATCAACGGGGCGGCGTGGCAGCACCAGCCGCCAGCGCCGAAACATTTCGTTGCCGCCGCGCAGATGACATTCACGGCGCCACGCCTCGAAGCGGCAGGCGCGATTGCGCGGCAGGATTCGTTCATCGGCATCATCAATCGCGACGGCGCCATCGACATGAGCGTCTTCTATCCGTTCAAGGACCCGCTTTCGCCGCGCGCGCAATATTACGGCATCTTCTACCGCATCGTGCGCGACGGCAGCGAGGCCGCGCGCGAGGGACATCAAAGGGCCTTGCGCGCCGAGCTCGAAGCGGTGGGCGATGCACTTGGCCTCGCGCCCGACGATCCGGACGAGACGGCCGCCGCCGCCTGGGTGCCGGTGTCGCCGTGGTCGTTCACGGCAAGCCGGCAGCAGGGCGTGCTCGACCTCAGCCGCATCAGCGGCGCCGGTGCGCCGATCATCACCGGCGACGGGATGACGCGGGCGGGGCTTGGCGCGATGGCGGCGGCCGAAGCGCTGATCGAGGGCAGCGACCCGGAGCGCGCGATGAACAAGGCGTTGTCGCTTTATCGCCGCCTCAACATGGTGCAGGCGGGCGCCATGGCATGGGCGCCCGGCCTTACCGAATGGATGCTCGCGCGCAGACCGAAACTCGCAATGCTGGGGCCCGGCAAGTCGCGCGACTGGGACATGTGGGCGGGTGCGTGGTGAACCGGAACAAGGGAGAAAGAAAATGAACAAGAACATGCAGATGACGCTGGTGGCGCATGGGGCGCTGGTGTTTCTCGCCGGGATGCTGGCGGGGTTTCCGTTCGCTTCGGTGCTTGTCGCCTCGCTCGATCCGGCGGCGACGACGATGTGGCCGGGCGATGTGCGGGCCTGGAAGATGGCGCATATGGAAGGGGCGCTGAACGGCATGCTGATGATCGCGGTCGCCGCCGCCATGGCGCATGCGACGATGAGTGCGCGCGTTCAAGGCATTATCGTGTGGGGGCTGATTGTCACCGGCTGGGGCAATATCGTCGCCTCGGTGGTTTCGGCGATGACGGGCGGCCGGGGCCTCGGCTTTACCGGGCTCGACTGGAACTCGCTGACCTTCACGCTCTTCATGCTGGCGATTGTCGGCGTCATCGCGGCGATGATCGCGGTGGCGGTGGCGGCGTTCAAAAGCCGCACCTGATCAGAAGCGGTCGGCCCGCAACACCGCGACATCCGACACGGTGACGATGCCGATATGGCGCTTCACCAATGCGAAGACCGGCTCGAGCACCGCGTCGAGATTTTCCTCGGCCGCGATGACCGTGACCGAAACCATGGCGCCGGCCGAGGAAGGCAGGCCTTCGCGGCTCCAGACGCCGTGATGGCCCTTGCCGCCCAGCACCGGCAGCACCGTGTAGCCGGTGACGTCGAGGCGGTCGAGCAGATCGGTCAGGCGCTTCAGCACCGGCGCCTCCAGCACGATGTCGATGCGTTTCCTGGCATGCAACTCCATGACGGACCTCATCCGGCAATGCGCTGGGCAAGGGCCGCATAGAGCGGGATACCGAGCGTCAGGTTGAAGGGAAAGGTGACGCCGAGCGAGAGCGTCAGATAGATGGCGGGATTGGCCTCGGGCAGCGCCAGGCGCATGGCGGCCGGCACCGCGATATAGGAGGCCGACGCCGCCAGCGTGATCAGCAGCGCCGTGCCGCCGACCGAGAGGCCGAGCGTGAGTGCCAGCAGGCCCGTCAGCGCCGCCGAGAGCAGCGGGAAATAAATGCCGAAACCGATCAGCGCCGGCGAGAGGCTGCTGCCGCCCTGGCGCAGGCCGCGGCCGGCGACCAGTCCCATGTCGAGCAGGAAGAGACAGAGGATGCCGCGGAAGGGATCGACGATGAAGGGCGCGATCATGGCCATGCCCTCGGCGCCGGTGGCCCAGCCGATCAGGAAGGAGCCGACCAGCACCACGACCGAGCCGTTGGTGCCGACCTCGCGCAGCAGCGCCGAGGTGCTTTCGCCGCCGGCCTCTGCCGGGGCGCCGCGGCGGGCCAGCAGAAGTGCGGCAATGATGGCCGGTGTCTCCATGACCGCGGCGACCGCGATCAGATAGCCTTCATAGGCAAGGCCAAGGCTTTTCAGCGCCTCGGTGGCGGCGACGAAGGTGACGATCGAAATCGAGCCGTAGTGACCGGCAACGGCGGCGGCATCGACGGCCGAAAGCCGTGTCGTCAGGCGCAGCAGCGCGTAGCCGATGACCGGGATCGAGAAGGACAGCAATATGCCGGCGCCGATGGTCAGCGCCATGGTGGCGTCGATGCCGGACTTTGCAACCTCGGCACCGCCCTTGAAACCGATGGCCAGCATCAGATAGAGCGCCAGCAGCTTGGCCGCCGCTTCGGGCACCGAGAGGTCGGAGCGGATCAGCGCCGCGGCAACACCCAGCGCGAAGAACAGGACCATCGGCGAGACGATGTTCTGAAGGGCAAGATCGAGAATCGACAAGAGACGGACTCCACGCAGCTGATGGCGCTTCCTTTTACACGAAACCCGCCATCGGCGCAGCGCCCCGCGGACGCAGCGTCAGGCTGGCGGAGCGGGCGCTCCCTTGTGGGCGTGCCGGGGGCTGCCTAGACTTCGGCCAAGAAGAAATGCCGGGAGGACGGTCAGATGGACTACAGCCAGATCACGGTCGAAAAGCGCGGGGCGATCTCGCTCATCACGCTCAACCGGCCCGACAAGCTCAATGCCTGGACGCCGCGCATGGCGGAAGAACAGGCACATGCGATCATGGCGGCCAATGACGATCCGGATATCGGCGCCATCGTGATGACGGGTGCGGGCCGCGGCTTCTGCGCCGGCGCGGACATGGACGCGACCTTCAAGACGCGGCTCGACGGCAAGGACCCCGGCAACGACACCGCCGGCGGTTCGGGCGGGATGCCGGCCGGCGTCGACTGGATCGAACTGGTGCGCTCCTCGAAGCCGATGGTGGCGGCCGTCAACGGCCCGGCGGTCGGCATCGGCGTGACGATGATCCTGCCCTTCGACACCATCGTCGCGGCGGAGGAAGCCAAATTCGGCATGGTGTTCGTCAAGGTCGGGATCGTGCCGGAACTCGCCTCGTCGCATTTCCTCGTGGCGCGGATGGGATGGGGGCATGCCAACGAGATGATGCTGACGGCGCGGCTTTATCCCGCTTTGGAAGCGCGCGAGAAAGGCTTGTGCGAATATGTGGTGCCGCAGGCCGCCCTTCTCGACAAGGCGTTCGAGATTGCGAACCTCATGGCCGAGAACCCGTCGCGGCAATTGCGCATGACCAAGGAACTGATCACGCAGAATGCCAGCGAGACCGATTTGAAGCTCGCCCAGAAGCGCGAGACCGATGCGCTCAAAATCTGCTGGACGACGCCGGAGCATCACGAAGCGGTCGACGCGTTTCTCAACAAGCGCAAGCCTGACTTCAAGAAGGCCGCGACGCGGGCCGCCGAATGAGCGCGCCTTACGAAGTCGAACGCGTCCCCTTCTTCCTGCACTGGCAGGAAAAGGCCGCCTTCAAGGAAACCTATGCCGGGGCGCATGACACCGTCGTCGTCGAGGGCCAGCACCTGAAGCCGAAAGGCGTCGATTCAAAAACCGTGCTGGTGTTCATGCATCCGACCGGAACGATGAACCTGTTGCCGATGCCGAATGCGCTGGCGGCCGCCGGCATTCCCTGCCTCACCTGCGGCAGCCGCTATCCGCATAACGACTCGGCGCTGATCATGGAGAAGGTGCTGCTCGATCTCGGGCATTACATTCGCTATGCCAAGGAAAAGCTTGGCTATGAAAAAGTGATCCTGGCCGGCTGGTCGGGCGGCGGCTCGCTGTCAATGTTTTATCAGTCGCAAGCCGAGAAACCCTGGATCACCGCGACGCCGGCGGGCGATGCGGTGGACGTTGTCGGGGCGAAGCTGATCCCGGCTGATGCGGTGTTGCAGCTGGCGGCCCACGTCAGCCGCGCGATCACGCTGACCGAATGGCTCGACCCCTCGATCCGCAACGAGCAGGACCCGGAGGACCGCGATGTCGAGCTCGATCTCTACAATCCGCAAAACCCCAACCAGCCGCCTTATACGGATGCTTTCGTTGCGCGCTTTCGCGCCGCGCAGATCGCGCGTTCGGAGCGGATCGACGGCTGGGTGAAGGACAAGCTGGCGGCGATGAAACGGGCGGGACGCGCCCATGAGGAATTCTGTTTCGTGGTGCATGGCACGATGGCCGATCCGCGCTGGATGGATCTGTCGATCGACGCCAATGATCGCAAGGGCCCCAACTGGTGTTTCATGGGCGAACCGAAAATCGTCAACATGATGCCGGCGGGGCTGGCGCGTTATTGCTCGCTGCGGGCGTGGCTGTCGCAATGGTCGTACCGGGAGAGCCGCGCCGACGGGCCGAAATGCGCCGGCGATATTTCGGTGCCGGTGCTGGTGGTCGAGAACAGCGCCGACGATGCCTGCACGCCTTCTCATGCGGCGCGCATTTTTGCCGGCGTCGCGCATGACGACAAGGAATTCCACATCGTCAAGGGCGCGACACATTACTATATAGGGCAGCCCGACAAGATGGCCGAAGCGGTGGCGCTGGTTGCCGGATGGTTGCGCAAGAAGAAATTGCTGGATTGAGTTGATGAATGTTGTTGCGAAGGCGGCGCCTTTGCGCCGCGAACTGGCGCGGGCGGGTGGCGCGATCTCCTTTCTCGAATGGGATGACGGCACGGGCAAAGCGCCGCTGCATTTCGCCCATGCCAATGGGTTCAACGGGGCGACCTACAAGCAACTGCTCGGGCCGCTGGCCGACCAGTTTCACATCCGCGCCTGGGATGCGCGCGGGCACGGCCACACGACATTGCCGGCCGACCCGGCCAAACATCGCAACTGGTATGTCTATCGCGACGACCTGATCGCCATGGCCGAGGATTTCCACGCTGCAACGGGCCGGAAAGTCATTCTGATGGGGCATTCGATGGGCGGCGCCGCCAGCGTGATGGCGGCCTCGGAACGGCCCGACCTGGTGCGCGGACTGGTGCTGATCGACCCGGTGATGACGCCGCCGATGTTCCGCTACATGATGGCACTGTGGCGGCTGACCGGCCGCAAGGGCGGGCCGATGTCGCTGGCCGACGGGGCCGAACGGCGGCGCGCCGTGTTCGAGAGTCGCGACACGGCGGTCGAGCGCTATTTCGGCCGCGGCGCCTTTCGCACCTGGCCGCGCGCATTCCTGGCCGACTATATCGAGGGCGGCACGCGCATCCGCGAAGACGGACAGGCCGAACTGCTTTGCGCGCCGGCATGGGAAGCTGCGAACTTTCGTGCCCATGGCCACAACATCAACCGCGCGGTGGCGAAGCTCAGCGTGCCCTTCGCGCTTCTTTATGCCGCCGAG
>JAUXOE010000181.1 GCA_030682415.1 Parvibaculum sp.
GTGATGAAGGCATTGGCACAGACGGATGTTCCGGTGCCGCACATGTATGCGCTCTGCGAAGACGACAGCATCATCGGCACGTCCTTCTATGTGATGGACTATCTGGAAGGCCGCGTCTTCCGCGAGTCGGTCATGCCGGAATCGACGGAGGAAGAGCGTCGCGCGGTCTACGCCAATCTCGCCGAAAATCTTGCCAGACTTCACAAGGTCGACTACGAAAAAGTGGGTCTGGGTGATTTCGGCAAACCCGGCAACTATTTCGAGCGCCAGATCGGGCGCTGGATCAAGCAGTATCGCGGCGCGCAGACGGCAGACGTGCCGGCGATGGAAGAACTTATCAACTACCTGCCGGCGCATATTCCCGACGAGCCGTCAGTGACGATTGCGCATGGCGACTATCGCCTCGGCAATACGATGTTTCATGCGACCGAACCACGCATGATCGCGGTGCTCGACTGGGAGCTTTGCACCATCGGCCATCCGCTCGCCGATGTCGCTTACTGCTGCATGTACGATCTTCTGGGCGTCGCCGGCGGCGCCAGTGCGATCGACCGGTCGAAGACGCCCGGCGTGCCGACCGAGCAGGAATTCGTCGCCGCCTATTGCCGCCATGCCGGCCGCGACGGCATTGCCCACTGGAACTTCTATCTCGCCTTTTCGATGTTCCGTCTCGCTTCCATCAGCCAGGGCGTCTACAAGCGCGGCCTGGACGGCAATGCGAGTTCTGAGCGCGCCATGACGCTCGGCGATTCCTGCCGGATGCTGGCCGATCATGCATGGACCATCCTGCAACGGCCGGATTGACCCGCCAAACATGCTTAACGGCGCGTTAAGCGGCATCCGCTACACAAGGGAAAGTTAAACAAATCCCCCTAGCTTTGGCGGTGACGGACGAGACGAGCGTCCGCGTTGAAGGTGGCCGGCGGCAAGCCGGGTGTGGGGATTGGGATGGATCGTTCCGTCAAAACGGAATCGACAGCCGCCGGGGCCGCGCCGTCGTGCG
The DNA here is from genome assembly GCA_030682415.1 of Parvibaculum sp. Classification (GTDB taxonomy): domain Bacteria; phylum Pseudomonadota; class Alphaproteobacteria; order Parvibaculales; family Parvibaculaceae; genus Parvibaculum. The sequence continues at coordinate 1,004 of JAUXOE010000181.1, forward strand.
TGGACGATGCGCAACCGCGTCCCATCGAAAGATTCTATCGCGCCCTTGTCGAGAACGCCGGCGACATTCTAACTATCGTCGACCGCGACGGCATCATCACCTATCAGAGCCCGGCCATACGCGAGGCCATGGGCGTCGACGAACAGATTCTGATCGGTCAATCCATATTCGAACTGGTGCATCCAGACGACTGCGAGCGCCTGCGCAAACGCTTCGAGGAAAGCGTTCATTCCGCAAACATGGAAGTCATGGAGACGATCCGGCTGCCGCACGCGAACGGCACATGGCGACGCATCGAGACGCGCGGCCGAAACCTGCTGGCCGATCCGGATGTCGCGGGCATTCTCTGCGTGTCGCGCGACGTCACCGAAACGCACCGCCTGGAAAGCCAGCTGCGCGAGGCCGAACTGCTCGCCCGGTTCGGCAACTGGCGTTGGGTCAAGGGCGAACCGGCGCCGCAATGGTCACGCGGCGTGGCGCGCATCCTCGGGCGCGACGAGGCGCAACTCCCGCGCGGCGGAGACTGGTACGAACACCTTGTGCACCCGGACGATCGGGACGAATTGCTGTCGAAATTTCTCGATGCCTTCGAAACGCAGGAGCCGGTCAACTGCGTCACCCGCTTTCTCGCCGACAATGGCGACTATCGCTACATCAAGACCCATGCCTATGCAGAGGGCGACGCACATAGCGAGATCGGCGCGCTGGTCGGCATGGCGGAAGATGTGACCGACGAGGTCGAGGCGGAGCTGGCGGTGAAGGCAGGCGAGGCCAAGTACCGGTTGATGACCGAGCAGGCGTCGGACATTGTCGCGCATTACGACACACAGTCTCAGGTTATTTTCATGTCGCCGGCAGTCGAGCAGGTGCTCGGCCGCACACCCGAGGAATTCATCGGCAAGCCCATCGACGAAGCGATGGTCCACCCGGACGATTTTCTGGGTGTCCGCGACGCCTTCATTGAATGTGCCGTCGACGGCCGGCAGGTTCAGTTCGATTACCGGTTCCTGCACAAAAACGGCAGCTACGTCTGGCTCGAAACGACGATGAGCCCGGTGCGCGACGCCACCGGCAGGCGCACGACCGAGATTATTGGCGTCAGTCGCAATGTCAGCGAACGCAAGCGTCACGAGATGGAATTGATGGACGCGCGCGAACGCGCCGAAGCGGCCAATCGCACCAAGTCGCGCTTCCTTGCCAACATGAGTCACGAACTCAGGACGCCGCTCAACGCCATCATCGGCTTTTCGGAAATTCTGCGGATGCAGATGTTCGGCCAGCTCGGCCATGCGCGCTATCTCGAATACGCTCAGCTCATTAATGACAGCGGCGCGCTGCTTCTCGATCTCATCAGCGATATTCTGGACATGTCCAAGATCGAGGCTGGGAAATATGAACTTCATCTGGAGCAGGTGAACCTGTCCCACCTGCTGGATACGAGTATGCGCCTCGTGCGCGGCCGCGCCGAGGAAAACGGCATCGGCCTCGCCATGCGTATGTCGGATGATTTGACGGTGGATGAGATTGTCGCCGACGAGCGCGCGTTGAAGCAGATCGTGCTCAACCTGTTGTCGAACTCGATCAAGTTCACGCCATCGGGTGGCAAGGTGTCGGTGACGGTGAGCGAAGCGGCGGGTGGTATAAGCATTGCCGTATCGGACAATGGACGCGGCATTCCCGGCGACCAGATCGCACGGCTCGGAAAGCCCTTCGAACAGGTAGCGACCGACGCGGCTTTGAGCAAGCAAGGTACGGGTCTCGGTCTTGCACTGGTGCGTTCGCTGGCTGAACTCCATGGTGGTGCCATGGTGATCGAAAGCGAGATCGACCGGGGCACGGTCGTGACCGTGACACTGCCGCTCACGCCGCATTGCGTCGTGCCGGTGCCGCACATGGAACCGGACGAAGGCCCGGCAAACGACCCGATGAACGATCGCGCTCTCGCCAAACTGGTTGGCGGCTGAGCGCTAGCTTCCCATCATGCGCCGCAGCGCTGCAGCGAGTTCGGCGACGACCTTCGCCGCGGCGGGATGCTCCCGAATGCCTTTGTAGTATGCCTCGGCCGATGGATATGTCTTCAGCGGCGAGGCATGGCCGAACATCGGGCCGATCTGGTCGAAGAAAAACAGCATTGGCACCAGGGCGCAATCGGCGAGACTCAGGCGGTCGCCGACAGCGAAGGGCGAACCGTCGAGGTAATGTTCAAGCCAGCCAATGCCCTTTTCAAGCTCGGCCATTTCGCGATCGACCAGTGCCTGATCGCGGCCTTGCGGGTTGATCTGCCCGAACAGCTCGCCCATCGGCTCCATGATGTAGAGATCGCCGATACGCGCGAGAAGCCTCATGCGCGCAAGCGCGGGCGCACCCGCCGGGCGCAATGGCGTGCCGGCACCCAGATCTTCAAGATACTCGCAGATCGTTTCGGATTCAGGCACCACCACATCGCCATGCACCAGCAACGGCACCTTGTGCATCGGCGTCAGCGTGTCGAGCTCAGGCGGCACGGCGCCCGGCCCGACATCGATCATCTCGACGTCGAGGCCTTTTGCATAGATCGACAGGCGACACCGAGCCGCGAAAGGCGAGAGCTGTGCATTGTATAGTTTCATCGGGGAAGACGTCATGGCTGCGTTCCGCTACTCTTCGTTTTTCGATCTCGCCCGGCGGGCGGTCGCGAAAACGGCCGGCCCCGTTTTACAGGGCCGGCCGTCCCGGGTTCATTTCAGCCGCGGGCGCAGCGCCCGCGAATGACTTTCGCGCGCACCGCGATCACTCGGCCGCTGCGCGAAGTTTTTCCTGGTACTTCTTGAACTCGAGTCTTGCGATGGTCCGGTTGTGGACCTCGTCGGGACCGTCGGCCAGACGCAGGGTGCGAATGCCCGAATACATCTTGGCGAGACCGAAATCGGTGGTAACGCCGCCGCCGCCATGGGCCTGAATGGCATCGTCGATGATCTTCAAGGCCATGCGGGGCGCGGCAACCTTGATCATGGCGATCTCGGTACGGGCAATCTTGTTGCCGACCGTGTCCATCATGTAGGCAGCTTTGAGCGTCAGCAGGCGGCACATCTCGATTTCGGTACGGGCTTCGGCGACGCGCTGCTCCCACACGGAGTGATCGGCAATCTTCTTGCCGAAGGCTTCGCGCGTCAGCAGGCGCTGGCACATTTTTTCGAGCGCGCGCTCGGCAACGCCGATGGTGCGCATGCAGTGATGAATGCGGCCAGGCCCAAGGCGACCCTGGCTGATTTCGAAGCCGCGGCCTTCGCCGAGCAACAGGTTTTCGGCGGGTACACGAACATTGTCGAGAATGACTTCAGCGTGTCCGTGCGGCGCATCGTCATAGCCAAAGACCGGCAGCATGCGCACGACCTTGACGCCCTTGGCATCGAGCGGCACGAGAATCTGCGACTGCTGACGATAGGTGTCGGCCTTCGGATCGGTCTTGCCCATGACAATCGCGATCTTGCAGCGCGGATCGCCAACGCCCGACGACCACCACTTGCGGCCATTGATGACATATTCGTCGCCGTCGCGTTCGATCCGCGTCGCGATGTTCGTGGCGTCGGAGGATGCAACGTCCGGCTCGGTCATCAGGAAGGCCGAGCGGATTTTGCCCTGCAACAGCGGCTCCAGATATTCCTTCTTGTGGCGCTCGTTGCCGTAACGCTCCAGCACTTCCATGTTGCCGGTGTCGGGCGCGGAGCAATTGAAGACTTCCGACGCCCAGCCGACGCGGCCCATGATTTCGCAGGCCGACGAATATTCGAGGTTGGTGAGCCCGCCACCACGCTCGGATTCCGGCAGGAACAGGTTCCACAGACCTTCTTCCTGAGCTTTCGGCTTCAGGTCCTCGAGGATCTGCGGCACCTGCCAGGGATTGCCGGCATCGCGGAATGCCTTCATCTGGTCGTCATAGGTCTTTTCGTTCGGATAGATGTGCTTGTCCATGAACTGCTCAAGTCGGGCCAGCAGTTCCTTGACTTTGTCGGTATGCTCGAAATTCATCAGGGCTCCCCTTGATTTTTTGTGGATTGGGGGGCTTGGGCCCCCATCTCAATGACGAATGGCGCCACTCTAGCTGGTTGCGTTCGGCAAATCACGCGGAAAGCCGTGACCCGCGGGGGGTCTCTTCAGTCCCGGCGGGCAGCGAAAAAATCAACCAAAAGCGCGGCTGCCCGCCTTTCACCGATTCCGCCATAGATGTCCGGCCGATGGTGGCAGGTCGGGTGCTCAAAAATGCGCGGCCCGTGGTCGACGCCGCCGCCCTTTTTGTCCGCTGCCCCGTAATAAAGCCGGCGCAATCGCGCAAACGAGATCGCCGCTGCACACATCGGGCAGGGTTCCAGCGTTACATAGAGATCGCAGCCGATCAGCCGCTCGGAGCCGAGAGCCACGCAGGCCGCGCGGATCGCCAGCATTTCGGCATGAGCGGTTGGGTCTTTCAGTTCCAGCGTCCGGTTGCCGGCTCGGGCGAGGATCATGCCGGTCGCATCGACCACCACCGCGCCCACCGGTACCTCGCCGCGCGCGGCCGCGGCCTCGGCCTCGGCAAATGCCATATCCATGGGGCGCGGCGGGGGCTGGGTGGTCGCATCGGCTGTCATGAGCGGGACCCTGCCCGCGCGGCGGCGGTTCCGTCAAGCAGTGGCTTTCGGTTCGGCAAAGCGCCTGATAAAGAGGGGGCATGAACGCTCGCCCCAAAGCTCCAGCTTCCGAGACAACGCCCCAGGGCGAACGCATCGCCAAAGTGATCGCGCGGGCAGGTATCTGCTCGCGCCGCGAGGCGGAACAACTGATCGTCGACGGTCGCGTGACGGTTGACGGAAAGGTGCTGCAAAGTCCGGCGCTCAACGTGACCGGCCGCGAAGCGATCGTCGTCGACGGCAAGGCATTGCCGAAGCAGGAGCCGACGCGGCTCTGGCGCTACCACAAGCCGGCCGGCCTCGTGACGACGGCAAAAGACCCCGAAGGACGCACCACCGTTTTCGAGCGCCTGCCCGCAGGCATGCCGCGCGTCGTCTCGGTCGGCCGCCTCGATATCAATACCGAGGGGCTTCTTCTGCTGACAAATGATGGCGAGCTGGCGCGCCTGCTCGAATTGCCGGCCACCGGTTGGACGCGGCGCTATCGCGTGCGCGCCTGGGGCGCGATCACGCAGGCCGATCTCGACAAGCTGAAAGACGGCATCACGGTCGATGGTGTTCGCTACGGCGCGATCGAGGCCAAGCTCGACAAGGTACAAGGTTCCAACGTCTGGCTGACGGTCGGTTTGAAGGAAGGCAAGCATCGCGAGGTAAAGCGTGTGCTCGGTGCACTCGGCCTCAAGGTCAACCGGCTGATCCGGCTCTCATTCGGGCCGTTCCAGGTCGGCGATCTGGCCGAGGGCGAAGTGGTGCAGGTGCCGAACCGCGTGCTGATGGACCAGCTTGGCGCTCACGCCGACAAGTTCACGCAGGTGGAGACAGGCGCGAAACAGGACGGTGGCGCCTCCCGGAAACCAGCCGGAAAGGCGCCGGGGAAGTCGCCAGAAAAAGCAACTGGAAAGCCATCGGGCAAGCCGCCGGCAAAACCGGGCGGCACGAAGCCGAGGCTGAAAACCTTCCGCGCGAAAAAGGCCGATGCGTCAGGCACAGGAAAGGGGCGTCATGCGGATCGTCGGCGGCGCCCATAAAGGCCGGGCCATCGCCGCGCCGAAAGGCGACCGCGTACGCCCGACCGGCGAGCGCCAACGCGAGGCGCTGTTCAACATTCTCGCCCATGCCGATTTCGGCCAGTTCGAACTCCAGGACGCGCGCGTGCTCGATCTCTTCGCCGGTTCGGGCGCGCTGGGGCTCGAAGCCTTGTCGCGCGGCGCATCCTTCGTGCTCTTCGTCGACGATCATGCGGAAAGCCGCGCCGTCATTCGCGAAAATCTCGAACACCTCGGCCTCAACGGCAACGCGAAGCTCTACAAGCGCGACGCAACGGCACTCGGGCCTCGCCCCGGCAGCGTCGGCCCCGCCTTTTCGCTTGTTTTCGCCGATCCGCCCTATGGGCGGAAGCTCGGCGAAGCGGCGCTCGCATCGGCACGTGACGGCGACTGGCTGGAACCCGGCGCGCTCTGCATTGTCGAAGAAGCGGTAACGTCCGATTTTGCCGCGCCCGAAGGCTTTGAGGAACTCGACCGCCGGCGCTACGGCGTCACCGAGATCGTTTTCATGCGGGCGCCCGCCTGACACTCATTCGTTGCCGAAGGAACGTTCCGTTGCTGATTTCCGGTCTCTCCGCCATTGCCGACAAATATGACGCGCTGCTTTGCGACGTCTGGGGCGTACTTCACAATGGACGCGAGGCCTATCCCGGCGTTGCCGAAGCGCTTGCAAACTTCCAGACAAAGGGCGGGCATGTGCTGTTGCTCTCCAACGCACCGCGCCCGTCGACGGCGCTGCCGCAGATGTTCGAGCGCATGGGCATCTCTCACGATGTCTACAACGGCATCCTGACCTCGGGCGACGCGGCGCGCACCTATCTGGCGAGCAAGACGCTGGGCGCGGCCTGTTACTACATCGGACCCGACCGCGATCTGAACCTCTTCGACGGAACGGACGTCGCGCCTGTCGGCGAAGCGGATGGCGAGTTCATTCTGGTGACGGGGCCGTTCGACGACGAAACGGAGGGACCGGAAGACTACCGCGCGCAATTTGAAAGACTCGTTGCGCGCAAGTTGCCGCTGATTTGCGCCAATCCCGACATTGTGGTCGAGCGCGGCACGAAACACATTTATTGCGCCGGTGCGCTGGCCGCGCTCTATGAGGAACTGGGTGGCGAGGTCGTCTATTTCGGCAAGCCGCACCGGCCGATCTACGAAGTGGCGCGGCACCGTCTGGCGGAAATTGCCGGTGCGCCGGTGGCAGATGCACGGATCCTCGCCGTCGGCGACGGCCCGATGACCGACCTCATGGGCGCCAATGACGCAGGGATCGACGCGCTTTTCATCACCGGCGGCATTGCTGCCGCAGATTGCGGGCCCACGCCCGAAACGCCGGAAGCCGCGCGCGTCGCCGCCGTTCTGGCACGGGCCGGCGTGACGGCAGTCGGCGCCATGCCGCGCCTTGTCTGGTAGTGCACAAGACGCCTGTCCGCCGCCGCACTTGACGCATGGGGATCGATCCGCCATCACCTTTATCCAAACGGATACCCCGGAGCTTCGACCCCCTGAGATGCAGATCATCCGCCATCACGAGCAAGTGCCGCCCGGCCTGCAAGGCGGCGTCTATGCGCTCGGCAATTTCGACGGCGTGCATCTCGGCCACCGGAAGGTGATCGGCGAAGCGGCGCGGGTGGCGGGCGAGCTCGGCGTGCCACTTGGCGTCCTCGTCTTCGAGCCGCATCCGCAGCAGTTCTTTTTCCCCGAACGTCCCTTCTTCCGGCTGACCCCTTTTCGTGCCAAGGCACGGCTGCTGGAGAAGCTGGGCGTCGACATTCTGGCGGCGCTGCCATTCGACCAGCGCATGTCGCAGAAACTCGCACCGGAATTCGTTCTCGATGTGCTGGTCGATGGGCTTCGTGTGCTCCATGTGGTGGCCGGATATGACTTTCGCTTTGGCAAGGGGCGCGGCGGCGATGCGGCAACGCTTTCCTATATGGGTGAGATGGAAGGCATGGGCGTCAGCATCGTTGAGGAGGTGCGTGATGGCAGCGAGGCCTATTCATCGACGCGCATTCGCGAACTTCTCGCCAAGGGCGACCCGCGTGGCGCGGCCAAGTTGCTGGGCCACTGGTGGACGGTCGAAACGCATGTTCAGCCGGGCGATCGGCGGGGCCGCACGATCGGCTTTCCGACCGCCAACCTGCCGCTTGAGGATCATGTCGAGCCGGCACTCGGCGTTTATGCGGTGAAGGTCGAAATAGAGGACGGGCCGCACAAGGGTCTCTATGACGGCGTCGCGAATGTCGGCCGGCGCCCGACCTTCGACAAGAAGGATGTATTGCTGGAAGCGCATATTTTCGATTTCGACGGCGACATTTATGGCGTGCATGCGGCGGTGTCCTTCATCGAATATCTGCGCCCGGAGCAAAAATTCGATGGCCTGGAAAGCCTGAAGGCCCAGATTGCCCGGGACAGCGACAAGGCACGCGCGGTTCTGGCCACACTGCCTGCCGGCACGTGAACGATCCCGCGCGCTTCATCCGCGCGAACACCGCGCTTCACGAGCCGCCACTCATTCCCGAAGTCAGGCTGCATCTCGCCAGCGAGATCGTGCCGATCTGGCAGATGACCGAGGAGGAACTTGAAAAGAGCGGCTTGCCGCCGCCCTTCTGGGCCTTTGCCTGGGCCGGCGGACAGGCGCTGGCGCGCTATATCCTCGATAATTCGGAGATCGTCCGGGGCGCACGCGTACTCGACTTCGGTTCGGGCTCCGGCCTCATTGCAATCGCCGCGATGAAAGCCGGCGCTGCTTCGGTGCTCGCCGCCGACATCGACGCCTTCGCGGCGGCGGCGATTGCGCTCAACGCTGAAACCAACAATGTCGCGGTCGTCGCGACGACGGAGGATCTCGTCGGCGTCGAAAATCGCGGCTGGGATGTCATCCTCGTTGGTGACATGTGCTACGAGGGCCCGCTGGCCGCCCGCATCGAGGCCTGGCTGCGCAAGCTTGCTGGCGAGGGCACGACGGTGCTGATCGGCGATCCCGGCCGCACCTATCTGCCGAAATCCGGCCTCGAAAAACTGGTCTCCTACGCCGTCAAGACGACGCGGGAACTGGAAGACACCGATGTCCGCAACACCAGCGTCTGGCGCGTCTTGCCCGGCTGAGCGCTGTTCAGATACGCGCAGCCGACCCCTGTTCGGCGCACAGCGATTTGCACGGATTGGCTTTGCGCCCGATAGCGGTGAGCCGTAAATTCCGAAAAAGAACTTACTGACATAATTGCAACGCTCAATCGAAGGATCGCCCGATGACCGATCATGTGCTCGTGACCATCGAAGACGGTGTCCAGATCGTCACCATCAACCGCCCGGACAAGAAAAACGCGCTGACGGCGGAGATGTACAAGGTGCTGGCCGATGCCATCGAGACGGCCGACGCCGATCCGAAAATCCGCGTCACCTACTACACCGGCACCGGCGGCTCCTTCACGGCGGGCAACGATCTTGCCGACTTCGCCAAGGCGGGCGCGACGCCCGTGAGCGAACAGCCGAAGGAAAAGCCGCATGTGACGCGCTTCCTCGAAAACCTCGCCAATGCCGAAAAGCCCGTCGTGGCGGCGGTGAACGGGCTCGCCGTCGGCGTCGGCGTCACCATGTTGCTTCACTGCGATCTCGTCTATGCGGGCACGAGCGCGACCTTCCAGATGCCCTTCGTCAATCTCGGTCTCGTGCCGGAAGCGGGCTCGACCTTCCTGCTGCAGCGTCAGATCGGCATTCAAAAGGCGGCCGATCTTTTCCTGACCGGCAAGAAGATCGACGCGGCGAAGGCAGAATCGATCGGCCTTGTCGCCGATGTTTTCCCCGACAATGAGCTGCCCGTGGAAGCGCTTGCGCGCGCCAGGGCGCTTGCCGCGAAGGCGCCCAATGCGGTGCGCGCCACCAAGGCGCTGCTGAAGGACAATGACCGTCCGCGCGTCGGCGAAGCGCGTGAGGCCGAGGCCCGCGTCTTCGGCGCGCAGCTTCGTTCCGACGAAGTAAAAGAAGCGATCAGCGCCTTTTTCGAAAAGCGCCCGCCGGATTTTTCGAAGTTCGGCTGAGGCTCAATAGGCAGGCGGACGGGCGCCGCCGACAAGGCGCTCGCCCCACAGGCGCGGCTGGCCTGACTGACCGAAGCTGAGCGGCCGGCGCGCCGAAAGCGGATTGGCGCCCGAATGGGGGTATGGATCGCCGACATGGAGCGCGCCAAGCCGGCGTTCGGCCGGGTGGAGCGTTCCTTCGCGGTCCTCGACCAGCAGCGGCAGGCGAAGAACCCGCCCCCATGACCGCCAGCGCGCCGGCGCATCAAGACCGTCATGCGAGGCATGAACGACGAGATTGCGCTTTGCATTCGCGGCGTGGGTAAGTTCGACCAGAAGAACCTTGTCGGCGCCGCGCCGGTCGCGTGCCACGACGCGCAGCGCGACACCCTCATAGGCATTGATTGGCTCGGACCACTCGAAGACGCCAAGGATGGGCGAGGAGTCATTTGCGGTCACGGCATCGGCATAGACGGTTGCAAAGCGGATGAACCCGAAGGCACGGGGCAACAATTCCGTTGCCGTGATGGCGACATGCTGAGGCAGGTGAAACGGGTCGGCGTCGATCTCGCCGCCGCGCCAGATGCGCGGAGCCTGTCGCCGGGATGCTGTTCCGTCCGTAATCAAACAACTCACTCCTGCCTTGGCTTCCGGCATTGAGCGTAAGCGCCGAACGGTTGGCGCCCTGTTAACGGATCGGGCCAATTTGGCAGGAATGCGGGAATGCGGCATTCTGCGCGCCCGGACGCCTCCGCCCCGGAAAACCGCGAAAAAGCCCGGAAAACCGATGTCCTACGCCTCGTTGCGCGAATTCCTGTCGAAACTCGACGCCTCGGGCGATCTGGCCCGCGTCGGCGAACCCGTCTCGACCGTCCTCGAAATGACCGAAATCCAGACCCGCCTGCTGGCCGAGCAGGGGCCTGCGGTGCTTTTCGAGCAGGCGCAGATGGCCGACGGGCGGACCTCGCCGATGCCCGTACTGGTCAATCTCTTCGGCACCGTGGAACGGGTGGCCCAGGCGGTCACGATGGGGGGCATCGAGCGTCGCCACGCGAAAGACCTGCGCGAGGTTGGCGAAGCATTGGCCTTCCTCCGGCAGCCGGAACCGCCGGGCGGCTTCCGTGAAGCCTTCGAAATGCTGCCGCTGCTGAAGACCGTGATGGCAATGAAGCCGAAGACGCTCTCGTCCGCGCCATGTCAGGAAGTTGTGCTGAAGGGTAGCGACATCAATCTCCACGATCTGCCGATCCAGACCTGCTGGCCGGGCGAGCCTGCGCCGCTGATCACCTGGCCGCTCGTGGTCACCAAGGGGCCGGGCACGAAACGCGAAGACGATTTCAATCTCGGCATCTACCGGATGCAGGTGCTGGGTCGCGACAAGACGATCATGCGCTGGCTCGCCCATCGCGGCGGCGCGCAGCACCACCAGCGCTGGAAGGCCGAGAAGCGCGAGCCGCTGCCGGCCGCCTGCGTCATCGGCGCCGATCCCGGCACCATTCTTGCCGCGGTAACGCCGGTTCCCGACACGCTTTCGGAATATCAGTTCGCCGGCCTGCTGCGCGGGCAGAAGGTCGAGCTTGTCGATTGCAAGACCGTGCCGCTGAAAGTGCCGGCCGAAGCCGAAATCGTCATCGAGGGCCATGTCTCGCTGGAGGATTACGAGGACGAAGGTCCCTACGGCGATCACACCGGCTACTACAACTCGGTCGAAAAGTTCCCGGTCTTCACCGTCAGCGCCATCACCATGCGCAAGGACCCGATCTATCTCTCGACCTTCACCGGCCGCCCGCCGGACGAGCCGTCGGTGCTGGGTGAAGCGCTCAACGAAGTCTTCATTCCGCTGCTGCAGCAGCAATTCCCCGAGATCGTCGATTTCTGGCTGCCGCCCGAGGGCTGCTCCTATCGCATTGCCGTCATCTCGATGAAGAAGGCCTATCCCGGCCACGCCAAGCGCGTGATGATGGGGGCGTGGTCCTATCTGCGCCAGTTCATGTACACGAAATGGGTGATCGTCGTCGATGACGACATCGACGCGCGCGACTGGAAAGACGTCATGTGGGCAATCAGCACACGGATGGACCCGGTGCGCGACGTGACGCTGATCGAGAACACGCCGATCGACTACCTCGATTTTGCCTCGCCGGAGTCCGGCCTCGGCGGCAAGATCGGCCTCGACGCCACCAACAAATGGCCGCCGGAAACGAAGCGCGAGTGGGGCCGCCAGATTCGCATGGATCAGGACGTGATCGACACGGTGACGAAGAAATGGTCGAAGCTCGGCCTTCCGGGCACGGGCAAGCCGATCTGGAAGTGAGTTCATGATCCCCGTCACCGACAAGCTTGCCATCGAGGAAGGTGAAATCTCGATCAGCTTCATTCGCGCGGGCGGGCCGGGCGGCCAGAACGTCAACAAGGTCTCGACGGCCGCGCAGCTCCGCTTCGGCGTGCGCAACGCACCGTCCCTGAATGCGCGCATCAAGGCGCGGCTCGAACGCATCGCTGGCGCGAAGCTGACCAAGGATGGCGTCATTGTCATTACGGCGAACCGTTTTCGCACGCAGGAGGCAAACCGCCGCGACGCCATCGAGCGGCTTGTCGAGATGATCGCGGCCGCCGCCCATCAGCCGAAGTTTCGGGTGCCGACAAAGCCGAGCCGTGCGGCCAGGCAGAAGCGCGTCGAGGAAAAGGTCAAGCGCGGCACAACCAAGCGGCTTCGTGGCGGGCGTCCGCCGACCGACGACTAGCCGCCGCCCACGGCCCCCATACCCGATTGTTCCGGAACGATATGATCAGTTTCGTGCGATGAGGACATCGCAGGTCGCGCTGCGCAGCACTGTTTGTGCAACGCTGCCAAGCAGCGTGCGCATCACCGCATTGTGTGCATGTGGGCCAAGCACGACAAGATCGACATCGGGTGACCGGGACAGACGTACAAGCGCCCTTGCGGGTTCGCCTGTACGAACGCTTAAGGTCATCCTTTGCCGGTCGGTCCGGCCTTTCATAAGGCGGGTCAGCTCTTGCTTGGCGGCGCGGCGGCGCGCCTCGCGAAATGCGGAAATTTCGGCCTCGGAAGTCGCTGTCCGGCGAAGCGCTTCCTCGAAGCGGCGCGGCACCCCCGCGAAATGGAGAACCTCGATATCGGCTTCGGGCGCAACGCGCAGGGCCGCACTGAGCACCGGCTCAAGCGCGGCGCTGGCCCCGACATCGACGGCGGCAGCGACACGGCGATAGGCGCCCGCCGCGTGACGTCGGACCACGAGCACGGGAAGGCTGGCGGCACGAACCACACGATCGGCTGTCGATCCGAGCACTTTCTCGCGCAAGTTTTGCGGCGCGCCGGGGCCGGTCACGATGATCGCGGCACCGATCTGATCTGCGACGCGCAGGATCACCTCATGCGGTGTGCCCATCTCGACCCGGGTTTCCGAGACCTTGCCGCCTGGTGTTGCCTTCAGTCGAGCGAGGGTCTTTTCTGCCTCTGCGACAAGCTGAGGTCTGAGATCCGCTACGGCGCCCTGGGACATCGCTTCGGCGAAGATGAGAGCCTTGTCCTCGACGACATGCAGCACGAACATCTTGGTGCCCGGCGCGGATGCCAGTTCGGAGGCTCGGCTTATCACCGCCTCCGCCGCTCCATCATCGGCCACGGCAGCCATAATCGTTGTCATCCGATTATGCCAACACAGAATGGATGAGAAGGGAAGCGATTCCCCACCGGTCGTGTTAGCCTCCCGGCGGAGCGGGGGAATCACGCCCGATCGACTTCGGATCGCAATGCAGGGGAGCCGCACATGACATTCTATTCAATCTCGCTGGCGATCGTCGGCGTCTATGCCGGCCTCAACATTCTCATCAACCTGTTTCTGGCCTATCGCGTCTCGTCCAATCGTGTGCGCACCAATGTAATGACCGGCACCGGCGACGACGAGAAGCTGTACAACGCCAGCCGCGCTCATGTGACGAATGTCGAGTACACGCCGATCGGGTTGATCGGCCTTGTCGTGCTACACATGCTGTCGGCCTCGATCTATGTGCTGCACGTTGTCGGCCTCGCGCTCACGATCGGTCGCGTGCTGCATGCAATCGGCGTCTCGCGCACCGGCGCTTCGACACCACCACGCCTTGTCGGAACATTGTTGACATGGATCGGTCAGCTCGTTGCCGGCGTCGCCTGCCTCTACTATGTGTTCATCTAGTTGGTAACTCGATTGCGGGAACGACAGTCATGACAAGGCCGGCGGAAGCCGATAAGCGATTGTCGACGCTCGATATGGCCGCGTCTCTGGTCGACCGCGCTTTGCGGGCAGGCGCAGAGGCGGCCGAAGCGATCGCCATGGAAGGCATTTCGCTGGGCGTCTCGTGGCGGCTCGGCAAGCTCGAAGATGTCGAGCGCTCCGAAGGTTGCGATGTCGGCTTGCGTGTCTTTATCGGCCAACGCCAGGCGAGCGTCTCGACCACCGATTTGTCGGAGGCATCGCTCGCGCCGATGATCGAACGTGTGGTGGCGATGGCGCGCGCCGCGCCGGAAGACCCGTATTGCGGGCTGGCCGATGCAGCGCTGCTGGCACGGGACTGGCCGGATCTCGATATTGAGGACACGAGCGTGCCGCCGACCGCCGAACAGCTTGCGGCCTTCGCCGCCGAGGCGGAAGAAGCGGCGCTCGCCGTAAACGGCGTCTCCAATTCAAGCGGCGCCGGCGCCGGCTGGGGACGTTCGGGCGTGGCGCTTGTCACCCGTCCATCCGCTGGCGGCGGATTTGCAGGCAGTTATGCGGGCACATCCTGGTCCATCTCCTGTTCGGTGCTGGCCGGCGAAGGGACGGCAATGGAACGCGACTACGACTACACGACAGCGCGACACGGCCGCGATCTCGAAGGCGCAGCCGCCATCGGCAGGCGGGCAGGCGAGAAGGCCGTGCGACGCTTGCATCCGCGCAAGGTTCGGTCGCAGGCGGTTACTGTCGTGTACGATCCGCGTGTCTCGGGTGGTCTTGTCGGACATTTTGCGAGCGCGATTTCCGGAACCTCGATCGCACGCGGTACCAGCTTTCTCAAGAACGACATGGGTCGCGCGGTTTTTGCGCCCGGCATTTCAATCGTGGACGACCCGCATATGAAACGCGGCCTGCGCTCGAAGCCCTTTGACGGCGAGGGCGTCAGGAACGGGCGCATGATGCTGATCGATGACGGCCGTCTGACGACCTGGTTGCTCGACAGCGCGACGGCGCGCCAACTCGGGCTTGTTTCGACTGGCCATGCGGCGCGTGGCACGGGCGGACCGCCGTCGCCCGCATCGACCAACCTCTATATGGAAGCCGGGTGCCTTGGCGTGAAGGAACTGATCGCAGAAATCAAACAGGGGCTCTATGTCACCGAATTGATCGGCATGGGCATCAATGGCGTAACCGGTGACTACAGCCGTGGCGCATCCGGCTTCTGGATCGAGAACGGAGAAATCGCCTATCCCGTGAGCGAAATCACCGTCGCGGGGAATCTCAAGGATATGTTCCTGAATATGACGCCGGCCGATGATCTCGAGTTCCGTCACGGTACCAACGCGCCGACCGTTCGTGTCGAGGGGATGACCGTTGCAGGCACCTGACGGCGATCGCGCCCTGCTGATAGAGACTGTCAGGGAGGCGGGCGTTCTCGCCATGCGCTATTTCGGGACCGACGTCAGGGCGTGGTCGAAAGGTTCCGACAACAGCCCGGTGACCGAAGCCGACATCGCCGTCAACGATCTCCTGCAGGCGCGATTGAGTGGCGCGCGGCCCGGTTATGGCTGGCTGTCGGAAGAAACCGAAGATGACCCGGCGCGTCTTTTGTGCCCGTTGACCTGGGTGGTCGATCCGATCGACGGCACGCGTGCCTTCGCTCAAGGCAAGCCCCATTTTGTCATATCGGTCGCTCTGGTGGCCGAAGGACGGCCGGTACTCGCGGCGCTCTTCAATCCCGCAACCGACGAGTTCTTCGAAGCCGTATCGGGCGGCGGGGCGCGGCTCAACGACGCCCCGATCCGCGTCAGCGATTGCACCCGGATCGAGGGATGCCGGATCGCTGCCTTTGCACCGATGTTCAAACATCCCGGCTGGGCCCGTGCCGGCATCGCGCCCTGGCCTGAAATGGAAATTCTGGAACGCAATTCGGTCGCATACCGAATCGCACTTGTGGCCTGCGGCGCTGCCGATGCAGCGTTGGCGCTTAATGGCAAGAGCGACTGGGACCTTGCGGCGGCCGATCTCATCGTCCACGAAGCGCGCGGCCGGATGACGAGCCATGACGGCAACCCATTTATCTACAATCGCGAAAACACGCGCCACAGGAGCCTGCTGGTCGCCGGTCCGGCTCTCTACACCGCATTATATGACAAGTTGGGCGCCATACGGCTGCCCGAATGACGTCCGCTTCTTCGCGGGGCCGTGCCGCCGTGCTAGGATTCGCCCCGACGTTCGACGCTCCTTCCCCCAGAGGCCAACATGTCAAAGCAGCTCCTCCATCTTGTGTTCGGCGGCGAGCTGACACATCTGGAAGGCAAGGAGTTCAAGGATACGACCGCCCTTGATGTTGTCGGCATATTCCCCGGCTACGCCGAAGCGCATCGGGCATGGAAGGCAGCGGCTCAGCGAACGGTCGACAATGCGCATATGCGCTATTTCATTGTGCATCTGCATCGGTTTCTCGATCCCGATGAGGAGGGTGACCATGACCACTGAAAGCCCGACGCCCCGCACGGCTGCGAAGGAGTCGCCCGGTCCAGGCGCGCTGTTGTCGCTTGCCGGTCTTTTTGGCTTTCTGATCGTCATATTTGCTGTCGGCTGGGCCGGCGGCGCGGTAACCGCAACGAGTGTCGGCGATTGGTACGAGGCGCTCGCCAAGCCGCCGCTCAACCCGGACAAATGGATATTTCCAGTTGTCTGGAATTTCCTTTTTTTCCTGATGGCGATTTCGGCATGGCTAGTCTGGCGGGCGGCCGGAAGTTTCGACAAGGCCGGAGGGCAGCTCGCGCTGTTCGGCATTCAGCTTACGTTGAACCTGGCCTGGAGCATCGTGTTCTTCGGATTGAAAAGTCCGGCCCTCGCTGTTTTGGTGGTGCTGGCGCTCGACGGAGCGATCCTTCTGACATTCATGGCGTTTCTGAAGGTCGATCGGCTCGCCGGGCTGTTGCTTTTGCCCTATCTCGCCTGGACGTTGTTTGCCACATATCTGACGATCGGTATCGCGCTGTTGAATTGACGAGGGGCCGGAAAATCGGTCAAAAGGTCAATTGAATGAAGCATTTACCATTTGCCGCCTTTATGGCGGCCAATAGCGTGCCGTGATATGGTCCGGGCGATCCCGGACCAGACAGACGGGCCCGAACGAGACAGGCCAGATGCCAAGCCAGAAATCCGCCGCCGATCCCGGCACGGGGGAACCGGGCGCCCGCCCGGATTCGTCCCGCCTCAACGGCCCGGCCCAGCCGGCAGAGCTCACCACCGGTCAGGTCGTGGGCCGGATGGCGCGCGAATATTTGCGGCCGCATTGGCGTCTCGCCGCCACCGCGCTCCTCGCAAGCGTGGTTGTCGCGGCGGCGACCGGCGTTTTGCCGCTTCTCATCAAACAGGCGCTCGACAACATTGTCGGGTCGGATGCGCGGATGCTGTTGCTGGTTGCCGTAGGCGCAATCGTAGCAACCTCGGTACAGGCGGTCGCCGCATACTTCGCCAAAGTGAACATGAGCACGATCGGGCAATATATCGTCTCGACAATTCAGCGACGCATGTTCGCCCGCATAATGCACGCGGATCTTGCATGGATCGGGCGCACGCATTCGGGCCGCTTTATTTCCGGCTTTCTCTACGACGCAAGTCGCGTTCGCGACTCGATCACCACGACGGTCATTGATCTCGGACAGAATCTGCTGACGGTGATCGCGCTGATTGGCGCCATGTTCTATCTCAATTGGCAGCTTGCGCTGATGGGCACAGCGGTCATTCCCTTCGTCGCCATTCTGGTGCGCCAGCTCGGTCGCCGTTCGCGAAAGGCGGCCAAACAGACCATGCGGGGGTCGGGCGATCTGTCGGCGGTGATTTCCGAGGCGCTTGGCGGCATTCGCGTCGTCAAGGCCTATGATCAGGAAGCCACCGAGATCGCGCGCGCGACGCGCGCGATCGACGAGGTGTTGCGGCATTCGTTGCGGGCACTGAAGAGCCGTGCGGCTGCGAGCCCGGTTACCGGGGTGTTGTCCGGCTTCGGCATTGCCGCCGTGATCTATTTCGGCGGGCGCAGTGTGCAGACCGGGCTCCTCACCATCGGCGACCTTGGCGGGTTCCTCTCGGCGATGATGCTCGCCTACGAACCCTTGAAGAAACTCGCCAGCACCCAGACGCTGATGCAGGAGGGCATTGCGGCCGCCATTCGCGTGTTCCCGATTCTTGACATCGAGCCCGGTATTCGTGCGCCGGCCGGCGCCGGGCCGATCAAGGTCAGCGATGGAGCTATTCGTTTTGAGGATGTGCATTTCCGTTATGGCGACGGCACACCGGCCCTCAACGGCATTTCGATCGAGGTGCCAAAAGGGCATACAGTGGCCCTTGTCGGCCCGTCCGGCGCCGGCAAGAGCACTATCCTCAACCTGGTGACTCGCTTCTATGACCCGAATTCCGGGCGCGTCCTGATCGACGGACAGGACGTGTCGCAGGTCACGTTGACTTCACTCAGAGGTGCAAGTTCGCTGGTCACGCAGGAGCCGTTTCTCTTCGATGACACGATCCGCGCCAATATCGCATATGGGTCGCCGCAGGCCGGCATCGCCGAAATCGAGCAGGCAGCCCGCGACGCGGCGGCGCATGATTTTATTTCGGCCCTGCCGGCTGGATATGAGACGCGGGTCGGCGAAGCCGGCTTCAAGCTGTCGGGCGGCCAGCGCCAGCGGATCGCCATCGCCCGTGCGATGCTGAAGGACGCGGCGATCCTGTTGCTCGACGAAGCGACATCGGCGCTCGATACGGCCTCCGAGTTGCAGGTGCAGAAGGCACTGGTGCGGCTTATGGAGGGCCGGACGACACTTGTCATTGCGCACCGCCTGTCCACCATCAAGCACGCCCACAACATCTATGTCATCGATGGCGGTCGCGTTGTGGAGCACGGCACCCATGCAGAGCTTGTGGCTCAAGGCGGGCTCTATGCAGAGCTGTCGCGCTCGCAATTCATAGAGGACACGGCGGATGCGCGCGCTTCCGTGAACGATGAGACGCCACAACCGGCGCTGGCGGGAGAGTAGTAGTTCGATGTCGCTCGGGAAGAAGATATTCAAAAGCGCGGCGCTGACGGGAACGATCGCCTTTTTGATCGCGCAGTATATTCGACTGGTACGCCGCACCTGCCGTTTCGAGATCAGACGCGGCGACATTGCCGCGAGCTTCTGGAATGTCGACAAGCCGTTCGTCGCCGCCACCTGGCATGGCCAGAACCTGATCCTGCCGCCCTTCTGGCACAACTGGCGGGAGTGGCGCATCCTCGTATCGAAGCATGGCGACGGAGAAATTGTCGACGGCGTCATGCACCATCTGGGCGTAAGCACGATCCGCGGTGCGGGCGTACCGAAGGGCGAGGAGCGCAGTTACAAGCACAAGGGAAAAGGCGGCGCCGGCGCCTTGCGCGCCATGGTGCGCGCGCTGGGCGAGAATATTTCAATTGGCCTGACGGCCGATCTGCCGCCGGGCCCCGCGCGGCGAGCGGGGGAAGGTATCGTCATGCTGGCCCGTCTGTCCGGTCGGCCGATCGTGCCGGTTGCGGCAACGACCCGCGCACGCGTCAAGCTCAACAACTGGGATCGGTTCACCATCAATCTCCCCTTTTCGAAAGGGGCGCTGGTCTGGGGCGAGCCGATATATGTCGAACGCGACGCAAGCCCCGAAGAAATCGAGGCGGCGCGGCAGCGCGTCGAAGACGGCCTCAATGCGGTGGCCGCCGAAGCCGAACGGCTGGTCGGCCGCGCGCCGCCCCTGCAGGACGCAGAGGCGGTGGTGCGTTGAAGGGCGCCTTTCGACCATGACGTCGTTCCCAGCATCGCCTGGCCTCGTCCTCTACCGCCTGTTGACGCGCGCGGTGGCGCCTGTTGCCCCCCTGTTGCTGCGGCGCCGGATTGCAAACGGCAAGGAAGATCCCGCAAGGCTCGGCGAGCGCTTCGGCCTGGCGTCGCGCCAGCGGCAGCCGGGACGGCTCGTCTGGTTCCATGCGGCAAGCATCGGCGAATCCCTGTCCATTCTGCCGCTGATCGAGCGCTTGCTGGGCGTGGCGCCGGATATGTCGGTTCTGGTCACAACCGGCACCGTCACATCGGCGAAGCTGATGGCCGAGCGATTGCCGCCGCGCGCTGTTCACCAGTTCGTGCCGCTCGATCACCCCGACTATTGCGAACGTTTCCTCGGCCATTGGCGGCCGGATCTTGCGATCTGGGTCGAGTCCGAATTCTGGCCGAATCTCGTTGTCGCCGCCCATCGGCATGGGCTGCCGCTGGCGCTGGTGAATGCGCGCATCACCGAACACTCGTTCCGGAAATGGCGGCGCGCGCCGCGGTTGATCTCCGGCTTGCTGGCGCGCTTTTCGGTGTTGATGGCGCAGGACGCCGCCAGCGCCGATCGCTTGCGCGCTCTCGGCGCATCTTCGGCGCAGTGTCCCGGCAATCTCAAACACGATGCCCCGGCGCTCCCGCACGATGCCGCCGAGCTTGCACGTTTGCGTGCCGAGATCGGCACCCGCCCGGTATGGCTTGCCAGCAATACGCATGAGGGAGAGGAATCGGCGGCCGCCGAGGTCCATCGCCGGCTTGCACCCGCCCATCCCGGACTCCTGACCATCATTGTGCCGCGTCACCCGTCGCGAGGCGCGTCGATCGGCAAGGAATGCCAAGTGCTGGGTCTCGGCGTCGCGCGTCGCAGCCGCAGCGACAGGATCGAAGCGACCACCGATATCTATCTCGGTGACACGTTGGGCGAGATGGGCCTCTACTACATGCTGGCCGAGATCGCCTTTGTCGGCGGCACGCTCAATCCGGCCGGCGGACACAACCCGTTCGAAGCGGCACGCCTGACCACCGCATTGATCGCGGGGCCGTCCGATTTCAATTTCACGGAAGCATATGCGGCATTCGAGGCGACAGGCGCGATGCGGCGCATTGCCGATCCGGCGGAGCTGGCCGCGGCGGTCGGAGAGCTCCTTGCCGATGACGGGGAGCGGCGGCGGATGGGCACGGCAGCGCAGGCGACCGCAAGTGCGGACAGCGGCGCGACATCGCGTGTTTTCGATGCGCTGCTGCCACTTCTGCCCGCTCGGGGAGATGGCCCCCATGCGTGAGCCGCGCTTCTGGTATCCCTCGCGACGCGGTGCAACGCCGCTTTTGCCCTCGCGCCTGCTCGCGCCCATGGGCTGGCTCTATGGTCTTGCCGGACACATCAGGCGTCGCCGCGCGACGCCGGAGCGGGCGGCCGTGCCCGTCATTTGCATCGGCAATCTGACGGTCGGGGGCGCCGGCAAGACGCCGGTGGCCATGACCGTCGCCGAACGCCTCATCGGTTCGGGCGAGAAGGTTCACTTCCTGACACGCGGCTATGGCGGACGCGAGCGCGGCCCGATCCGCGTCGATCGGGCGCGGCATGGCGCGGCGGATGTCGGCGACGAGCCGCTGCTCCTTGCCGCCGTGGCGCCGACCTGGGTCTCGGCGCGGCGTCCCGAAGGCGCCGTCGCGGCGGTGCGCGGTGGCGCACAGCTCATCGTCATGGACGACGGATTTCAGAACCCGCATCTGGCAAAGGATTTCTCGATCCTGGTCGTCGACGCGGCGACCGGTGTCGGCAATGGCCGTCTGGTGCCGGCCGGACCCCTGCGCGAGCGCATTGACGACGCCCTTGAGCGCGCGCATGCCATCGTCATCAACGGCCGCGGCCATGCCGCCGACGGGATCGCGGCGCGCGCGCGTGCGCGCGGCCTGCCGGTCTTCAGCGCTGTCACAAGGCCGGCAACCCCGCCCGATCTCGGCGCCACGCCGCTCCTGGCCTTTGCCGGCATCGGACGGCCTGAGAAGTTCTACCGCACGCTCGCCGATCTGGGCGCCGAGGTGGTGGAGACGGTCGATTTCGCCGACCATCATATGTATACCGAGAGCGACGCATTGCGCCTTCTTGTGCGCGCGCGTGAACGCGGCGCGCGTCTGATAACCACCGAGAAGGATGCCGCGCGCCTGACCCACGCGCCCGCCGGCAGCACCCGCGCGCGGCTTCGCGATGCGGCTTTGCAATTGCCCGTTCGGGCATTGATCGCCAACATCGACACGCTGATGGCACTGGTCGACGACGCCGCGAGACGCGCGCGTCGTCGTCGAAGCTGAGATGGTATTTTAGGAAGCATGGCCAGGAAGAACACGCTCATACACCTGCTGGAATATGCGGGGCTGAAGGTCTCGCTGGCGGTTTTCGGCGCGATGGGTCTTGACCGTGCCTCGACGGCCGGCGGCAGTTTCGCTCGCTTTGTCGGGCCGAAGCTCGGTATTTCCAACCGGGCCCGCGCCAACATCCGCCGCGCGATGCCGGAACTGCCGGCGGAGGAGGTCGAGCGCATCGTCGTCGATATGTGGGAAAATCTCGGCCGCACCATCGGCGAATATGCACATCTGCAACGCTTCGGGGAGGCCGATCAGCGGCATCGCATCGACGTCGTCAACGCCGAGGCCCTGCGCGCGATGGCGGCGGCAGGTTACGGCGGCGTTCTTGTCTCGGGTCATTTCGCCAATTGGGAGCTGTTGCCGCTGGTCATGCATCTCGAAGGGTTTGAAGGCGGCGACGTCTATCGCCATGCCAACAATCCTTTCGTCAACGAATGGATGGTGTCGTTGCGCCACAGCGCCACGGGCGGCGCGATGCAGATCCCGAAAGGCGGCACCGGCGCGCGCGCCATTGTCCGTCTGATGCGGGAGAACCGCTTCGTTGCGATGTTGACCGACCAGAAAATGAATGACGGGCTGGAGGCGCAGCTCTTCGGCCGCCGTGCCATGACCACCGGCGCACCGGCCGGCCTTGCCGTGCGCTACCATGTCCCGGTCATGCCGGTCAGCATCGAGCGCCTCGAAGGCGCGCGGTTCCGGATTACCGTCCACAATCCGATCACCCCGCGCTCCGGTGCCGAGCCGTTCGAGGACATTCTGCGCATGACGCAGGAGATCAATGACTTTCTTGAGGCCCGCATCCGCGAACGGCCGCATGAATGGTTCTGGCTGCACAATCGCTGGAGCTAGAGCGCTTCTCGGAAAAGTGGAATCCGGTTTTCCGAAAAGAAGCGCGACCAGACAACAACTTGGAGTCTTTCAGTGTTTCCACGAAACACTGAAAGACTCTGGTCGCCGCCCGTTGCGGCCTGCCGCCGGGTCGCGCCGATAGTATCGACAATGTCGCCCGGCGGAACCGCGTGGCAGCGTCGGATACGGATGAAGAAGGCGCAAGCGCGCCAGCATTTGTAGATGCGATCACGCCCCGAATCCCGAATTGCATTGAATGCCGCACCAATTAGACTGGAGCAGGGCAGTCATCGCTGCCGCGACGACGGGGGGATCATGAGAGTTTCAGCGTTTATTCTTGCATGTGCCGTTGCTGCGCTTGCCGGTTGTGTCAAACCTGCAAGCGAACTTCCGGCGGCGAATGTGCAGACCTATGACGTCGAGCAGGCGCGCAGTGCCGATCACGCGACGATCAAGGGAACTTACAGGGAAGGCACCTTCTTCGGGAAATCTACGCTCGCAACCTTCGTTGCCGCTATCGATGGCAAGCTGGAGGTGGCGTCGGGTTACACGACACCGATTCCGCTGGAACCGGGCCCCCATTCGCTCGTCGTCGGCTACTGGCTTGGCTCGACGCGCAGGCCTGTTCCCGTTCGGCTCGATGCAGAGCCCGGCAGGAATTATCTCGTCCTGCAAGAAAAAGGCGAATTCGATTTCAACCTGCTGCGAGGATCGAGCTATCCGAGCTACGTGTATATCGTCGATGAAGGTTCGGGAGAGATCGTCACGCCCAGGATGGTAGATGAGGCCGAATATTCGAACGAGTATTACACCGAACCGTCGGGACCGGACACGGCGGTCATTCGCGGAACTCTGGAGCGCAAGGGGTTCAATGAGCCGTTCTCAGCCTATGTTCTCGCCATCGACGGCAAATACGCGCCGATGACGCCACAGACGGCGCTCACCAGACGACTGACGAAATACGAGGCGGCGGTGCGGCTCGAACCGGGTCTGCGGGCGATCGGCATCGGCCTTCGAGCATCCTCACAATTCGCAGTCTATCCGGTGTTGCTCGATGTCGAGCCGGGCGCCGCCTTTGTTCTGCGTTATGAACATGGGCTCAAACGCATCAACAATGACAAGTGGACGGCCATTACGGTCTGGATAGAGGACGAAAAAACAGGCGCGATCGTCTGGCCGAAGACAGACGTGCCCATAACGCGTCTGCCTTTTTGATTCGTTCTTTCAGTTCCCGCCCGTCGCCGTCGCCTTTTCTTCCGGCATCGCACCGACCAGGTTGACCGGATCGACCTGCGCGCCGCGCCAGAACATTCCCCAGTGAAGATGTGGACCGGTTGCGCGGCCTGTCGCGCCGACCGCACCCAGAACGTCGCCGCGCGCCACCGCCTGGCCTTCTGTCACGTCGACGCGGCTCATATGCATGATCACGCTGGTCACGCCATGTCCGTGATCGAGAAAGATCAGCCCGCCTTCGAAAAACATGTCGGAATGGGCGAGCGTCACGATGCCGGCCTGCGGCGCAACGATGGGCGTGCCCGTGGGCGCTGCCACATCGACGCCGTAATGCGGCCGGCGCGGCTCGCCATTATAGATGCGCTGCGAACCGAAGACGCCGGTGATCGGCCCTGT
>JAUXOE010000196.1 GCA_030682415.1 Parvibaculum sp.
CTGTTGGCGGCAGTCTAGCGGCCGTCCGCCGCAAAGCAAAAGGGCCGGTGTTTCCACCGGCCCTTCGCATTTCCGAGGCGTTTGAGTGCCGGACTTAGAAGTCCATGCCGCCCATACCGCCCATGCCGCCCATGCCGCCGCCGCCCATGCCGCCGCCGGCGCCGCCGCCATCTTTCTTCGGCGCTTCGGCGATCATGGCTTCGGTGGTGACGAGGAGCGCGGCGATCGAGGCTGCGTCCTGGAGCGCCGTGCGCACGACCTTGGTCGGGTCGATGATGCCGGCGGCCACGAGGTCGCAATACTCTTCCTTCTGCGCATCGAAGCCCCAGTTGGCCTGCTTGGCTTCAAGCACCTTCTGGACGACGATCGAGCCTTCGACGCCGGCATTCTCGACGATCTGCCGGATCGGCGATTCGAGCGCCTTGCGGATGATCGCGATACCGGCCTGGATGTCGGCATTCTCGTTGACGAGCTTGCCGACCGCCTTCGAGGCCAGCAGCAGCGCCGTGCCGCCGCCGGGAACGATGCCTTCTTCAACGGCCGCGCGGGTGGCATTGAGCGCGTCGTCGACGCGATCCTTGCGCTCCTTGACTTCCGCTTCGGTGGCGCCGCCGACCTTGATCACGGCCACACCGCCGGCGAGCTTCGCCAGACGTTCCTGCAGCTTCTCCTTGTCGTAGTCGGAGGTCGTGTCTTCAATCTGCCGTTTGATCTGGCCGACGCGACCTTCGATGTCCTTCTTCTTGCCCGAGCCGTCGATGATCGTCGTGTCATCCTTGGTGATCGAGATGCGCTTGGCCTTGCCGAGCATGTCGAGCGTCACCGATTCGAGCTTGATGCCCAGATCTTCGGAGATCACCTGGCCGCCGGTCAGGATGGCGATGTCTTCGAGCATCGCCTTGCGGCGGTCGCCGAAGCCCGGCGCCTTGACGGCCGCGACCTTGAGGCCGCCGCGCAGCTTGTTGACGACGAGCGTGGCCAGCGCCTCGCCCTCGATGTCTTCGGCGATGATCAGCAGCGGACGGCCCGACTGCACCACGGCTTCGAGCACCGGCAGCATCGCCTGGAGGCTCGCTAGCTTCTTCTCGTGCAGCAGGATCAGCGGCTCTTCGAGCTCGGCGATCATCTTGTCGGCATTGGTGATGAAATAGGGCGACAGGTAGCCGCGGTCGAACTGCATGCCTTCGACGACCTCGAGCTCGGTGTCGAGCGACTTGGCTTCTTCCACCGTGATGACGCCTTCATTGCCGACCTTGGCCATCGCTTCGGCGATCATCGCGCCGATTTCGCTTTCGCCATTGGCCGAGATCGTGCCGACCTGCGCCACTTCGTCGTTCGACTTCACCTTCTTCGAACGCTTGGTGATGTCTTCGACGGCGGCGCGCACGGCGATCTCGATGCCGCGCTTCAGGTCCATCGGGTTCATGCCGGCGGCAACCGCCTTGGCGCCTTCGCGCACGATCGCCTGCGTCAGCACGGTCGCGGTGGTGGTGCCGTCGCCGGCCGTGTCGTTGGTGCGCGAAGCGACTTCCTTGACGAGCTGCGCGCCCATGTTCTCGAACTTGTCTTCAAGCTCGATTTCCTTGGCGACCGTCACGCCGTCTTTGGTCGAGCGCGGCGAACCGAACGACTTTTCGATCACGACGTTGCGGCCTTTCGGGCCGAGCGTCACCTTCACCGCATCGGCGAGAATGTCGACGCCGCGGATCATCTTCTCGCGGGCCGAGCGGCCGAATTTGACTTCCTTAGCCATTTTGTCTGGATCCTTCTGAATTCATGAAACGGAGCGAGCGGTCGCGAGGGCCACAAAAAAAGCCCGCGACCGGTATCCGGTTGCGAGCCTTACGCAGCGGCTTTCTTCTTGGCCGCGCCTTCCAGCACACCCATGATGTCGGACTCTTTCATGATCAACAGGTCTTCCCCGTCGATCTTGACCTCGGTGCCCGACCACTTGCCGAAGATCACGCGGTCGCCGACCTTGACGTCCGGCGCGATGATCTTGCCGTCATCGCCGCGGGCGCCCGGGCCCACCGCGATCACTTCGCCCTGCGAGGGCTTTTCCTGCGCCGAGTCCGGGATGATGATCCCGCCGGCGGTCTTGGATTCTTCCTCGACCCGGCGAACGACGACGCGGTCATGCAGAGGACGGAATTTCATCTCTGGCTTCTCCTGTATCTCAAACCGCTAAACTGCGGAAAATTCTTGATTTTTTGGCCCTGTTAGCACTCAGACGCAATGAGTGCCAAAGGCGCAAAGGACAGATAGGAGCCCGCGGGCCCGCTGTCAAGCGCCGCCGCGGCGCCTGCGGGCCGATTCAGGGGGGCAGTCAGGCCCGGGTCAGGCCGAGGTCAGGCCCAGGTCAGGCAATAACCAGCCCCGCGCCGCCATACTGTCGCTTGAGATGTCCCATCAGCCCGGTCACGAACAGCGTCGCGCCGAGAATTTCGAGGCTCTCCTCGACCGTGAAGGCGGCGATATAGGCCAGGCTTGTCTCGCCATACAGCGTCAGCAGATAGCCGCCGACCATCTCCATGCCGAGCGCCCCGCCGACATAAAGTGCGCCGGCCGCAAAGAAGACGGCCTGCGTCCGGCCCGGCTGGGCCAGCAGGAAGGGGAGATAGGCAATCCCCACCAGGCTCACCAGGATCGCGGCGGGGATCACCCAGCCGAAATGAAAGATGCCGCTGAGACCCAGCGCCCCGCGCATCGGTTCGATCAGAACCTCGTGCACGCCGGTCGCCTCATCGGCCGACAATCCGACAAACATGATCGCCAGCACGGCCCAGTGGAACAGATAGCGCTCGCCGTTGCGCGCCGCCGACGCGGTTGCCAGCGCCAGCAACCCGGCCGCCGAAATCAGCAGCAGCGAGGAATACCAGGCCGGCAGGCAATATTCGGCATTGAGCGCGATATGCCGGAGATCTTTCAGGAAACTCTCGGTCCCGAACTGGAACACATACCATTCGCGGAAAATTCC
>JAUXOE010000198.1 GCA_030682415.1 Parvibaculum sp.
GCGCCGCCGGCGCCGGTCTCCGACAAGCGCTACCGCAAGGATCTCTACAACCTGCAGGTCGAGCTGGTGAAACTGCAGCGCGACATCATCGCCCATGACCGCCGCCTGCTGGTGATCTTCGAAGGCCGCGACGCCGCCGGCAAGGACGGCGTCATCAAGCGCATCGTCCAGCATCTGAGCCCGCGCGAAACCCGCACCGTCGCACTCGGCAAGCCGTCCGACCGCGAGCGCAGCCAGTGGTATTTCCAGCGCTTCACCGAACATCTGCCGGCGGCCGGCGAGCTCGTGCTCTTCAACCGCAGCTGGTACAACCGCGCCGGCGTCGAACGCGTCCAGGGCTTCTGCACCGATGAGGAACATGAGCGTTTCATGAACTCGGTGCCGCTTTACGAAAACATGCTGACGGGATCGGGCATCCAGCTGCTGAAATATTATCTCGACATCACCAAACCCGAACAGAAGACGCGTCTGGCCGACCGCGCCAAGGACCCGCTGAAGCAATGGAAGATCTCGCCGATCGACCATGTTGCGCTGAAACACTGGCGCGACTACAGCCGCGCCCGCGACGAAATGCTGGCCCGCTCCCACAGCCTGCAGGCGCCCTGGACGATCGTCCGCGCCGACGACAAGCGCCATGCCCGCCTCAACGTGATCCGCGATCTGCTGTCGCGCATCGACTATGACGGCAAGGACATCAAGGCGGTCGCGCCCGACCGCCGCATCGTCATGCCCTTCGAACCGGCGCTGCTGAAATCGGGTGCGCTGGCGCCATGAATTACCGTCACGCCTATCACGCCGGCAATTTCGCCGATGTGATGAAACACGCCATCCTCGCCCTCGTCATCGAGCATCTGAAGCTGAAGGACAAACCCTTCTTCCTGCTCGACACCCATGCCGGCACCGGCGAAACCGATCTCTCCGGCACCGAGGCGCAGAAGACCGGCGAGTTCAATGCCGGCATCGCCCGCGTGCTGGCCGCCGAAAATCCGCATGCCGCGCTGGCGCCATATCTCGCTGCGCTGGGCGACCAGCCGCTGGCCACCTATCCGGGTTCGCCGCTGATCGCCGCGCGGCTTGCGCGCGAGACCGACCGCCTCGCCTTTTGCGAACTGCACCCGGACGACGCCGCCGAACTGAAACGCAATTTCGCCGGCGATGCCCGCGTCAAGACCCATGCGATCGACGGCTACGGCGCGCTGAAAGCGATGCTGCCGCCGAAGGAGCGCCGCGGCCTCACGCTGATCGACCCGCCCTTCGAAAGCCGCGACGAATTTTCCCGCCTCTTCGAGGCACTGATGGATGCGACCGCCCGCTTCGCCACCGGCACATACATCGTCTGGTATCCGGTCAAGGACCCCTCGGTCTCCGGCGCCTTTCTCGAACGCCTGGCCGAAGAGGGCCCGCCGAAAACCCTCTGCCTCGAACTTCACATCATGGCCGCCGACCCCGCCCGCATGACCGGCTGCGGCCTCGTCGTCGTCAACCCGCCCTGGACGCTCGCCGGCACCGCAAGAGACCTGCTCGACTGGCTCGCCGTTACCCTCGCCCAGGCCCCCGGCGCCCGCGCCCGCGAGGAATGGCTGCGCCCCTGACCCCACTTCCCTTGCGCCCGCCGCGCCAGCGGCGGGCAATCAAATCAAGTGCACGCAGCCACCGCATCCTCAGCGCCCCCGCCCCAAACCGCCTTCGGCGGTTTGACCCGCCCCCCCAGGGGCGGGTGGGAAATCGACGCCAGCGCCACCCGCAGCTCCTCTGCGTCTCTGCGCCTCTGCGTGAGTCCTTCTTCTTTCTTCTTCCCCTTCGCGTCTTCGCGCCTTCGCGTGCCCCCTTCTCCGCGCCTTCCTCCTGCGCTGCTTCGCAGCTTCGGAGGACAGACCGCGTCTCCGCGTGAAAATCTTCCTTCCTTCCCTTCCCCAAGGAATCGAATGACCCGAACGCCGCTTCGAGTCTATAAAGGCGCCCGACGCCAGTCCTGACAAACAGTCAGGCAGAACAAGGACAAGGCGCGTGGACCGGGAAGCCCCCCCGACAGACGAGGAAGAACGCGCCGCCCGCCTGCGCGAGGCCGAAACCGCCTATGAGGCCGAGATCGAGGCCAATCTGCGCCGCAACTACGCCGCCAATCTGGCCCATGGCCTGCTCGGGCAAACCGGCTTCCGCCTCGTCAACGCGCCGACTTTCGTGCCGGCCTATATCTACCTGCTCTCGGGCTCGGAATTTCTGGTCGGCCTGGCGCTGGCCGCGCAATGGCTGGGCGCCTCGGCCTCCTCGATCTTCGGCGCCACCCTGATCGAACATCGAAAGCGCGTGCTGCCGATGGGCTTGCTGATCGGCTGGGGCATGCGCGCCGGCGTGCTGGGCCTGGCGCTTGGCGGCTTCTTCCTGCCCGACCGCTGGGCGCTGATCACCGCCATCGGCTTTCTCTGCCTGTTCGGCCTTTTCAACGGCATGCAGGCGGTGATCTTCAACACGCTGATGGCCAAGGTGATCCCGCTCCGCCTGCGCGGCCGCCTCACCGGCTTTCGCAATTTCGCGGCGGGTCTCACCGCCGCCGGCGTCTCCTGGATGGGCGGCCATTATTTCGTCGAGGGCAATCTCTTCGGCAATGGCTATGCCTCGACCTTCATGATGGCCTTCATCCTGACCTCGATCGGCCTGTCGCTCTTGATGCTGGTGCGCGAGCCCGAACCGCCGACCATCCGCGCCCGCGCCACGCTTGGCGGCCGCTTGCATGACATCCCGATGATGCTGAAGGCCGATCCGGCGCTGGCCCGCTTCTATCTGGCCGCCGGCCTCGCCGCGCTCGGCACCATGGCGGTGCCCTTCTACATTCTCTATGCCGGCGAGCGCATCGGCCTCTCGGGCGCCACCATCGGCATCCTCTCGACCGCCTTCCTGCTGGCCCAGACGACGACCAACCTGCTCTGGGGCTCGCTGGCCGACCGTTTCGGCAACCGCCTGGTCTTCATCCTCGCGGTCGGCACCTGGGGTGCGGCCACCGTGCTGCTGCTGGCCGTCGACACGCTCTGGCCGCTGGCCATCGCCTTTGCCGGCCTCGGCGCCGGCCAGGGCGGCTTCCAGAACTCGAACCAGAACATCATCGTCGAATTCGGCGCCCGCGACGACCTGCCCATGCGCATCGCCATGCTCAACACCGCCACCTCGCTGATGCATGCGGCGGGCCCGCTGCTGGGCGGCGTCATCGCCTATGCGATCTCCTTCGACGCCCTCTTCGCCCTCTCCATCGCCGTCCTCCTCGCCGCCGTCCTCACCATGATCTTCCTGGTCGACGAACCCCGCAAACGGCGGAAGACGCTCTAGCGCGCTCAACGCTTCCTTCCCACCCGCCCCTGGGGGGCGGGTCGAAAAATGCGAACGCAGTGAGGATTTTTCGGGGCGGGGGCGCTGAGGATACGGCAGATCTATTTGTCTGCGGTTTCGTCCCCAACATGACGCTTTCCCCCGCCCCGAAATTTGTTTCGCTACGCTCCACAAATTTCGACCCGCCCCCCAGGGGCGGGTGGAACATCAAACAATCGCAACGCCAGGCAATGACCATCCGCCCGCCGCAGCCCCTCTGCGTCTCTGCACCTCTGCGTGAGTCCTTGACTTCCTTCTTCTTCGCGTCTTCGCGCCTTCGCGTGCAAAACCTTTCTTCTTCTCTTCTCCGCGTCTCCGCGTGCCAAAATCTTCCTTTCTTCCTTTCTTCCTTTCTTCCTTTCTTCCTTTCTTCCTTTCTTCCTTCCTCCCCCCGGAACAAGCTTTCATTAGCATTCCCCCGCCATACTCCCCACGCGCAAACCCGCGCACCACCCAGGGGGGCCTCGCCATGTTCCGTTTTGTTGCCAAGGCCCTTCTCGCCGCGCTGCTCGCCGCCCCGGCCGCCCTGCCGGCGCAGGCGATGCCCTTCTTCGGCAAGGCGGAGGCCGACCAGCTGATCGCCGAACGCGCCGCCGCCGCCTATCGCAAGGTCGGCACCGGCGACCTCTATCGTTTCAACATGCTGCAGAAGGATCTGATCGCCGGCGTCGCCACCGCCGCGACGCTGGAAGAGGGCCTGGCGCTCGGCCGCCGCTGGCTCGACAAGGAACCCTTCTTCGCCGGCTCGGTCTTCGGCCTGATCTCAAGGGCGCCCGCCGCTTCCGAGCGCCCGGCCCCGCCCGCCTACAGCGAAGCGCTCTACTGGAACGCGGTTGCCTATGACCGCATCTGCGAGCGCGACGGCGAACTCTGCCAGGCGCTGGCCGCCAGCATCCTCGCCGACGAGCCGGGCGCGGCATCGCTGAAGGCAAGTGCGCTGCGCTACATCAATTTCGCCAATGCCGCGACCGCCGGCGCCCTGCCGCCCGACCTTGCCGCCGACGCCACCGCCAAATGCCGCAGCGCGCATGAAGTCTTCGCCATGCGCGCCGCCCGCGATGCCCGCGACAGCCACAGCTTCTACGCCGAGCAACTGCGGACCGCCTGCGGCGGCACCCTCGCCGCCATGGTCGCGCCGTTCTGAGCGCCGCTCAACCGGCCGGCCATTTGCTGATGATCGTCGCCGCGTCGAAATAGTCGCGCCACAGCGCGATCTTGCCGTCCCTGACCTCGAAGACGCCGGTCACCGGCAGCTCCACCCAGCCATTGTCGAGGAGATGCCGGTCGAGCCTTTCGAGGATCACGGTCCCGCCGTCGGTCAAGGCGCGCAGCACCTTGTATTCATTGCTGACGGTCGGCCCGAAAAACGGTTCGAGCACGGCGCGGATGCCCGCCGGCCCCTGAACCTTGCCGATTGGCACATTGTCGTATTCGACATCGCCGGTCACATAGGCGAGCCCCTTGTCGTAATCCTTCTTCATCATCAGATCGAGAAAGGCCGCCACGGTTTCCGCCGGGCTCATGCTGTTCGTCATGCGCGATACGCCCTTCACGCTGTCTGCCGCGCGCGCGACTTGAGTTCCCGCGCCACGAGATAGAAGAGAATGCCGAAGGCGCCGGCCGCCAGCGTCAGCACCACGAAGGGCCAGGGATTGACCCCGCTCGTCTTCGCGTCGCCGATCATCCAGACGATGCCGAGCACGCAGACGATGACGAGATCGGTCAGCACCTGCATTCCGGCATAATTTTCGAAATGTTGCGCGAAGATGCCGATATAGCCGGCCTCCATCAGCGCCAGCGCCGACAGCGCGCCGAAGGCGAGAATGACGGCGACAAGCGCCAGAAGACGTCCAGACATCAAAAAGCTCCCCGTTGTTACCCGGAGAGCTTCACCCGCCACACCTCGGCGCGGCAATTACCTCGGAGGTAGGCGAAGAGAAACAGCGGTGACACGCGCCCCGTTCTGATCCCGAGCCGGCACTCGACGCTCGGGTGACCAGGCCCTATGGTGTTCGGATAGAAGATATTGTTAGCTGAACTTGCTGACTGCAAAACTGGCAGCAGCGCGGCACGGTCAATTGCCCCACTGGCGATCATGCGGTGAAAAATCGGGGCTTATCAGAAATAATGTCGGATCAGATACCTCTTGCGAACCGCGGACGGCGAGTCGCTGTGCTGGGAGCCGGCCTCGCTGGATGCGTCACGGCGCTTGCTCTCGCCCGCAAAGGCTGCGACGTCGACCTGATCGACGAAGCTACAACTCCGATTTCGCAAGCAAGCTTGCACAATGAAGGCAAATTGCACCTCGGCTATGTGTACGCGGCCGACGACTCCCGCCGCACCTGCCCCCGCATGATCGAAGGGGCATTGAGCTTTCTGCCGATTCTGTCGAAGATCACGGGCGTTCCATCGACCAGCTTCGCGCGATCGCAACCCTTCCTCTACGGCGTGCCCGCCGACTCGCAAAAGAGCCCGGACGAGATCGCGGCACACTTTGACCGGGTGGATAGGGCGATTGCCGATTTCCGGCGCGAACAGGAAATCGATTCCGGTGTCGGCGATCCCGCGCCACATCGTCAACTTGCGACGGATGAAGTAGCGCGCTGGTTCGATCTTGACTTGATTTCGGCGGCGTTCGCGACAGACGAACGCTCGGTCGACACCGTCGAGATCGCCGATCTCGTAGCTGCGTGCGTCTACGCCGAACCGCTGATCGTGCTCAGACTTGGTACGACAGTGAAAACGGCTGAGGCTGCGCCGGGCAAAGGCTGGGATGTCATATGCAGCTCTTCATCCGGGACCGAGCGATCGCGCTACACCGCTGTCGTGAACGCATTATGGGCCGACCGGTTGAGACTCGATGCCGAGATCGGTCTGCATCCGGGTCGCAGCTGGTTGTTGCGCTACAAGGCGGCATTGACGCTCGACGCGCCCGACACGGCAAGTACCGTGAAGACGCCATCCGTCACCTTGATAGTGGGGCCCTATGGCGACTTCGTGAATCATGGCGGCGGGCGATTTTATCTATCCTGGTATCCCGTCTGCAAACTGGCCGAAACCCGCGGGGCCGACCCTCGGCCGCTGTTGGACATCGCGCACGTCAAAAATGCCGGATCGATTGCTTCGGCCAGTCTGGGCGCGTTGGCACGCTACATGCCATCGCTCTCTGACCTGGCGCCCGCGCTGGACCGGATGCGTGTCGGCGGCGGCGTGATTGCGGCCTGGGGCGAAACGGATATCGACGATCCGGCAAGCGGGCTGCACGAGCGGCATGAGATCGGGCCGACGCGACACGGTTCATGGGTGACGTTGGACACGGGGAAGTATTGTACGGCACCGCTCTACGCGTTACGCGCGGCCGATCTGGTCCTCGAGGCGCTGGCTTGACATGCCGAAAATCTCTTGCCTGATCCCGCTCTATCGATCGCGCCGCTTTGAAGCCGTGATAACGGACAATATCGACGCGATTGTTGATGAGGATGTCGAGATACTGGTGTCGGATCGTCACGGTGAAGATGACTGTCTGGATCGTCTGCGCGCCCGATATGCCGGCCGGCGGAACATTCGATTCCTCGCCGCATCGGACCGGGCTGACTGGGTTGACAACATCAACGGGCTGATGACCGAAGCAACCGGCGAATATCTGCGCATCCTGCCGCATGATGATTCATCGACCCTCTCCGCGCTGACGCGACTCGTGGATTCGCTGGATTCGGCGCCCGACGCAGTTCTCGCCTATGGCGCGGTCGAAGCAGTGGACATTGACAACAACCGCATCCCTGAGAAAGACGCATTGAACGCCAACGAAAACCCGGCACAGCGCACATGGAAACTTCAGGACGCGCTGCCCTTGTTCTGGAGCGGGCGCTTCAACGGCAGCTTCAAGGGACTGGTTCGGACCGAAGCGTTGCGCCGTGCGGGATTGCAC
Source organism: Parvibaculum sp. (assembly GCA_030682415.1). Taxonomy (GTDB): domain Bacteria; phylum Pseudomonadota; class Alphaproteobacteria; order Parvibaculales; family Parvibaculaceae; genus Parvibaculum. The sequence continues at coordinate 7,289 of JAUXOE010000198.1, forward strand.
ATTCGCAAGACCCGCCACCTCGTCCACTCGGAACGAACCTGGCTTTTCGGGCTCGCGCTTTGCGGCCGCTTTCAGTTCACGCCCGGCATCATGTTGACGAAGAGATATTACGAAACGAGCACACATCGAAGCTGGCCGAACACGGACCAGATCATACTGGACGCAGCCGACGTCATGACCGCCTACAGCCGCGAGAGTATCGTCGACGGCGATGCGCGGGCCTTTTGTATACGCGACATCTACTGGAATGCGTTGCGACGGCGGCGGCGCATTGAGTCGTGGGATGAGCGCTACCGTCGCTATCTGCCTTATCCCGACTCGCGTAGCGCCGAATTCCTGAATCTGGACATCGCCAGCATATCGCGGGGGCATTTCGCACACGGTTCCGGCGATTGATGGCGCGCTCTCCCGCGAGGCACAGGACGCCACCCCCCAAACAAAAAAGCCGGCCCCTCGCGGGACCGGCTTCTTCCTTACCCGGACGAATCCGGTATTTCGTTACGCCGCGTTATACCCCAGCACCGCCTTGACCTCGAGGAACTCCTCGAAGCCGAACTCGCCCCATTCGCGTCCATTGCCCGACTGCTTGTAGCCGCCGAAGGGCGCGTTGAGGTCGGGGCCGGCAAGGTTCAAGTGCACATTGCCGGTGCGCAGCTTCGACGCGACCTTCTTGGCATGGGCCGGCTCGCCCTGCACATAGCCCGACAACCCGTAAACCGTGTCGTTGGCGATGCGCACCGCATCTTCCTCGTCCTTGTAGGGCAGGATCGCCATCACCGGCCCGAAGATTTCCTCGCGCGCGATGGTCATGTCGTTGGTGACATTGGCGAAGATGGTCGGGCGCACATAATAGCCCTTGTTGAGGCCGTCCGGCCGGCCCGGGCCGCCGGTCACGAGTGTCGCGCCTTCCTCGATGCCCTTCTGGATCAGGCCCTGGATCTTGTTGTACTGCACTTCCGAAACCACCGGGCCGATGGTCGTGCCTTCGGCATTCGGGTCGCCCGCCTTGACGCTTTCGGCGGCGGCTTTGGCGATCGCGATCACCTCGTCCTGGCGCGCGGCCGGCACCAGCATGCGCGAGGGCGCGTTGCAGCTCTGGCCGGAGTTCGACATCATCCCGAACACCGAGCCGGCCACCGCCTTGTTGAAGTCGGCATCGTCGAGCACGATGTTGGCCGACTTGCCGCCCAGTTCCAGCGCCACGCGCTTGACCGTGTCGGCCGCCGCCTTCGACACCAGAATGCCGGCGCGCGTCGAACCGGTGAACGACACCATGTCGACATCCGGATGCGACGACAGCGGCGCGCCGACGCCCGGCCCGTCGCCATTGACGAGGTTGAAGACGCCGGCGGGCACGCCGGCTTCATGCAGCACTTCGGCGAAGAGATAGGCGTTGATCGGCGCCACTTCCGAAGGCTTCAGCACCATGGTGCAGCCCACCGCCAGCGCCGGCGCCACCTTGCAGGCGATCTGGTTGATCGGCCAGTTCCACGGCGTGATGAAGGCGCACACGCCCACAGGCTCGCGCACGATCCGCGTCGGGCCCTTGTCTTCCTCGAATTCGTATTTCTTGAGGATTTCGAGATTGGTGTTCAAGTGCGCGATGCCCATGGCGGCCTGCGCGTTCTGCGACAGCTTCTGCGGTGCGCCCATTTCCTCGGTGATCGCGGCGGCGATTTCGGCATAGCGCTTCTGATAGACCGCCATGATCGACTGCAGCAGCTCGATGCGCTCCTGCTTGGTCGTCGTCGAATATTTCGGGAAGGCGGCCTTGGCGGCGGCCACCGCCTTGTCGACATCCTTGGCCGAGCCCATGCTGATGCGCGCGAAGGGCTCTTCATTGGCCGGGTTGATCACTTCCAGCGTCTTCGGCGTCGCCGGGTCGACCCACTGGCCGTTGATGTAGAATTTCAGATAGTCCTTCATGGGGGCAGTCCTCCTTGTTTGATGCCGTCCCTCCTGCGGTCGTGGGCGCCGTCTTGCAGCGGCGATCCGGGCCTTTTCGGGTCCGGGTCGGGCCTTTTTCGGGGCCAGCCCCGTGCCGGGAGGGTATTCCGTTTGGGATGAAACCTCGCATGGAGCGCACTTCCCGGTCCAGCGTAAAACGGCCTCGAAAACCGCCAAAGCGGCGCGTAAATTCGCGTCCGGCATACGATAAGGCCGGGCGCCGCCGCGATTCGGTCACGATCCCGGGCGACAAGGGCGCGGCGGGCCGCAAGGGCCCCGCCGCAGCGAAGGCAACGCAGGACCGGCAATTCCCCATGTTCATTGACGGACGCAACGTCCCCGACGGCACCACCATCGAAACCGACCTCGCCATCATCGGCGCCGGCGCGGCCGGCATCGCCATCGCGCGCGAGCTGGCCGGCTCCGGCATCTCGATCGCGTTGATCGAAAGCGGCGGCTTCGAATTCGATGCCGACACGCAAGCCCTCTATGAAGGCGAGATGGCCGGCGTCGAATATCCGCTGACGAGTTCGAGGCTGCGCTATTTCGGCGGCACCACCAATCACTGGGGCGGCTGGACCCGGCCGCTCGAGCCGATCGACTTCGAGAAACGCGACTGGGTGCCCCATTCGGGTTGGCCGATGACCCGCGCCGATCTCGACCCCTTTTATGAGCGCGCGGCCGACGTCTGTCAGCTCCGTTCCACCGCCTTCGACGATGCGAGCGCCTGGGCCGAAGGCGGCGAGCCGCTGCCGCTGGCCGGCGACGAGGTGATGACGCGCTTCTTCATCTACAGCCCGCCGACCCGCTTCGGAAAGAAATACCGGCCCGACATCGAGGCCGCGCCCAATGTCACCTGCTATCTCAACAGCAATGTGATGGAAATCGTGCCGACGGCAAACGGCGCCCGTGTCGAGAGCCTGCGCATCGGCACGCTGTCCGGCGTCCGCTTCGCGGTCAAACCCAAAGCCTGCATCCTGGCCGCCGGCGGCATCGAGAATGCGCGCATCCTGCTTTATTCCAACAGCGTCGAGCCGGGCGGTGTCGGCAACCGCAACGGCAATGTCGGCCGCTTCTTCATGGAGCATCCGCACATTCCCTCGCCCGCGACCTTTCTCGTCACCGACCCGGATCTCGTCGCGCGCTTCTACCGCACCTACACGAAGCTCGCCAATTCGGTCGTGCGCGGCTGCTTCCTCTTCTCGCCCGACTATCTGCGCCGCACCCGGCGCATGGGCACCGTGCTGACCTTCGGCATGAGCTATGCGGTGACGGCGGCGACCGGATCGGAAGAAGGCCAGCGCGATCCGGCCGCCTGGATCCAGCCGCTGGTGCTGAAGCTCGCCCGCGACACCACCGCGCGCGCCGCGCCGTCCGATGAACTCGGCTGGCGCATCGGCGTCGGCTGCGCCGCCGAACAGGCGCCCAATCCGGCGAGCCGCATCACGCTCTCGGACGACAAGGACGCGCTCGGCCTGCCGCGCACCCGGCTTGCCTGGCGGCTGCAGAAAACCGACGCCGACAGTTTGCGCGGCAATCTCGAGGCGCTGGCCCGCGCCTTTGGCGGCTGGGGCGAGGGCCGCGTCCGCGTGCTCTTCCCCGAACGCGAGACATGGACCGAGGCCGAAGGCTGGGGCAATCACCATCTCGGCACCACGCGCATGGCCGTCGACCCGAAGAACGGCGTCGCCGACGGCAATTGCGCCGTACACGGAATGTCGAACCTCTATATCGCCGGCTCCTCGCTCTACCCGACCGGCGGCACCGTCAACCCGACCCTGACGCTGGTCGCGCTGGCGCTGCGCCTGGCCGACCATCTGAAATCCCGCTTTGCCGAAGGCGCCTTTGCCGCATGAGATCCACATGAAAAACCCGTCCGACCACGATCGCGATCATCCCGCCGCCCATCCGCCGGTCTCGCGCCGCGACATCGTCATTCTGGGCGGCGCCGCGCTCCTCGCCGCCGCCATCCCGGCCGTGCTGTTCGGCCGCGACCCTTCCGGCCTCGCGCTCGACAGCGATCTTTTCATGCAGCTGCTGGCCGATCCCGCCGCCGCCGCGAAGCTCGGCGAGATCTGGTTCGCCGAAAGCCGTCCCGGCGAAACCCCGGCCGTCTATGAAGCCCGCCTCGCCCGCCGCCTGCGCGCGCATGGCTGGTCGCCCGCGGCCTTGCCCGAGCTCGCGCGCCGCGCGCTGGCCGCCAGCACCCGCGCCGACTATCTCGGCGACCGCATGGTCGCGATCGAGAAGTGGCATCTCGCCGAAACCGAGGCCGATCTCTGTGCGCTCGCCGCCCTGATCATGCGCACGCGCACACCCGCCGCCTGAGCACGCGCCGTTTGCGGGATAAACCCGGGGATAAACCCGGGGACAAGTTTTCGCCGCGGCGGTATGTGACAGTTTTATGACAGTTTTGTGACAGAGGGGGGGGTCAGCAGGGTCCGTCGCTGCCAAGTTGGACCGATCGCGCCCTGACTTCGATCGTGCCGGCGCGCCCGCCCGGCGACGGCCGCCAGTTGAGCGGCGAGGGCAAAACCGAAGCCAGTTGCGCCGCCTGCGACGGCGAAAGATCGGCCGCGCTGACCTTGAAATAATGCCGTGCCGCCGCCTCCGCGCCATAAAGGCCGGGGCCGAATTCGATCACATTGAGATAGAGTTCGAGGATGCGGCGCTTGCTTAAA
>JAUXOE010000199.1 GCA_030682415.1 Parvibaculum sp.
CATCGACGGCGAAATGAAGAAGGCCCAGCGCATCAAGATGATGGGCACCGGTGGCGCTTACACGATCGACAGTGTCGGTATCTTCCGCCCGAAGAAGGAGACCGTCGCGCGCCTGACGCCGGGCGAAATCGGCTTCTTCACCGCGTCGATCAAGGAGGTCGCCGACACGCGCGTTGGCGACACGGTGACGGATGAGAAGCGGCCTTGCGCCAAGGCGTTGGCGGGATTCAAGCCGGCGCAGCCGGTGGTTTTCTGCGGGCTCTTCCCGGTCGATGCGGCTGAGTTCGAGGATTTGCGCGAAGCCATGGGCCGGCTTCGCCTCAACGACGCAAGCTTTGAATTCGAGATGGAGACGTCGGCCGCGCTGGGCTTTGGTTTCCGCTGCGGATTTCTGGGCCTGCTCCACCTCGAGATCATTCGCGAACGGCTGGAGCGTGAATTCAATATCGATCTCATCACCACCGCGCCCTCGGTCATCTATCAGCTGCACATGACCGACGGAACGATCGTCGAGATGCACAATCCTGCCGATATGCCGGATGTCATGAAGATCGATCATATCGAGGAGCCGTGGATTCGCGCGACGATTCTGGTGCCCGACGAATATCTGGGCGCCGTGCTGAAGCTATGCGAGGACCGGCGTGGCACGCAGGTTGACCTCACCTATGCCGGTTCGCGCGCGATGCTGGTCTACCGCCTGCCGCTCAACGAGGTTGTGCTTGATTTCTACGACCGTCTGAAATCCGTGACCCGCGGATATGCGAGCTTCGACTATCAGATCGAAGGCTACGAACCCGGTGAGCTCGTCAAGATGTCGATTCTCGTCAATGACGAGCCCGTGGACGCGCTGGCGACGATCGTGCACCGCTCGCGCGCCGAGCAGCGCGGCCGCGTGATGTGCGAGAAGCTGAAGGAGCTGATCCCCAAGCATCTCTTCAAGATCCCGATCCAGGCTGCGATCGGCGGCCGTATCATCGCGCGCGAAACCATCGCGGCCATGCGCAAGGACGTGACGGCGAAGTGCTATGGCGGCGACATCAGCCGCAAGCGCAAGCTGCTCGACAAGCAGAAAGAGGGCAAGAAGAAGATGCGCCAGTTCGGCCGCGTCGAAATCCCTCAGGACGCTTTCATTTCGGCGCTGAAGATGGACGCCAACTGACGCAACCGATCAGTGCCGGAAGAAAAGCCGGCCCACAACGAAAAGGCCGCCCGGACAAAATGATGTACGGGCGGCCATTTCCATTGAACGCATCAATGCAGGGTCAGTCCGCGCGGCGCAGCAGCGCCAGCAGGCCCGCAAGCACGATGCCGATGACACCAAGCACCGCCCAGGACGGATAGCTCATCGCGGTCTTGATTGGTTCGACAAGGCCCTCTGGCGCGCCGGAATCGACCCATCCCGCAAACCAGTCATGGCTTCCCTGGTTCAGCAGGATCCAAAATTCGCTGAACGAGCGCATCTTGACCGCGCCCTCTTCAAGGGACAGCAAGGCGTCCGATCCCAGTGCCATCAAGGCGGCGATGATGAAAAGTAGTCCGATCAGTCGAAACACAACCATGGCACGAGCCCCCCAGCCCAATCGCGGCGGTTAAAGTAAGCGTCGGGAACGCTAACCGGATCGAGTGTGCCAAACAAGCACAGTGATGAAAAGTCCTTTGCTGAATCAAGGCCCTGACAGGCGCATGCTTGTTGATTAAGGGCCTTTGTTGCGTATAGTGCCGGCCGCTGCCGCCGGATTTCCGGGTGATGCAGGAGGGGTGGCCGAGTGGCTGAAGGCGCACGCTTGGAAAGCGTGTATGCGGGAAACCGTATCGAGGGTTCGAATCCCTCTCCCTCCGCCAGCCGGATTATTATGTAAAATCAATGGCTTAGGAATTTCCCCTCGCAGGTGGCGTTGGGTGGCCTCAGCGGGCGAATGTTGCTGGAATGCCGGTCGATGGCCGACGCCGTATGGACCCGGTAACGATGGCCGTTCGCAGTTGCGGCAGATTTGCTACAGCCCGGCGTGAAACATGGTTAACCGCGGCTTGTCGGTGTGCGATCAGTTGGTTCGGCTGATCTGGACGGCCCGCCGCGGCTTCAGATAAGCCGTTTCGGTGAAATTGACGGTCCCGGCGACCATTTCGCCGATTGGCGAGGCATAGCCGTAGGTGGTTTCGACGAAAACCACGCTCGACCCGGGCGTAGTCAATCCGGCCGGCAGCGTCACCGTCGAGCCAACGGCTCGCGGCGCAGTCTGGAAGCCATCGCTCCAGGCGACCTGCGCAACATTTTGAGCATTGGCCACGACGCTGCTGATGCGCACCTGCAACGGCGCCGTGCTGAAAGGCTGCAGAATGCTGGCGCTGGCGGCGAAAATGTCGGCGATGTCGCTGTCGTTGAGTGAGGCGGACTGCGCGGTCAGGTCGGCGGCCGTATAGGCGACCGCCGTGACACGGCGGTTGGCGACCAGCATGTTGGTCATCTCGACGCCACCGAAGTAAAACGCGATCATCAGCGGCAGGATCAGCGCAAATTCGACCGCGGCAAGTCCCTTGTAGTCATGGATGAAGCGATGCAGCGGCGAAATCAGACCGCGCATCTTCCTCTCGTTCGTTTGCATTCCGGATTTTTCAGGCATTGCGGCCCCCAAACTCAACTGCCGGACGGCAGCATTTCGCCGAAGGGCTCGTTGCGAAACGCAACACTCGCCGCGATCAGGCGCCCGCCGCCTTCAAGGTTCGACAGCCCGATGCTGCCCGGACTCAACACACCCCATGAATAGTAAACCCGCACCACCACAATATCGCCTGACCCGCCCGGCTGGAACTGCGTGTCCTCGGACGGATTGCCGTTCTCGTCGACCAGCGGAAGGAAGCTGACGCCGCCGAACGAACTGAAGTTTCGCACGTCAATAAAGAGCCCGCTTTCGCAGTCGCTGACCAGCGTAACCTGGTCGCAAATCATGGTTTTGAAATCGCCAGCGGAAAGTCCGGCGGCCTGCACCTGACCGGTACGGACCAAGCGCCCGGCATTGGCGACGACGCTGTCGAGGTTCGAGGTTGCAAAATAAACAACGCAGGTCTCGATCATCGCGAACAGTAGCGCGAAGAAAGGGATTGCGAGAAAGCTGAACTCGACGGCAACGCTGCCGCGCTGATCCCGACGCAATCGACGCCATCCACCGGGTTTCAGTTTGATTTCTCGAGCCATACGAAGTCCTCACGCCGACAAATCTGTCGAGCCAACTATCCTTGATAGTCGGCCGTCGTTACCAAATCGTAAGCAGCATCGCGTTAACCATGCCGCTTCATGCCTCCTTAACGGCACGACGCTTAAAAATGACCGGGCATACGAGCAACGGCTTCTGTGCGCTTTTCGGCCATGTCGGTCAGGTGAACTAAACTAAATGAACAACGCCACGCATAGCGATAATGCCGCCCGGGAAACGGGTGGGCGTCTGCGACGCTTCATCGGGAGATGGGCAGCAGACCGGCGCGGCAACTTCGCCATGATCTTTGCGATCGCGCTGATTCCCATTGCGGCGGCGGCCGGCGCTTCGATCGACATATCGCGCGCCTATATCGTCGAAACCCGACTTTCGGCGGCGCTCGACGCTGCGGCATTGGCCGTCGGCACCGCCAGCGGAATGTCGTCGCAAGAGGTTCAGGCAATTGCCCAAGCCTATTTCGATGCCAACTATCCGGCGAGCAAGCTCGGCGTGCCTGGAACGATCACAGTCGCGGACACGCAAACGACGGTCGATCTCTCGGTCTCGGCGGATCTGCCGACCACGATCATGGGCGTCGTCGGCATCCAAAGCATCAAGATCGGCGCGACATCGCAGGTGATGCGACACGGCAAGAAACTCGAAGTCATGCTGGTCCTCGACAACACCGGATCGATGAACTACGACGGTCGCATGACCGTGTTGAAGGTCGCCGCAAAGGATCTCATCACAACGGTTTCGGCGGCGGGTGTCTCGCCGGGGGACGTTCGCATCGGCATCGTGCCCTTCACGACCGATGTCAATGTCGGCTCGTCGAATGTCAACGAATCGTGGCTCAAATGGACATGGACCCACCCCGAGGTCTGTACGACGA
>JAUXOE010000201.1 GCA_030682415.1 Parvibaculum sp.
CGCAATGTCGCGCTCTATCTGTTCTCGCGCATGCTGTTCTATGACGGCATGACGGCGATCTTCGTATTCGGCGGCATTCTCGCCGCCGGGATTTTCGGCTGGGGCGCGATGGAGATGGCGGTCTATGGCATCTGGGTGACGCTCTTTGCAGCCTTCGGCGCCTTTGTCGGCGGCTGGGTCGATCTCAAGATCGGTTCGAAGCGCACGCTGGTCTGGGCGCTTCTCGGCGTGATCGGAACGTTCCTCCTGCTGCTGTCCTTCGACCGGGAGAAGATCTTTTATGTGATCGAGGTGCAGGTGGCGGCGGATGCGGGCGCCTTCACCACGCTGCCGCAGCAGCTCTTCCTGCTCACGGTCGGTCTCTTCGGGCTATCCGTCGGGCCGGTGATCGCGTCGAGCCGGACGATGATGGCACGCATCAGTCCGCGTGAAATGATGACCGAGTTCTTCGGTCTCTTCGCGCTGGTCGGCAAGGCGACCGCCTGGGTCGCACCGCTCTTCATCGGCATCGTGACGACGATGACGCAGAACCAGCGCTTCGGGTTGATGATCGTCGTACCGCTGATCCTCGCCGGACTGATCGGCCTTCTCTTCGTGAAAGAAGAACGCGCCAGCGCCGTGGTTCACTAACGGTTGTGTTCGGCCTCAGTGGCGGAAGTGGCGCATGCCCGTCATCACCATGGCGAGACCCTTTTCGTCGGCCGCCGCAATGACCTCTTCGTCGCGCATCGAGCCGCCGGGTTGGATCACCGCCGTGGCGCCGGCTTCGGCGGCCGACAGAAGCCCGTCGGCAAAGGGGAAAAAGGCGTCGGATGCAACGACCGAGCCGATGGTCGCCGGCGTTTTCTCGCCGGCCGCTTCGGCGGCGTCCTGGGCTTTCCGCGCCGCGATGCGGGCCGAGTCCACGCGGCTCATCTGACCGGCGCCGATGCCGACGGTGGCGCCGTTCTTGACATAGATGATCGCGTTCGACTTGACGTGCTTGCAGACACGGAAGGCGAATTTGAGGTCGGCCATTTCCTGTGCCGTCGGTGCGCGCTTCGTCACCACCTTGAGGTCGAGCGTATCGACGCGGCCATTGTCGCGCGACTGCACCAGCATGCCGCCCGCCACCGCCTTGAAATTGAGGCCCGGTGTGCCCGCATCCGGCAAGCCGCCGGTAATCAGCAGGCGCAAATTCTTTTTCGCGCCGATGATGCGGCGCGCATCTTCGTCCGCATCGGGCGCGATGATGACTTCGGTGAAGATGCGGGCGATCTCTTCGGCCGTCTCGCCGTCGAGCGGCAGGTTCGAGGCGATGATGCCGCCAAAGGCCGAGACGGGATCGCAGGCCAGCGCCTTGCGGTAGGCGTCGGCCAGCGTCGCGCCGGTGGCGACGCCGCAGGGGTTCGCATGCTTGATGATGGCGATGGCAGGTGCCAGCACGGGGTCGAATTCGGCGACCAGTTCAAAGGCCGCGTCGGTGTCGTTGATGTTGTTGTAGGACAGTTCCTTGCCCTGCAACTGCACGGCGTTGGAGACGCCGGGCCGGTTCTCGCCGGTCACATAGAAGCTTGCGATCTGGTGCGGGTTCTCGCCGTAGCGCAGTGTTTGGCGGAGGCTGCCGCCAAAGGCGCGGTAGGTCGGCGCGGTTTCGCCGAGCGCATCGGCGAACCAGTTCGAGATCGCCGCATCATAGGCGGCGGTGCGCGCATAGGCTTTTTGTGCAAGGCGCCGGCGCAGTGCGAGGCTCGTTCCGCCTTTCGCGCCGAGTTCCTCGATCACGGCTGCGTAGTCGGCTGCGTCAACGATGACGCCGACATAGGCATGGTTCTTGGCCGCCGCGCGGATCATCGCCGGGCCGCCGATGTCGATATTCTCGATGCAGTCGTCGTAAGCGGCGCCCTTCGCCACCGTCGCCTCGAAGGGATAGAGATTGACGACAAGAAGGTCGATGCCGCCGATCCCGTGTTCCTTCATCGCGGCGGCGTGGTCGGCATCGTCGCGCACGGCGAGCAGCCCGCCATGCACCTTCGGATGCAGCGTCTTCACCCGGCCGTCCATCATTTCGGGGAAGCCCGTCAGGTCGGCCACGTCCTTCACCGGCAGCGCCGCGTCCTTGATCGCCTTTGCGGTGCCGCCGGTCGAGACGAGTTCCACGCCCGCCCCGTGCAGCGCCCGGGCAAATTCGACAAGGCCGGTCTTGTCGGAGACCGAAAGCAGGGCGCGGCGGACGCGCTGGATATCGGCGGCTTGCATGTGGGATTTGGCGGAGGTCATGGGACTGTTCCGGTGCGGGCGAGGGATGGCCGGGGCGATAGCATGAAACGCGGCAAGGGCCAAGGCGGCATCGGAAAAATGGCCCCTGCGTTTTTACCTCAAAGGTCATCGAAACGAGGCCCGGGCGCGGCTAGGCTTGTGGCCCCGAAATGCCGAAACCTCAAGAAAGCTGCCATGAGCCAACCCCTCGATATCTCCTACCTTCCTTTCGCCAACCTCCTCGGCATCGAGCTTGTCGAGGCGACGCCCGACCGGGTCGTCGCCAGGCTCGCGGTCCGCAAGGAGCTCTGCACCATTCCCGACATTCTGCATGGCGGGGCGATCATGTCGTTTGCCGATACGGTGGGGGCGGTCGCGACCGTGCTCAACCTGCCCGAAGGGGCCGCGACCACAACCGTTGAAAGCAAGACCAATTTCCTCGCCCCCGTGCCGCTCGGCGACACCGCCATCGCCACCTGCGAGCCCTTTCACAAGGGGGGGCGGTTGATGGTCTGGCAAACCAAGATCACGCGGGATGACGGCCGCCTCTGCGCGGTCGTTACCCAGAGCCAGATGGTGATGAAGCCGGCGAAGAAGGACTAATAGAGGTCCGGCAGTTCCGGCACATCGGCGTCTTCGCGGCCGGTGCGGCCGGCATTGCGGGTCGAGAGCCGCCGCCAGGCCCAGTTGACCCGCGCCTCGCCGCGAAAGACCTTGCCGGTCACCACCACCTGTTCGGTGCGCCGTGTCGCGTCGCCCGAACCCAGATAGACGCTTTCCTCGATCGAGATCTCGCATTGACCGCCGGCGGTGCGGGCGCGGAATTGCCAGCCATCGCCATTCGACAGCATGACCAGCACATTGCTGCGATCATGCGCCAGCGAGACGCGGGCGTCGGGATGGAGGTGAAAGCGGATGGCAAAGTCGGGATCGGCCGGCCGGCTTGTCCAGAAGCGCGCTTGCCAGGGCAGGGCACGGATGGACGGCGCCGGCTCCAGCATGTCTTCGCCGCGCAGGTCTTCGCCGGTTGCCGACAGAAAGAGGCGGCGGCGGTGAAGGAGGCCGAAATTCTCGGCATAGCCGTCATGGGCCATGTCGAGCCAGACACCGGCCTCGTTTTCGTTGCGGCGGCTCTCGACGCGGCGCGGGCCGTCCATGATCCGGGCCCCCAGCAAGGCGCGCGAGATTTTCCCGCGCAGCATCCGCGCCGACGAAGTGTCGGCCAGCACCAATGTCGAATGGGCGGCGGTGGCGCGGCTGGCCGCTTCCCAGTCCGGCCCCAGCACTTTCGTCGCACCGCAATTGACGACCATGCGGGCGCGGCCGACGCTCATTTCAAAGGAGAGGCAGCCCGCATGCGCCTCGTGGCTGAAGGGACCGGGCGGCGGTTTGCCCGCATCGACGACAAGGCCGGTCGGGCCGGCCGCGAGGCGCTGATAGCCCGAATGCGGCGCATAGCCGAAGGGGCGGCCCTTGGCGTCGTCGCGTTCCAGCGCGGCGTCGATCGCGCCTTCAGGTCCCTCGGTCGAACCGTTGAAGAGTGCGAGGCGCCCGTCGCCATGACGGAAGAAACGCAGCATCGGCGTCATCCGGTCGATGGCGTCGCGGATCGGCTTGGGCACGTCGATGCGGCGCGAGACCAGGGCCTCGCGCAACGACAGAAGGTCGAGCAGGATCGACAATTGCGCCGACGGATTGCGGCTGACATGACCGCCATCGGGCAGGATTTGTCGGTTCAACTCGCGGCAGAGAAGCACGATACCCTTCTTCAGCCGCTTGTGGCCTTCCGAAAGACAGAGACCGGAGAAGGCGAGACCGATGGCGGCGACAATGCGCGGTTCCCCGGCCGGCGCCATGGCGGCGATGCGGGCGAGGTGGCGCGCCTGACGGGCCATGTTGCGCAGAAGCATCGAGCGGTAGACCAGTTCGGTGCCGTCGATGATCAGCGCGCCGTTGGCCACCCATGAGGTCAGACGGCGGCCGATGACCTGCGGCCGCCAGGCGATCGAATGCCACTCGCCTTCGGTTTCGATCCAGTCGGCGACAAGCTTCTGCGCATAGGCGCGCGCAGCATCGCCCGTGCCGGCCGCATGTGCCGTCGTGAAATGGCGCAACCAGGAAAAGCCGTGCAGTTCCTCCGCCCAGCGTTCGCTTGGCGGATCGGCGGCGAAGGGGGAGGAGGCGCCGGGGGCCCGCAATTGCCCGCCGGGCAGATGCCACAACCCCTGAAAAAGCGCATCGGCCTTCGAGGCGCGGCCGGGCCGGAGATCGGTCGGGTAGAGGACCATGTGATCGGGCATCGGTCCGCGCAGCGTCTGGCTGTAGAGCCAGCTGCCAAAGGCGCGGGCAAGGCCGGCGTCGCGGATGCGGACGGCCGCCGCCGCGGCCAGGTCGATGGCGCGGTTGCCCGAGGCCGCGCCGGCGCGGGCCAGCGCTTGCGTCTTGCTCTCCCGGTCGGTTCTTGCACCTTCACCGGTCATGGACCTGCGGCCGCCTCCGGACAGGGGTTTCAGCGCGCGCCTTACCGGGCGCCACGCAGTGTCGCGATGTTCTTTGCATAGGCGGTGGGCCCGCCCTTGAATGTCGCGGTGCCGGCAACCAGAACGTCGGCACCGGCGGCGATGGCGCGCGGCGCGGTTTCGAAATTGATGCCGCCATCGACTTCGAGATCGACGGCGCGCCCGGATGCATCGATCCGCTTACGGATGGTTTCGATGCGCGGCAACTGGCTTTCGATGAAGCTCTGGCCGCCGAAACCCGGATTGACCGACATCACCAGCACGAGGTCGATATCGCCGAGAAGCGGCCACAAGGCCTCGAGCGGCGTGCCCGGATTGAGCGAGAGGCCCGCCTTGCAGCCGGCCGCCTTGATCGCCTGGATCGTGCGGTGCGGATGGGCGCCGGCTTCCGGGTGAAAGGTAATGATGTCGGCGCCCGCGCCGGCAAAGGCGTCGATATAGGGATCGACCGGCGCGATCATCAGATGGACGTCGAAGACCTTGTCGGAATGGGGCCTGAGCGCCTTCACGACATCGGGGCCGATGGTGATGTTGGGGACGAAATGCCCGTCCATCACATCGACATGGATGTAGTCGGCGCCGGCGTCGGAGACGGCGCGCACTTCCTCGCCCAGCCGGGCAAAGTCGGAGGCCAGAATCGAGGGGGCGATCTTGATGCCGCTCATGAAGGGCTCTCTCGTGGTGGCATCCCCGGGAACAGGGC
>JAUXOE010000217.1 GCA_030682415.1 Parvibaculum sp.
CATGATCAAGCTGACCTTCTGCCTGACCCGCCTGCCCGCGCTGAGCCTCGCCGCGTTCCAGGACTACTGGTGGAACAAGCATGCGCCGCTGGTGGCGAGCCATCGCGAGACCCTGCGCATCAAACGCTATGTGCAGCTTCACTCCTGGGAGGCGGGCTTGAGCGACGGCATCCGCGAGGCCCGCGGCGGCGGGCTCGACAAGGCGCCGGCGATCTATGACGGCGTGGCGCAGCTCTGGTGGGAAAGCGCCGAGGCGGTCGCCGCCGCGCTGGCCTCGCCCGAAGGCATCGAGGCCGGACGGCAGCTCTATGAGGACGAAGCGAAATTCATCGACTTCACCCGCTCGCCGCTCTGGTGGGGCGAGGAAAAGGTGGTGTTCGGGTAGGTAGAACAGAAGATCAGCGTATCCGACCACCCGCCCCTCGGGGGCGGGTCGAAAAATTCGAGCCCGGAGGCGCTTTGCGCTTCAAACGATGTGGAAAATGGGCGAAGAATTTTTCGGGGCGGGGGCTGGGCCGGCGCCGCGACCCCGCCCCGAAATTTGTTGCGCTAGCGCTTCACAAATTTCGACCCTCCCCCAAGGGGAGGGTGGATAGAAATTCGAGTAATGAATATGCCCAAAGCAGCTCAAAAACAAAAATCCAGCAGGAACCCAAACATTCTTCCGCCGATTCATCCGGGCGAGGTCTTGCGAGAGCTTTATCTGGAGCCGCTCGGCATGAGCCCTGGTGCATTGGCAAAAGCGTTGGGCGTTCCGAGGACACGCATCGAACGCGTCGTGACCGAGAAGACCGCAATCACGCCGGACACCGCCCTGCGCCTGTCGAAATTTTTCGGAACGACGCCGCAGCTCTGGATGAACATGCAGACCGGCTACGATCTGAAGCTGGAAGCCAAGGTCAAGAAAGCAGAAATCGCCAGGATCAGGAAGCTGGAATCGGCCTGATCCGCCGCCCTCACGAACCGCTGTTCGCCGCCACCCAGGCATCGGCCATTTCGAGCGCCTTTTCGCGTTCGCCGGTCTTCATGCGGTTGGCGTATCTCTCGAACAGCTCGTCGGCGGCACGGCGTTCTTCGGCGGTGCCGAAGCGGTTGGCGAGCATCAGAAAGGACCAGCCCTGGAGGCGGTCGGTGGCGACGCCTTCGCCTTCGAAATAGATGCGGCCGAGCTCGGCCAGCGCCGGCGAATAGCGCTTCTTCGCCGAGAGGATGATCCAGCGCAGGCCCTCGGTGCGGTCGAGCGGCACGCCGAGGCCGTTGCGGTGCATCATGCCGAGCTGATATTGCGCGTCGGCGCGCGGCAAAAGCGCCGCGACCTCGAAGGACTTCAGGGCCTCGACATAGTTGCGCTTGAGACCGATCGCTTCATTGCCTTCGAGATAGATCAGGCCGAGCCGATAGGCGGCCTCCGGCTGGCCGCCGCGCGCGGCCTGCAGGTAATATTCATAGGCGCGTGCATCGTTCTGCACGACGCCGCCGACACCCTTGTCGTAGAGATTGGCCAGCAGCCATGCGGCACCCGTATGGCCGCCTTCCGCCGCCGCTTCCCATTCGATGACCGCGCTGGCGACGTCGCCGGCCCGATGCGCCGCGAGACCGCGATCATAGGCGGCCTGGGCCTCCGGCAATGGATTGGCCACGACACCGCCAGCCAGCGTGAAGGTCAGGCCGAGCATGGCGGCGAGCGAGGCAAGGCTGCGGCGAACGGTCATGGATACTCCCGGGCGGACAAGGGACTTCGGGACCATTCTGGCAGAACGGTCCCGAAACCCAAGCCTAAAGCCGGAATATGGTGAAGCTGTGGCGTCAGATGTCGGCGTAGACGTGCTTTTCGGCCTGCCCGCCCGGATGGGTGACGGCGCCCTTGCGGGCCGTGCCGACGAGCTGGGCGTATTTCCACAGTGCGCCCGAGGCATACATCGTCTCGCGCGGGCGCCAGGCGGCACGGCGCTTGTCGAGGATCGCCGCGTCGACATCGAGCTCGATGGTGCCGTTCTCGGCGTCGATCGAGATGATGTCGCCATCCTCGATCAGCGCGATCGGGCCGCCGACGGCGGCTTCCGGGCCGACATGGCCGATGCAGAAACCGCGCGTGCCGCCGGAGAAGCGGCCGTCGGTGATCAGCGCCACCTTGTCGCCCATGCCCTGGCCGTAAAGCGCGGCGGTGGTGGACAGCATTTCGCGCATGCCGGGGCCGCCCCTCGGGCCCTCATAGCGGATGACCAGAACCTCACCTTCCTTGTACTGACGTTTCTCGACTGCCTCGAAACATTCCTCCTCGCTGTCGAAGCAGCGCGCCGGGCCGGAGAATTTCAGATGGTCCTTCTCCATGCCGGCGACCTTGACGATGGCGCCGTCGGGCGCCAGCGAGCCCTGCAAGCCGACAACACCGCCGGTCGGCGACAGCGGATTGGAAAGCGGATAGACGACTTTCTGGTCCGGGTTGAACTTGACGTCTTTCAGATTGTCGGCCAGCGACTGGCCGGTGACGGTCAGGCAATCGCCATGCAGATAGCCGCCATCGAGCAGCACCTTCAGGACCATCGAAACGCCGCCCGCCTCGTGCAG
>JAUXOE010000221.1 GCA_030682415.1 Parvibaculum sp.
TTTTGGCGGGCTTTTATGCGTTGGTTGGACGCTTCATCTACGACATGTCGCGCCGCAAGGGGACGCTGTACGTCCTTACAGACCGGCGAGTTCTCATATTGTCGGGGCTGCGGTGGCGGTTCTGCCGCTCCCGCACACTCACTGAGACAAGCTGGATTGCAAGCCGGAAGCACCGCTCTGGCCGAATGACGATCTGGTTCGGCCCGCGGCCGCTTCTTTATCGTCTCTTCAGCGACTCCCGCCCCGGAGATGGGCTCGGCTTGTATTTTTTCGAATTTCTGGAAGCGCCACGGGTCGCCGGACTCGTCAGCATCCGCTTCGGCTGGTTCATTTTCGAGCGGATCGAAGGTGGCGAGACCGTGTACTCGCTTGTCGAGGAGGCGCGGCAAAAGGCGCGGGCTTGAATTTTCTTCCTCTCCCCACACGCGTCACCCCCCGGGGGCGACGCGTGTGGGATATGCCCGGCACCCACCCTCCGCCCTCGACCCCGAAAGCCGCTGTGCTAGTCTCTTCACGGACCCAACGCAAACGGACGGTTTTGGATGATCAGGCGCATACTCGGCATCGTCAGCTTTCTGCTCGCCGCGTTGATGACCTTCGGTGTCTCGTTCTCTGCCGCGAATAGCGCGCCTTTGATCGACAACCCGGAAGACTATCTGGCAGGCTTTTGGGTCACGGGTGAAGCGCCGCCAAACGGCCAGTGTGCTGTTCCGCAACCCCCGGATAGTCTCGTCTTCTTCGACTTCGATGAACCTGACGATTGGATGATTTTTTTCAGTTCCTTCCGCACCTCCATCTTCGGGCCTATCAGCGTGGAGAAGACAGGAGAAACCACGCTTCTGTTGGTGGAGGCTGGCAGGAATGGTTCGGCCACGCAGACTTCCCGTGTGCACGTGTCGTCGAACGATAGCTTCGAGCTTGCTCCGGATCAGGCGAAGTCTACGCTGATTACTTTTCATCGCTGCGAATGCGGGAAGATTCGTCCGGCGACTGATGCCTTCGACTCCCCGACACCTGCATTCACGTGCTGAAACAACCTCAGCAATGGCGGGGGCGAGGCGGGCAATGAAGTGGGGCGTCAATATAAGCCTGCTGATGGCGGTGTCGGGGATGATCGGCGTTAGGCTGGAGCTTGTGACGCTCGTCGAATCGCTCGATCCGGATTTCGACGTACCGGTTTCCTACCTGTGGATGTGCGTCGCTGCGATTGCCGCCAATGCTTCGGGCGCGTTCGCCGCCGCCTGCAACGGCGTCGGCTTCTTCCGCCAGTGGCGCGGCGCTCCGATGTCGCGGATGCTCCATCTGTCGAACAGGCTCTTCCTCCTCATCTACCTGCCCGTTCTGTCGTTCTACCTCGTGATGCTCTATGCAGATCTGACCCCCGAGCATGCGCCTCTCATTCATCTGACGGCATTGGCGGCGCTCGTTCCCTTCGCCGGCATCACGGCCGTCTATGCAGCGCTGCTTCGCCGCCAGCGCGCCTTGCGAATGGCTGCCTCCACCTCCGGGTTGCCGGCCTCCTGAATTGCAAAGGAGCACCCGGCAATGACAGAATGGTGAAAATGGGGGAGGGCAATCGGCAATGCTGAAAGTGCTTGGTGCTCTGAATATCCTGCTCGCGGCGTTGATGCTTTTCGGCGTGATGGCGGCGGTTGTCGATCTTCCCGGTGCGATCGAAGTCTATGAACGCGAGCGTGAGGATGTTTACGCGCTCCTCTCCCTTGTGGTCCTCTTGTCGATCTTCATAGCCGCAGCGCTGTCCAATGGCATTTTTGCGTGGCGGGCAGAGGGGCGGCCCGTTCCTCGTTCGGTTCACCTGTTCAACGGTCTCTTCCTTGTCGTTCAATTGGCTGCCGCCGCGCTTCTTGTGTGGGACTGGAGCAGATACACGGTCGGGGCAACCTTCAGACAGCATGAGGTGATGATCATCCTGCTCCCGCTGCTGGTCGTCGGCCCGACATATGTCTTCCTGCTCGCGCGCCGGACCCGCACCGACCCGACTCCCTGAACCCCGCATCCCGTGCTAAAACCTCTCCAACAAGAAACTCACGGGGGAGACGCCACACGATGGCCAGCTACAAGGACACCTACGACGCCTGGAAGCGCGACCCTGAAGGCTTCTGGGCCGAGGCCGCCAAGGAGATCGACTGGTTCGAGCCGGCCACGCAGATCCTCGAAACGAAAGACGGCCTCTCGCGCTGGTTCGTCGGCGCCGAAACCAACACCTGCTGGAATGCGCTCGACCGTCACGTCAAGGCGGGCCACGGCGCGCGCACCGCGCTGATCTACGACTCGGCCATGCTCGGCCATGTCAAGAAATTCACCTATGCCGAGCTGCTTGAAAAAGTTTCGCTCTTTGCCGGCGTCCTCCAGCGCCGCGGCATCGAGAAGGGCGACCGCGTGTTGATCTATATGCCGATGGTGCCGCAGGCCGCCGTCGCCATGCTGGCCTGCGCGCGGCTCGGCGCGATCCATTCAGTGGTCTTTGGCGGCTTCGCGCCGAAGGAGCTCGCGACCCGCATCGACGATGCGACGCCGAAGCTGATCGTCTCGGCCTCTTGCGGCCTCGAGCCCGGCCGGGTGCTCGCCTACAAGCCGCTTCTGGATAAAGCGATCGAGATGAGCGCGCACAAGGTCTCGGCCACCATCGTCTTCCAGCGCGAAATGGAAAAAGCCGCGCTCGTTCCCGGCCGCGATTTCGACTGGAAATCCGAGATGGACAAGGCCGCCGCCGCCAATGCGCGACCCGATTGCGTCCCCGTCGCCGCCACCGATCCGCTTTACGTGCTCTACACCTCGGGCACCACCGGCAAGCCCAAAGGCGTCGTCCGCGACAATGGCGGCCATATGGTGGCGCTGAAATGGTCGATGAAGAATGTCTACGACATCGACCCCGGCGACACTTTCTGGGCGGCGTCCGATGTCGGCTGGGTCGTCGGCCACAGCTACATCGTCTATGGCCCGCTGGTGCATGGCTGCACCACGATCCTGTTCGAGGGCAAGCCGGTCGGCACGCCCGATGCCGGCACCTATTGGCGCATCATTTCGCAGCATGGCGTCAAGGCGATGTTCACCGCGCCCACCGCCTTTCGCGCCATCCGCAAGGAAGACCCGCAGGCCGCGCTTGTCGGCAAATACGATCTCACGAAATTCGAAGTGCTCTATCTCGCCGGCGAGCGCGCCGATCCCGACACGATCCAGTGGGCGGAAAAGGCGCTGTCGGGCCGCCCGGTCATCGATCACTGGTGGCAGACCGAAAGCGGCTGGCCGATGGTTGCAAACCCGATGGGCATCGAGCGCCTGCCGGTCAAATACGGCTCGCCCTCGGTGCCGCTGCCGGGCTACGAGATCCATGTCGTCGACGAGGCCAACAGGCAGGTGGGCGCAAACACCACCGGCGCCATCGTCGTCAAGCTGCCGCTGCCGCCGGGCTGCCTGCCGACGCTGTGGCAGAACGAACAGGGCTTCCGCGAAAGCTACCTCGCCGATTATCCGGGCTACTACAAGACCGCCGATGCCGGCTTCATGGACGAGGACGGCTATCTCTATGTGATGAGCCGCACCGACGACATCATCAATGTCGCCGGCCACCGCCTGTCCACCGGCGGCATGGAGGAAGTGCTGGCCGCGCACCCCGACGTCGCCGAATGCGCCGTCATCGGCATTGCCGACGCGATGAAGGGCCAGGTGCCGGTCGGCTTTCTGGTCATCAATTCGGGCGTCGCGCGGCCGGCGGGCGAGATCGAGCGCGAAGCCGTCGCACTCATCCGTGAACGGATCGGCCCCGTCGCCGCCTTCAAGACCGCCATCATCGTCCAGCGCCTGCCGAAAACCCGCTCCGGCAAGGTCCTGCGCGGCACCATGCGCAAGATCGCCGACGGCGAGAAATGGGACACGCCCGCCACCATCGACGACCCGGCGGTGCTCGGCGAAATCGAAGCGGCGCTGAAGGCGGGGCTGGGGAGGTAGGGGGAAGCACGGGCGCGGCGGACTTTCCTCTGTCTTCAAGAACGTCATTGCGAGCGCGGCGAAGCAATCCAGAAGCGGCAAGCACCGTACTTGCCGCTTCTGGATTGCTTCGGCCCTTCGGGCCTCGCAATGACGGCAAGAGAGGGACGTGAAAGGCGCAACCTGCCGCCCCTCTTGCCTCTCCCCCTCACATCCCTCAGGTGCTATAACGCCCCCTCCCAAACCGGCGTCCCCGAAACCGGAGCATCCTCATGGCCGCAGGCGAAACTCTCAAGGGCAAGGTGGCGATCGTCACCGGCGGCGCCAGCGGCATCGGCCGCGCCGTCGCGCGCAGCTTCGCCGACGAGGGCGCCAAGGTGATGATCTGCGATATCGACGAGGAAGCCGGCGCGGCAGTTGCGGCCGACATCGTCGATCGCGGCGGCGAGGCAGTGTTCCGGCATTGCGATGTCGGCGAGCGGCTCGATGTGCGCAACCTCGTCTGCGCGACCACCGATGCTTTCGAGCGCCTCGACATTCTCGTCAACAATGCCGGCGTGGTTTCGAAGGGTGCGAGTTTCCTGACGCTCGAGGAAGAAGAGTTCGACCGCGTCATCCGCATCAATCTCAAGGGTCAGTTCCTGGTCGGCCAGGCCGCCGCGCAGCAAATGGTCAAGCAGATCGAGGCGGGCGGCCCGCCCGGCAC
This sequence comes from Parvibaculum sp., assembly GCA_030682415.1. Classification (GTDB taxonomy): domain Bacteria; phylum Pseudomonadota; class Alphaproteobacteria; order Parvibaculales; family Parvibaculaceae; genus Parvibaculum. The sequence goes on from JAUXOE010000221.1 coordinate 4,655, forward strand.
CATCATCAACATGTCGTCGATCAACGCCGTTCTCGCCATCGCCGACCAGACCGCCTATGTGACGTCGAAAGGCGGCGTCAAGCAGCTCACCGAGGCGATGGCGCTGTCGCTGGCGCCTTACGGCATCCGCGTCAACGCGATCGGCCCCGGCACCATCGCGACGCCGATGGCCGGCGCCGTCAACACGGATGAACGGGCCCAGAAGGTGATGATGTCGCGCACGCCCTTGGGCCGCGTCGGCCAGCCGGAGGAAATCGCCTCCGTCGCCGTCTTCCT
>JAUXOE010000227.1 GCA_030682415.1 Parvibaculum sp.
CGGCGCGCGACCTGCCGACGGTTGCGCTCGATCGCGACGGCGGACATCTCGTCCTGCCGCGCAACCGCAAGGACGTCGCGGCGCTGGCCGGCACCCGCCCGGCCGACGCCGCCGCCTGGCGCGCCTTCGACGCCCGCATGAAGGCGCATGTCGCCCTGATCGCACCCTTGCTGTTCGACGACACCGCACCGATCCAGTCTTCCCTGCGGCGTCTGGTCTGGCGCGCCGAATGGCGCGCGGCCGGAACCCTGGCCGATCTGCTGCATCTGTTGCCCCAGAGCATCGGCGATCTGCTGGACGCCGAATTCGAATATCCGCTGCTGAAAGGCGCGCTCGCCTTCGATGCGGTGCTGGGCGGTGTCGACGGGCCTTACGCGCCGGGAACCATGCTGCGCTATCTTCACCGCCTGGCCTTGCGCGGCCTCGGCCGGGGTTATTCGATTCCCGCCGGCGGTCTGGGCGCGGTGACCGATGCACTGGCCGCCACAGTCGCCGCGCAACGCGGTGAAATCCGCACCGGCGCGCGCGTCTCGCGTCTGCTGGTCGAACGTGGCGCCATCGCTGGCGTCGAAACCGCCGACGGCACCGTGATCGTCGCACCGCTGGTCGTGTCGAGCCTCGGCCGCCGCGCCACCATGCTCGATCTTCTTGGCGCCGCGCATATCGAGACCGCGCATGTGCGCCGCCTGCCCGCACCGGCGCCCGCCGGCAGCGTCGCGAAGGTCAATCTGGCGCTCGACGGTCTGCCGGATTTTCGCGGCCTGTCGTCGGTCCTGTGCGGCGCGCGTTTGCTGATCGCACCCTCGCTCGACGATGTCGATCGCGCGGCGACACTCTGCGCGCAAGGCGATATCGCCGCCGAACCGGTAATGGAAATCACCATCCCGAGCATCGCCGATCCGGCGCTGGCGCCGGCCGGACATCATGTGATGTCGGTGCTGCTGCCCTTTATGCCGCACGACATCGAGGGCGGCTGGCCGGCGCGCCGCGAGGCGGTGCTGCAATCCGTCATCCGGACGATCGCGCAATATGCGCCTGATTTCGCCGACCGCGTGATCGCCGGCGACCTTCTGACGCCGCCCGACATCGAAGCGAAATCCGGCATTCCGGGCGGCGGTCTCGGCGCGGCGGAGCGGCCCTGTCTCCACGCCGGCGCGGCCCGGCAGGCCACACCGGTACCCGGCCTCTGGCTCTGCGGTCCCGGCAGCCATCCGGGCGAGGGCGCCATCGGTCTGGCCGGCTGCAGCGCCGCCACGGCGATCGTTGCGGAAAGGAGGGCCCGATGACACCGGACACCTTGCCGCCGCCATTGAACGAACAGGATGCCGAAAGTCCGCTCCGGCCGGAAATCGATCCGCAGGACGAACGGGCCGCCATCGATCCCGCGCTGTTCGAACCGCCGGCCGGCGCGCCGCCCTTTGAACGCACGGTGCTGACGACGCCGCTGCATGCCGCCGTCGCCGCCGAGAGCCGCGTCAATCGCTGGACGCGCTGGAACGGCTTCACGGTCGCAGCATGGCTGACCGATCTCGACGACGAATATCGTGCGCTGCGCGGCGCGGCGACGCTTGCCGACATTTCGCCGCTGGTCAAATACCGGATCGCCGGGCGCGACGCGCGGGCCTGTCTCGACCGGCTGGTTACCGGCGAAGTGGCGCCGCTCGCCATCGACCGCGCCATGCATGTGTTCTTTTGCGAGGAACAGGGACTGGTGCTGGGCGACGGCCTGCTGTTCCGCCTCGGCGACGAGGAATATCGTCTCGTTACGGAGGAAACGCATCTGGCATGGTTGCTGGACAGCGCCATCGGCTTCCGTGTCCGCGTTGAGGATGTCGGCGACACGCTGGCGGCGATGAGCCTGCAAGGCCCGCTGGCCGCCTTCCATCTTTCCAGCGCCGGTCTGGCCGGCATCGAGCGCCTGCCGCCGATGGCCGGCTGCTGGGCGGCGCTGGCCGGCATTCCGGTCTATGTCAGTCGCACCGGCATCAGCGGCGATCTCGGCTATGAAATCTGGGTTGATCCGGAAGAAGCGCCCTATGTCTGGCGTCATCTGATGCAGGCTGGTGCGGGCTTCGGCCTGCGCCCGTCAGGCGTCGGGTTGCGCGAGCTGGCGCGGCTCGAAGCCGGCCTGCCGCGTGCCGGGCGGGACTATCTCGGTGCCTTTGCCGCCATCGACCCCGTCCATGCGCGCACGCCCTTCGAACTTGGCGCCGACCGGCAGGTCGCGTTCGCCAAGCCGCATTTCAACGGCCGTGCCGCGCTCGCCCGCCTTGCCGAAGGCGCCGCGCCGCGCCGTCTGGCCCGCCTGGTGGTCGACGGGCTGGAGCCGGCGCGTTTCGTCTCGGTTCTGGCCGACGGCCGTCCGGTCGGCATGGCCACGACCGCGGGCTTCTCGCCGGCGCTGGGCTGCAACCTGGCGCTGGCGACGCTCGACGCGGCCGCGCTGACGGCCCGCCTGACGGTCGATGCCGAAATCCGCGACGAACTGGCGGTTCGCCGCCTTGTGTTGCCGGCCCGTCTGCTCGACGCGCCGTTCTGGGCGCCCGCCCGCCGCCATGCGGTGCCGGCCCCGCTGACCGCCTGAAATTCCCGCTTCTGCGACCGACGGAATGCGCCGCCCCGCCCGTTAATGGAACAACGAGCGGCCGGCAGGCTTTCCCGCCTTGTCGTCCCCCCGAACGGCGCAGCCCGCTCGGCCGCTCGGGTTCCCGGCGCCCTCATGCGGCGCCGGGAACCCGGAAAACCCAGGGGTACAAACCTGGACAGAACAAGGAATATGAGATGCGCAAGTTGAAATATGGACTTCTCGCCGGCGCCGCCGCCATTGCCATGGCCGTCGCCCTGCCGATGACCGCTTCCGCCTGGGGCGGCAAGGACCATCACGGTGGCAAGATGTTCGAGATGCTGGACGCCGACAAGGACGG
>JAUXOE010000216.1 GCA_030682415.1 Parvibaculum sp.
GCGCCAGGCGCCGCGCCGCCGGCACCGCCCGCGCCGCCTGTCGCCCCAACAACCGGCAAGGCCGAGCCGACAAAACCGTTGGCGCCGCCACCGCCACCGCCGCCGCCGCCGCCGCCATCGGTGGCGCTGACCGTGCCGACAACTCCGACAGCGCCCGCAGGCGCCCCGCCGGCACCGCCGCCGGCGCCGATAATGCCGGACTGTCCCGCACCGCCCGCGCCGCCCGGCGTCGCCTCGTTGCTGACCCCGCCCGCGCCGCCACCGGCGCCGCCGCCGGCGCCACCATCGGCATGGGCCGCCGATGCGGCCAGCGCGAGAGAGAGCGCGATGTCCGACCGGGCCATCCCCCGCAAGGGCCGCGATGCGGATATGCGTGACAGGCGGCGCGTGCCGGGCACGCGCGCATTGCTGGATTTGCGGGTCATGGGTTTTCCTTGCGCGACGCAGGGCGCGAGCGTCGGCGAAACGTGCGGAAACGCAGGCGCGCGCGTTTGTCAGCCGGTCGTCAAAGGCGAATATTCATTCGGAAACAATCGGAATATCCGGGAAAAATATTTCCAAACGACATCGCTATTGTTGAGTGAGATTAGTAAATCGATCGAAGAAAGCTATTCGTACAAATACCGATATCGCTGGATATTTTTTGTCCCGCCGGCGGCGATGCAAGGCTGCGCTTAACGACGCAAAATCATCCGGTGGCGGATCAGACGTCGAGACGCGCTTCTGCCGTTCGCTTCGCTTCGGGCGTTCGAGGCTCACAAAGGGAGGGTGGGATTGTTCCGTTAACGGAGCATCACCAGGTATCGACAAACCCCCGGCCCTTGCGGTCGCGGAGCGGGCCGGCGGATTTCAGGCCGCGGGTGATCCATCCCCTTGTGTCCTTCGGGTCGATGACGGCGTCGATTTCGAGGAAGGAGGCCATGTTGATGGCCTTGCCGTTTTCGTAATAGCGGGCGACCATTTTCCTGTAGAAGGCGTCGCGTTCCTCGAGGTCTTCGATCGCTTCCATTTCGCGGCGGTAGCCGAGACGCACCGCGCCTTCGAGGCCCATGCCGCCGAATTCGCCGGTCGGCCAGGAGACGATGAAGAAGGGGGCGTGGAAGGAGCCGGCGGCCATGCCTTGCGCGCCGAGGCCGTAGCCCTTGCGCAGGACCACGGTGAAGAAGGGGACGCGCATCGACGCGCCGGTGACGAACATGCGGGAGACATGGCGGACTTGCGCGCGCTCTTCTATTTCGGGGCCGACCATGAAGCCCGGCGTGTCGCAGAGCGAGAGCATGGGGAGGCCGAAGGCGTCGCAGAGCTGCATGAAGCGGGCGGCTTTATCACCCGCCTCGGCGTCGATGGCGCCGCCCAGATGCATCGGGTTGTTGGCGATCAGGCCCATCGGCCGGCCCTCGATGCGGATCAGGCAGGTGAGGATGCCGATGCCGAATTGCGGGCGCAGTTCCAGCACCGAGTTCTGGTCGGCCAGCGCGTCGATGACCTTGCGGATGTCATAGGCGCGCAGGCGGTTTTCGGGGATCAGGCGGCGCAGGTCGCGCTGGTCGGCGGCGTCCCACTGGGCGAGCGCGCCTTGAAAATAGGAGAGGTATTTCTTCGCCGCGGCGACGGCTTCGGCCTCGTCCTCGACCGCGATGTCGACGACGCCGTTGGCCGTCTGCACATGGATGGGGCCGATGTCTTCGGGTTTGTAGACGCCGAGGCCACCGCCTTCGATCATGGCCGGGCCGCCCATGCCGATGTTACTGTCCTTCGTTGCGATGATGACGTCGGAGCAGCCGACCAGCGCCGCGTTGCCGGCAAAGCAGCGGCCGGAGACGACCGAGATCAGCGGCACCTCGCCCGAGAGCCTGGCGAATTTGACGAAGCTCGGCGTGTCGAGGCCGGCGACGCCGGCGACATCGGTGTCGCCGGGGCGGCCGCCGCCGCCTTCGCCGAAAAGGACGATCGGCAGGTGCCAGTCCTCGGCTATCGTCAGCATACGGTCTTTTTTCTTGTGGTTCATCGCGCCTTGCGTGCCGGCAAAGACCGTGAAGTCATAGGCCATGACCATGGCGCGCGACTTCTCCTCGCCGAAATGCGCGCCGTTGATCGAGCCGACACCGGCGATCATGCCGTCGGCCGGGCTCATTTTTATCAGCTCGTCCATCGGGCGGCGGCGGCGCTGGGCGGCCAGCGCCAGCGCGCCATATTCGATGAAGCTGCCTTCATCGACGAGGTCGGCGATGTTTTCGCGCGCGGTGCGCTGGTTGCGGGCGCGGCGGCGGGCGACGGCGTCGGGGCGGCCCTCGTCGAGGCCGATGAAATGACGCTCGATGACTTCGGCGAGATCGGGGCGGATGTGATCGGGGTCGATATGGGTTTCGGCGTCGGCGGCGCGGGCGGCGGCATCGGCCGAAGGTTCGATGAAGAGCAACGGCTCGTCTTCGAAGAGATTGTCGCCGGGGCGCGCGGCAAGGGCGCGGACATAGCCGCCGATTGCCGCCGTCACCACATGTTCCATCTTCATCGCTTCGAGCACGGCCAGTTGCTGGCCTTCGCTCACCAGCGCGCCTTCGGCGACGTCGATCGAGACGATTCGGGCCTGCATGGGTGCTGTGACGGGCTCCGTGCCCGCCGGGCCCTTGACGGTTTGCGCGGGCGCGGCGGCGGCGGCGCCGGCGCGGCTCGCATGGAAGAGTTGCCGGTGGCCGCTTTCATGCGGGCGGGCGAGTTCGGCCGCGTGGTCCTCGACGAATTTCGTGTAGACGTCGTTCAAGACGAATTCCGGGCGCTTCAACAGGTTCTGGTGGAAGGCGATATTGCTGGCGACGCCTTCGAGGCGGAATTCGCAGAGCGCGCGATAGGCGCGGGCGGCGGCTTCGGCGTAATCGGGCGCGGGCGAATGGGCGATCAGCTTGGCCAGCAGTGAATCGTAATTGGGGCTGGTGCGGTAGCCGGCATAGCCGAAGCCGTCGACGCGGATGCCGGGGCCGGAGGGCGGCTCGTAAGCGGCGATGACGCCGCCGGCCGGTTTGGCCGCGCCGTCGGGGCCCATGGTTTCCATGTTGATGCGGAGCTGGATCGCGTAGCCGCGGGGGGCCGGGGCGTCGGCCTGAAGCAGACCGAGATCCGCCAGCGTGGCGCCGCCGGCAAGCCGCAGTTGCGTTTTCACCAGGTCGATGCCGGTGACTTCTTCGGTGACGGTGTGTTCGACCTGCAGGCGCGGGTTGGCTTCCATGAAGGCGAAGGTGGCGGCGTCGCCCTTCGCGGCCGCGTCGAGCAGGAATTCGAAAGTGCCGAGGCTTTGGTAGTTCGCCTCTTCGGCGAGGCGGATGGCGGCGGCGCAGAGGCGGTCGCGGACGCCCTTGTCGAGCGTCGGCGAGGGCGCGATCTCGACAAGTTTCTGGTTGCGGCGCTGCAGCGTGCATTCGCGTTCGCCGAGATGCGTCACATGTTTGCCGTCGCCGACAATCTGGATCTCGACGTGGCGGGCCTTGCGGATCAATTGTTCGACATAGACATCGGCGCGGCCGAAGGCCGATTGCGCTTCCGAGCGGCAGCGGGCGAAGGCCTCGTCGATTTCGGCGGCATCCGTCACCGCGCGCATGCCGCGGCCGCCGCCGCCGGCGACCGCCTTGATCATCATGGCGGGATTTTTTCCCAGCGAGGCGAAGAAGGCTTTCGCTTCCTCAAGGCTGGTCGGGCCGTTGGTGCCGGGGAGCAAAGGCACGCCGCATTTTTCGGCGAGCGCGCGGGCGGCAATCTTGTCGCCGAAAAGGTCGAGCATTTCGGGCGCCGGGCCGACAAAGGTGAGGCCCGCGGCGGCGCAGGCGCGGGCGAAATCGGCATTCTCCGACAGAAAGCCATAGCCCGGATGGACGGCGTCGCAATGCGTGGCTTTCGCCAGCGCGATAATTCCCGCGCCGTCGAGATAGGCGGCCGCGCCCTGGCCCTTCAGCGCATGGGCCTCGTCGGTGGCCTTCACATGCAGCGAGGCCGCGTCGTCCTCGGCGAAGATGGCGACCGTTTCGAGGCCGAGTTCGGCGGCGGCGCGGGCGATGCGGATGGCGATTTCGCCGCGATTGGCGATCAGCAGTTTGCGGATGCTCATGCGGCAGCCGCCGCGACGTTCTGTTGCGTCATTGTTTTTCCCCGGAGCAGCTTCGCTTTCCCTGAAGCGCGAAGCTGCTCCAATTTTTTGTTTTGTCGCGTTTCCGGACGGCGAACCGCCTCCTTTGGTTCAAAGGAGGCACTTCGCCTGGAAACGCTTTGAGCGATGGCCCGCAAGATAGGGGGCGGGGTTGCGGGGGGTCAAATGGGCCTTTCCCACCCGCCCCTTGGAGGCGGGTCGAAATTTGGGTCGCGCAAGCGAGACAAATTTCGGGGCGGGGGCGCCGTCGATGCCCAGCCCCCGCCCCAAACCGCTTGCAGCGGTTTGACCCTCCCCAAGGGGAGGGTGGGAAGAAAGGGAATGCGCGCTTCTTTCCTCATCACATGCGACATTCCTGCAACTAGAAATGCGAGGCATTTGCATTTACAGGCACCCGCGAAGTCTGTATGACATCCTCCTGATAATCATTCGCAAGAACGGTTCCGCGATCCGGGGCCGGATGTGTTCAAGGGGGCTTCCATGACT
>JAUXOE010000255.1 GCA_030682415.1 Parvibaculum sp.
CCACATATGGCCCTGCGCATCGGAAAACCGCGCCATGAAGAAGCGCGCATTCATGTGATTGTTGGTGTCGCATTCCCAGGTGTTGACGACCGAGCGGTTGGTTTCGACCATGCCGTCGGCATCGGCACGGGCCAGCGAGACGTCGCGCGAGAGCGCTTCGGGCGGCAGTGCACGCGGCAAGGCTTCGGGCGGCAGAGCGGTTTTCATCGCCTCAGCGCGGCGGCGCGTTTCGTCGGTCCAGGCCGTCAGGCGGCGCGTCGCCAGATCGAGGCAGCCGGTATCGACGACATAGCTTGCGGCCAGCCGGTCGTCGAGCACCTCGCGCATCTCCTGATCTATGCGCATCGTCTTGTCGCGCAATTCGACAATACCGGAGCGGATCGTCACCAGATCGCTGGTGCGCAATTCGCGGTGAAAGCGGATGTGATGTTCGAGCGCGACATAGCCGAGGCCCGATTGCGGCTGGTCGAGTGCGGCCAGCCCCAGTGCGACGCGCAGATTGTAGGAGCTGTCGGAACTCTTCGAGATGTAGTGCTGGATGTTCATGTGGCCCATCTCGTCGCATTCCTGCATCGAGACATAGCCGCGATAGGTGTCGATCATGCCGGTCATGCGAGCGCCCTGACCTGCGGTGCGAGACGCGCGCGCTCCTCGTCGGTGAAGGCGACGGTCTTGCGCGCATCGAGGTCCAGCATCACGGCAATCGCCTCTCCTGTCGCCACCGTTTCTCCGGTCTCGGCGTCGAACATGAAATGCACGAAGGTCAGCGTCTTGCCTTCGAGCCGCGTCAGCGTGCTTTTGACGACCAGCATCGCGCCGGACCGGACCTCGCGCAGGTAGTTCAGGCGCATTTCGAGGACCACCGTGCCGCGGCGCTTCTCCTGCATGTGACGCTTGTCCATGCCGACCGCCTGCCACAAATGTCCTGCCCCGTCCGAAAATCGTGCCATGTAGAAGCGCGAATTCATGTGGCCGAAATCGTCGCACTCCCACGGCATGACGGCGCCGCGATAGATTTCGATGAAGCCGCTCGCTTCCGCCTCCGCAAGTGTCAACGGCGCAATACGCACTTCGCGCGCGACGCTGCGCGGTTCGGCGTGTGGCGGCAGCGCACCCAGAAAAGGCAGCGCCTTTTCGCGCGCTTCGGCAGGCCAGGGAATGAGCCTCCGCTTGTCGAGATCGAAATGCCCCGAAACGGCAACGACAGTTGCCGCCGTTTCGCCAGAGGCGGAATTGAATAGCTCGTGATAGCTCACCAGCGTTCGCTCGCGCAGCTCCACCGGCCGCGAGCGCATATGCATCAGGTCGCCCGCCCGGAGTTCGCGGTGAAAGCGGAAATGCTCCTCCAGCGCCACCATGGCCCGGCCCTCGGCGCGCACCTGCGACGGCGCGAGCCCCAGCGCATGACGCAGATAGAAGGCCGCGTCCGAGGCGCGGGCCACATAGAACTGTACGTTCATATGGCCCACCTCGTCGCACTCCCATGTGTTCACGGTGCCGCGAAACGTATCGAGAAATTCGGTCATGCCTGCTTGGAAGTTCAATGGCGGGTGGCGCAGCATAGGGTGGCTGCCGCCGCTTGTCATGGGTCAGCCCTTCGCGGGAAGTGCCGCCAGCCGGTGCGTCAACAGGTCTTCCGCAGGGAAACCCAGCGCCGCGAGGCGGCCCGTTCCTTCGAGCACCCTGAGCCCGATCAGGAAGGCGGCGAGGCAGAGGATTTCGCGGTGGGCAGCGGCGCCTTCAAGACCCGTCGCGGCGCGCAAGGGTCCGCCCAGCGTTTCGAGGACCGCGATGACGCGGCCGGTGACGGCGCGGTTGAGATCGGGGTCGAGCGCTTCGGCCGACATCAGCCGGCCGGCAAGGCGGACATGCGGGGTGTTGCCGGCGGTAGCGGCCAAGGCCTCGCGCGCGGCGGCGGCCAGTGCGTCCCCCGGCGACTTCGCTTTCTCGGCGGCCTCGCGCATGCGCCGCGCCAGATGGCCGAGCTCTTCCGCGGTGAGCGCGATTGCCAGTTCGTCGATGCCTGCGAAATAGGAATAGACGGCGCCCGGCACATAGCCCGCTTCGGCGGCAACCGCGCGGATGGTCAGCGCTTCGGGACCGCCTTCGTCGCAGACGCGGCGCGCAGCGGCGAGGATCGCCTTGCGCTTGTGATCGCGCAACGCCGTGCGGCGCTTTTCGGCGGCGGGCGCTGCCATCAGAATTTGTACGTCGAACGGGAGGCGCCTTCGGCGATCGGGCCGCCGCCGTCGCGTTCCTTCACCGCCTGCTGGAAGCCGACCTGTTCGGCGCGCTCCTTGAACCAGACGCCTTCGGGCGAATGTCGGGTGATGCCATCGAACAGCGTCGCGAACATCTGCGTGGTCTGGAGGCCCATGTTTTCATAGGCTTGATTGACCAGCAGCTTCTGCATCATCAGCTGGTTGCGCGGCACGCCCACCATGCGGTTCGCGAGCGCCTCCACCCGCGCGTCGAGATCGGCGTCGGGCACCGCTTCGAGGACGAGGCCCATGTCGGCGGCCTCGGCGCCCGTCACCAGATCGCCGGTGAAGAGCATGCGCTTGGCGCGCTCGGGCCCAAGCCGGTAGACCCACATCGCCGTTGTCGGGCAGCCCCAGACGCGGGCCGGCGGATAGCCGATCTTCGCATCCTCGGCCATCACCACCATGTCGCAGCAAAGCGCGATATCGGAACCGCCGGCGACCGCGAAGCCACGTACCTTGGCAATCGTCGGCTTGTGGCAGCGCCAGAGCGACATGAAATCGCGCGTGTTGGCATGCATCATGTTGAAGTCAACCATCGGGTCCCAGGGCCGGGTATCGCCTTTCGGCGTGCCCGCGCCCTGATTGCTTGTGGGCCGCTCGGCGAAGTCCTTCAGGTCGTAGCCGGCGCAGAAGGCGCGGCCCGCACCGGTCAGCACGATCACATGCACGTCGTCATCGTCATTCGCCTGTTCAACGGCGCGGGCCAGCTCGCGCGGCATGCCCGAGGCGATGGCGTTGAGGCGATCGGGACGATTGAGGGTGATGGTGGCGATGCGGCCCTGCCGCTCATAGAGGATGTGTTCGAAAGGCATCGGATTCCCTCCGGTTTCCAGTTATTGAATATATATCATAAAATTGAACATTGTTCAATTATTGGATGGTTGGCGATGCGCGGCGGATGCTGCGCCGCACGTGGGCCCCGGCTGATGCCGGGGCGTCGGCCGGGGGTTTAGGCCGCCGTGACGCGTTTCAGGAAGGCGTCGGCCTGGGCGTTGGCGGCGGCCGCGAGCGCGCCCGGGAAGGCGACGAAGCCGTGGGCGCCGCCCGGATAAATGCCGAGCTCGGCCTCATTGCCGGCCGCGATCCAGCGCGTGTACATGAACAGCGAATCGTCGAGCAGCGCGTCGCGCGTGCCGACGGTGAAGAGCGCCGGACAGAGGCCCTTGAGGTCGGCATAAAGCGGCGAGAGATCGGGGTCGCGCTTGTCCTTGACGCCTTTGAGAAAGGCCTCGGAGAATTTCTCGATGTCGAGCGTGCGCAGGATCAGGCGCTCGTTGCCGAAAGCGCGCTGGCTCGGCGTCATCGTCATGTCGAAGGCGCCGAAAACCAGATTGGCGCCCTTGAAGCCGGTATAGCCGTGGCGGTCGCGCATGCGCAAGATGGTGACGGCCGAAAGATGCCCGCCGGCGCTTTCGCCACCGATGGTCAGTTTGTCGGTGCCGAACTCTTTCTTCGCGTTGGCGACCAGCCAGACGGCCGCGGCTTCGCAATCGTCCGGGCCCGCCGGATAGGGATGTTCCGGCGCCAGACGGTATTCGACACTGACGCAGGCGAGACCGACCCTGTCGGCGATACGTTCGAGCAGCGGGTCCTGCTGGTCGGCGGCGCCGAGCGTCCAGCCGCCGCCATGGATGTGCAGATAGACCCCCTTCGGATTGTCGGGCGCGATGACGCGTAGCGCAATCTTGCCGCCCTTGCCATCAATCTCGATCGTGCGGGCGCGGGGCGATTTCGGCGCCAGCGGGAACGGACCGTCGCCGCGGGCGCGCGCGTCGCGCACTTCCTGCGCGCCGATGTCCCACCAATCGGGCGCGCCGTCCATCGCCTTGATAATGGCGTCGTTGATGGCTTTCGTTTCGGCGGAAATCGCCTCGGCGGTGAAAAGCTTCGGGTCGAATGGATTGCTGCCTGACATGTGTCCCCTCAGTGTTCGCGTTTCTTTTGGCGAAGTAGAGCGGATTTCCGGTGGATCGTCTATCGGACGCGCCAGGCCCAGGCGGCATCACCGCTGTCCATGCGGGAGGTCACTTCGAGCTTCAGGTGGCGGTTGTGGACCGCGAGCGCGCCTTCCCACAGCGCATTCCAGGCGTCGAAGCAGGCGGGCGTGACGCCTTCCCTGCCCTCCATCATGCGCCATGTCGAAATCGATACCTCGGCGCCGTCCACATCTGCCTTGTCGCCGCCGGCACCGAGCATGGCGCCGAGATAGGTCGCGAAGGCGGCGGCGTCGTTTCCTGCGACGCCGATCAATGCGGAGGTCGCATCGTAGCATTGCATGCCGATCAGCCGGCCCGCTTCCCAACCGAGTTTCCGCGCCTCGTCTTCGCCGAAGAGCGAAACGGCGGCGGGCAGGATCGAGCGGATATATTGTACGGCGTAGTTGCGCTTCGCCTTGACCATGCGCTCTTCGGACCATTCGACATGGGGAAGTTTCGCAGGATCGACATCCGGTCCGTTTTCCTCAAAGCGGAAGCGCAGGCGTTCATCCGCCGCCAGCGGGCGCTCCTCCTCGATGAAATAGCCTTCGAGGCAGGGGTCGATACGGGTGGTGATGTTGGTGCAGACAAAGCCGAGATTGGGATTGCCGAGCGTTACGCCGACCTGCGAATGGAAGGCACGCATGAAGGCGATGCTGGTTTCATTCGGTACCGCGCAGATCGCCGCGCCGTCCCAGATCCAGCGCGGCGGCAGATAGCGCACCCAGGCCTTGCGGTCGCTTTCGGGAATGAACTCGCATTTCACGCCACCGACATGGTTTGCCAGATAGATGTATTGCGCGCAGGCGACGGCGGGCGGCAGCTTGTCGAGGCCGAGATTTTTGTAGCCCGCCAGAAACTTCTCTCGGTGCTGAGCCTGAAAGGTGCGGAAGTTGAGCTCGGTGCCCGCCGCCTCGCCCTTGAAGACGACGGCGCGCAGAATCAGCCCCGTCAGGTAGCGCTGATGAAGCTCCGCGCTCGCACGCCAAGCGTTGAGTTCTCCTTCGCTGGCCGCTGCCATCCCGTCCTCCCTCACTTGTTCCGGGGGAGGATAGCGCAATCAGACGGCGGCGCTATAGGGCGGTGCCGGGTCGTACTCCATCAGGCGCTGCGTCAGGCGCGCATGGTCTTGCCCGTGCATCTGGCCGGTGAGCCAGAGCGCCATGTCGATGCCGGCCGAGACGCCGGCCGCGGTCACGACATTGCCGTCGCGGACATAGCGGATGTTTTCGAGCACTTCCGACGCTTCGCCACGCTGGCGGAGCTGCTCGATGAAACCCCAATGGGTGGTAACGCGCTTACCCCGCGCCGGACCGGCCACGCAGAGAAGCAGCGCCCCGGTGCAGACGCTTGTCATCCATTCGGCGCCGGCATGCTGCGCGATCCAGCCGAGCAGCTTTTGGTTCGTTGCCTCGCGGCGCGTGCCCTGCCCGCCCGGCACCAGCAGCAGATCGAGTTTCGGTGCATCGGTGATCGACACATGCGCCTCGACGCGCATGCCCTTGGCGCCGGTGACGGGACCGCCCGTCTCCGAAATCAGCAACACGGTGTCGGGATGCTCGCGGCCTTCGAAACCATGCGCTTCGTTGGACATGGTGAAGACTTCATAGGGGCCGACGAAATCGAGTTCCTCGACGCCGTCGAAAATCAGAATGCCGATGGTGCGATTCTTTGCGGGTGCGGCGGTCATGGCAAACCTCAGAGCGGCGGTTGGAGGAAACGGGGTTCCTTGGCGTTCATCTGCGCTTCGAGCGTTGCGCCCTCTGCCGCGCGAATGATGTCGTGAATATGTGCAGGCGCTTCGTCGGCCGAGCCGTAGCTGAAGGGCGGATGCGGGTAGTACTCAATACCGAGCTGGATCGTCTTGGCGATTTCCTCGCCGGCGATCAGACGCGCGAGATAGAGCGCGCCGTCGATGCCGGCCGAGACGCCGGCCGTCGTCACGATCTTGCCATCGCGGCGATAGCGGTCGGGGACGACATGCGCACCGAAGGAGGCCACCGACTCGCGGGCGTAGTAGTTCGTCGTCACCGTCTTTCCTTTCAGAATGCCGGCGGCCGCGAGAATTTCCACGCCATTGCAAACACCGAAAGTCCAGGTGGAGGTTTCGTGAAGCCGGCGGACAAAGGCGAGCGTCGCCTCGTTGGTCATTTGCGGCCGTCCGCCCGGCCCGCCCGGCACATAGAGAATGTCGGTCGCCTCGACTTCCGAATAGTCGCGCCAGGCGGCCATGCCGCCGGAGCGCAGATCGTCGGCGATGATGGTTTTCCGTTCGGCGACGAATTCGACCTCGGCGCCCGGCAGCCAGCCGAGCACGGCGTAGCCGCCAACAGCGTCGAGCATGGTGAAGCCGTCATAGAGAAGAATGGAGATGCGCATTGTTCGAGGTTCCCTGATTTGAAGGCGCGATGTCGCGCCGGGCGGTGCGGAATCTTTCGCGGTAGCGGCCAGGCGTGACACCGAGGTGGCGGATGAAGGCGCGGCGCATGCGCTCGGCGGCGCCGAAGCCGGCATCGGCAGAGACGGCATCGAGCGGCATGTCGCTGTCGGCCAGGCGGCGACAGGCTTCGTCGAGGCGTGCGCGCTCGACGAAATGCGCCGGGGTGATGCCGGTTTCCTCGGCGAAGCGACGGGCGAAGCTGCGCTCGCTCATGGCGGCGCGGGAGGCCAGCGCCGGCACCGATAAATCGGCGCAAGGGTTTTCAATGACGAAAGTGCAGACACGAGCCAGGCGCGTGTCGGCGACACGCTGGGCGGCGAGTTGCGCCGAGAATTGCGACTGGCCGCCGGGACGCATCAGATACATCACATGATGACGTGCGAGCAGCAGCGCCGTGTCGCGGCCGAGATCTTCCTCGACCAGCGCCAGCGCGAGGTCCATGCCGGCGGTGACGCCTGCGCTTGTCCAGAACTTGCCGTCGCGCACATAGATCGCATCTTCTTCGACCGTGACGGCGGGGAAGCGCTTTTGCATGGTCGGCGCATAGGCCCAGTGGGTCGTGGCGCGGCGGCCGTCGAGCAGGCCGGCGGCGGCGAGGATGACGGCGCCGGTGCAGATCGAGACGACGCGGGCGGCGGGCGCAGCGGCCTTGCGAACGAAGGCCAGCAGGCGCTCGTCCTCCATCGCTTCGCGCGAGCCAAGGCCGCCGGTCACCATCAACACATCGAGCGACGCCAGATCGCGCGGCGACACATCGGCCATTGCCCGGTCGGCGCGCAAGACAAGACCGCTTGTCGTCGAGACGGGACCGGGATCGGCGGAGACGAGTTCGATCGCATAGGCCGGGCGGCCATCAGGCAGCAGCGCCGTGCTCAAAATCTGCAAAGGGCCGGCGATGTCGAGAATCTGGGCGTCGGCATAGGCAAGCATCATCACCCGGCGCGGGGCCGGGACGGATTTGCGGGGCTTTGGCGGGGCGGCGACGGTCATGGGGTCAGATTAGTCGCGGACATGGGTGGCGGAAATGACAAATGACACGCATTTTCTGCCAAAACGGGCAAAAGAAAGCCCCGCCTGTTCAAGGCGGGGCTTCCGTTTTCGTTCAGAGGGCGGCGATCAGGCGGCCGCCTTCTCCTTGTTCGGGGCGAAGCGGGTATAGAAGGTGTCGCCCTTTTCAGCCATGTCGCGCAGGAGCTTCGACGGCGTAAAGCGGGGCCAGTTTTTCTGGGCGAGCTTGTCGCAAGCTTCGACAAACTCCTTCGCGCCAACCATGTCGATCAGCGACAAGGGACCGCCGGACCAGGGCGCAAAGCCCCAGCCGATGATCGCGCCGACATCGGCGTCGCGCACGTCGGTCACCACGCCTTCCTCGAAACAGCGGGCGGCTTCCAGCGCCTGGATGTAGAGGAAGCGGTTTTTCAACTCCTGCACATCGAGGTCGTCGGGGTCCTGGCTCTTGCCGACGAGATCGGCGAGGCCCGGCCAGAGCTTCTTCTTGCCGTCTGCCGGATAGTCGTAGAAGCCTTTGCCGGCCTTCTTGCCGACACGGCCAAGATCGACGACCATTTTTTTCACCAGATCGTCGGCGGGCGAGCCTACATAATTGTCGCCGAGGTCCTTCTTCGTCAGCTCGCGCACCTTGTAGGCGAGATCGAGCGAGACTTCGTCGTTCAAGGCCAGCGGCGCCATCGGCATGCCGGTCATGCGGCCGACATTCTCGATCATCGCCGGCGGCACACCCTCGCCCAGCATGGCGAGGCCTTCGCCGACATAGGTGCCGAAGCAGCGCGAGGTGTAGAAGCCTCTGGAGTCGTTGACGACGATCGGCGTCTTGCGGATCTGCTTCACATAGTCCATCGCCTTGGCCAGCGTTTCGTCGCTGGTCTTCTTGCCCATGATGATTTCGACAAGCTGCATCTTGTCGACAGGCGAGAAGAAATGGATGCCGATGAAGCTTTCGGGATTGGCCGAGGCTTCGGCCAGACCGGTGATCGGCAAAGTCGAAGTGTTGGAGCCGTAGATACCGCCTTCGGCCAGCATCGGCTCGGCCTTCTTCGTGACTTCCGCCTTGATGTCGCGGCTTTCGAAAACCGCTTCGATGACGAGATCGGCGCCTTTGAGGTCGTCGTAATTGGTCGTCGGCTTGATCAGGCCGAGCAGCTTGTCGGCCTTTTCCTGCGTGGTCTTGCCGCGTTCGAGCGCCTTGGCCAGCAGCTTCTCCGAATAAGCCTTGCCCTTTTCGGCATTGGCCTGATCGGTATCGAGGAGGACGACCTCCATGCCGGCCTGCGCCGACACATAAGCGATGCCCGCCCCCATCATGCCGGCGCCGAGAATGCCGAGCTTCTTGACCTGGAAGGGGGCGATGCCGGCTGGACGGCGCGCGCCTTTCGCCAGTTCCTGCATCGAGAGGAAGAGCGAACGGATCATCGCCTTGGAGCGCGGGTCCATCAGCAGCTTGGTGAAGTAGCGCGTCTCGATGCGCAAGCCCGCTTCGATCGGCACCTGGAGGCCTTCATAGACGCAGGACATGATGTATTTCTGCGCCGGGAAATTGCCATGCGTCTGCTTGTGCAGCGTGGCATTGCCGATGGTGAAAACCTGGCCGCCGCCCATCGTATGCGGATCGCCGCCCGGTACGCGGTAGCCTTCGCGGTCCCAGGGCTGGATGGCGATGGCGTAGACCTCCGGGCCCTTCTTGCCGAGCTTCACTTTCGGCTGAGCGAGACCTTCCTTCAGCCATGCCTTGGCGGCGGAGATCAGTTCAGCGGCAGGCACAACCTTGTGGACGATGCCGGCCTTCAAGGCCTTTTGCGGATCGAGCGAGGTGCCTTGCAGGATCAGCGGCAAGGCTGCCTGCGCACCGATCAGGCGTGGCAGGCGCTGCGTGCCGCCACCGCCGGGGAGCAGGCCGACCTTGGCTTCGGGGAGGCCGATCTGCGTTTTCGGATTGTCGGAAGCGACACGGTAGTGGCAGGCCAGCGTCACTTCGAGACCGCCGCCCAGCGCTGTGCCGTTGATCGCTGCAACCACGGGCTTGCCGCAGGTCTCGAGCGAGCGCAGCAGCATGTTGAACTTGAGGTTGCCCTCATACATCGCCTTGACGCGATCTTCCTGCGAGCCGCCACTGGAACCGCCGCCGGCCTGACCGCCCATCATGGAAAGATCGGCGCCAGCACAGAAGGCATCCTTGCCGGAGGTCAGGACGGCGCCCTTGATGGCATCGTCGGACATAATCTTTTCGATGATCGCGGCCATGTCGGCCATCGAGCTTTGCGAGAGGACGTTCATCGAACGGCCGGGCATGTCCCATGTGATGAGGGCGATGCCGTCGGAATCGATTTCGAGTTTGAAGTTTTCATACGTGGTCATTGGGGCCTCACACGCGTTCGATAATGGTGGCGGTGCCCATGCCCGCGCCGACGCAGAGCGTGATGAGCGCGGTGTTGAGATCGCGGCGTTCGAGCTCGTCGAGCACGGTGCCGAGGATCATGCCGCCGGTGGCGCCGAGCGGATGACCCATGGCGATGGCGCCGCCATTGACGTTCATCTTTTCGTGCGGGATATCGAGCGACTGCATCATGCGCAGCACGACGGAGGCGAAGGCTTCGTTCAACTCATAGAGATCGATGTCCTCGGGCTTCATGCCGGCCTTGGCCAGCACCTTGCGCGAGACGTCGGC
>JAUXOE010000222.1 GCA_030682415.1 Parvibaculum sp.
CACAGTCGAGAAACACTGCAAGTTCCGCGACAAGCACGGCCTGACCGTCCGATTGCTCTCGGACGAGGATGGCAAGATGCTGGAGGCCTATGGCGTCTGGGGCGAAAAGAGCCTTTATGGCCGCAAGTTCATGGGGATTACCCGGACCACCTTCCTGATCGACGACAAGGGTGTGGTGCGCCGGGTCTGGCCGAAGGTCAAGGTCAACGGCCATGCGGAAGACGCGCTCGCCGCCGTCAAGGAACTCTAGACCTGTGACCGGGACGTCGCTGGCCGAAGGCGCCCATGCGGTTCTCGTCTGCGCCGATGCCGATGAAAAGGCGCATCTGGCGAGGCGCATTGCCGAAGCGTGGCGCGCTTCGGCGCTGACATTGATGCCCGCGAATGGGGCCATGATCGCAATGCCCGACCGGCCGTCGCGGCCGGCAACACCGGCCCTGCTTTCGCCGCGCGACATGCCGCGACGAACCTTCAAGGGAACCCGCGGGCGCATCGCGCTACTGCATTCGCTGGCCCATATCGAACTCAATGCCATCGATCTTGCCTTCGATCTCGTCGGGCGTTTTGCCGGCGCCGAGCTGCCGCGCGCCTTTTTCGACGACTGGGTTTCGGTCGGCAATGACGAAGCGCGGCATTTTGCGATGCTGCAAACGCGGCTCGCGGCCCTCGGCGCCCGCTATGGCGACCTGCCTGCGCATGACGGTTTGTGGCAGGCCGCGACCGAAACGCGCCACGACCTGATGGCGCGGCTGGCGGTCGTACCGCTGGTGCTCGAAGCGCGCGGTCTCGATGTCACGCCGGGCATGATCGAACGGCTTGAAATGTCAGGCGATTCCGAAAGCGCTACGGTGCTGAAGACGATCTATCGCGACGAGCAGGACCATGTGCGCGCCGGCGCGACCTGGTTTTCGCATTTGTGCCAAGCAAAGGGCCTCGATCCGCAGGAAACCTTTCAGCAGCTGGTGCGGCGGCATTTTCGCGGTGTGCTGAAGCCGCCCTTCAACGAGGCGGCGCGCCGCGCGGCCGGGCTGACGCCCGAATTCTACGAACCGTTGGCCTGCCGTCCGGATGATGAAATTCAGAGGCAGCGGACGCCTATGGTGAATCCAGATTAACCATTAACATCAATTGTTAAGGCGCGTATGTTGTAATCCTGTGCCAATTTGGGTGAGATGGGGCAGCAACTAAAGGGGGACGTGGGGCATTGAGGGGCATGCACCATCGGGCGGGGTGGCCTGACAAATTCAGAGGTTTTCTGCGGCATATGTACGTGGAGCGGCAGATCTATATCCGCAGCCACGGGCACGTCCAGTTCATTTCGCTATCGCCGCTGACACAGACTTTCTTTGCGACAATTGCCCTGGCTTTTGTCGGCTGGATCGCTTTTGCGTCGGTCAATGTGGTGTTCAAGGAGCAGATCATCGCTTCGAAGGACCGCCGCTACGTCAAAATGCAGGGCGCCTATGAAGAGCGGATGGCGCAGCTTCAATCGGCCTATGACGCGCTTAATGGCCAGCTGGTCATTACCGAAGAGCGCTTCATGGCGACGACCATGCAGCTTGAGGACAAGCACCGCCAGCTGGCCGCGCTGATGAGCCAGCGCCAGACCGCCAGTTCCCGGCTCGAGACGATGCGCCGGCATTTCGCGGCCACCACGGGCGGAAAAACCGAGGGCGAGCGCGGCAACAAGGTGCTGATGCGGGTCGAGCGGCACTCCGAAGGACCGGACCTCGCCGACACCACGACCGGCCCCCGGCAGATGGCCGGAACCGACCGTTTTGTCATCGATACGGCCGAAAATACCGGCGGACCGATCGACCTTGCCGGCCTGACCGAGCTCACCGGCATGGCCGGCCTGGCCGGCAACGAGGCCGACGGAAACGGCACAGTGGCCCAGATCGACACTCGGCTGGCCCAGATTGACCGGGCGCAGCTGACGCTGATCAACAATATCGAGGAAGTGACCGACCGGCGGGTCCGCGAGCTCAAATCGATCATTTCCATGACCAAGGTGATCGACCCCGAGACGCTGATCGAGCGCCGCGGCAAGGCCAAGGGCGAAGCGCAGGGCGGCCCCTTTATCAGCCTGGCCGACCACGAGGCGCTGGCCGGCGGGGCCGGCGACAGCGGCTTCGGCAGACAGCTTTACCGGGTCAGCCAAAATCTCAGGACATTGGCCGATCTTGAGGAAACCATTGCACAAATGCCGCTCGCCGAGCCGCTTGTCAGCTACCGCAAAACCAGCAGCTACGGCTCGCGCCGCGACCCTTTCAATGGCCGCATGGCCTTCCATTCGGGCGAGGACCTGGCGGCGCCTTATGGCGAGCGCGTCTATGCGCCCGGCGCCGGCACGGTGACCTTTGCCGGCTGGCGCGGCGGCTATGGCCGCATCATCGAAATCGACCACGGCAACGGCTTCCGGACCCGCTACGGGCATCTCGGCCGCATGGACGTCAAGACTGGCCAGAAAGTTGCATTCCGGGAGATCATCGGCAGAGTAGGGTCTTCTGGCCGCAGCAGCGGGCCCCATCTTCACTATGAGGTCTGGTTCGACGGTATCGTTCGTAACCCCTCCAAGTTCATTGAGGCAGGGCATTATGTTTTCGCGAAGCAAGGATAGAGACACCGACAAGGCAGCGGCTCCCGCAGTGGCGGCCCCTGCCCCCATGCCGGGCAAGCGCCCCGGCCCGCGCACCGCGCCGTCGATCATCTCCAACGATCTGGTGGTCCATGGCAATCTGACCGCGACCGGCGACATCCAGGTCGACGGCACCGTTGAAGGCGACATTCGCAGCCAGTCGCTGACCATCGGCGAAAAAGCCTCGATTACCGGCGAAATCGTCGCCGAGGACATCGTCATTCGTGGCCGCGTTGTGGGCACCATTCGCGGCCGCCGCGTGCAGCTTTCCTCGACCTGCCATGTCGAGGGCGACATTCTGCATGAAGCGCTGGCGGTCGAGACCGGCGCCTTCTTCGAAGGCAATTGCCGCCATTCGGACGATCCGATCGGCCAGGCCTCGTCGGGCGCCAGCTTGCGCCAGGCGCCGCGCCCCGGCCCGGCGGCCAACAACGCCGGCACAGCCGACGCCACGCGCCCGGCCCCGCGCGCCGCGCTGGGCGAGAGCCCGGTGGTGGTCAATGATGGCGGCGTCGTCGTCAAGCGGCCGGCCGCACAGTAGGACAGAACGACCGTTCTTCGGGGGGAGAACGGCAAAACCGGGGCTGGCGCCGCAGCGCGCCGCCCCGGTTTTTCATTGCCTGACGGCACAGACTGTCATCGTTCGGTCACAAAACCCCGCGCCGGGCCCGAAAGCGCAATGCCTTCAGTGGCTTGGACCCGATTTGGGCGGATTGTGACAGCGGCGCGGCGACCGCGCACCCCCCCTCTGTCACGAAACTGTCAAAAAACTGTCACAAACGGGTCCGAGCGCCGAAATGGCGTCGCGCGAAAGCGTGTTTATCCCCGGGGGTAAACATGACTTATCCCCGGGACGACCATGATGCCGCGACGGCGGGCGGCGCGATCGCGTGTCGCCGATGTACAGCGCCGCGCGATCTTCCTAACCTGGCCCATCGACGCGCGGGGGGCGGATGGCGGCGGGCGAGCGGACAGGCGAGGACTGGAACGAGCAGGAGATCGACCTGATCGTCGCCGACTATTTCGACATGCGCGACAAGGAGCTTCGTGGCGAGCCTTACGTGAAGGCGCAGCGCAATGCCGAGCTGCAGAAGCTGACGGGGCGGTCGAAGGGCTCGATCGAATTCAAGCACCAGAATATCAGTGCCGTTCTGATGACGCTCGGCGAGCCGTGGATCGCCGGTTACAAACCGATGGTCAATTTCCAGCGGGCGTTGATCGACGGCGTCGAAAGGTGCCTCGACCGGCGCAGCGATCTGGCGCCGCTGTTGCCCGCGAAAGAATTGGCGCTGGCCGAACAGGGCGCGCTTTTCATCGGCGAGGCGCCGCAAAAGATCGAGCGGCCGGAAGACACAAACCCTGCCCTTGCCCGCCTCGTGCGCAAATTCGATCCGGCGGCGCGCGACGAGCGCAATCGCGCGCTTGGCAAGCTCGG
>JAUXOE010000283.1 GCA_030682415.1 Parvibaculum sp.
GCGGTGCCGGTGTCGGCGGCGGCGACGCAGCTTGCGCTCAGCGCAACCCAGCGGAAAACACCATCCGAATGACGCATCCGGAATTCAAGCGTGAAGGCGACATTGCCGCGATGGAAATAGGCGTTGAGGGCGGTGCGATAGGTTTCACGGTCGGCGGGGTGCATGTGCTCGCGCCAGAGCAGTTCGTTGCCGTCCAGCGTGCCGGCGTCGAGCCCCAGCATCGCTTCCACCGAGGGCGATACATAAAGGCGATCGTTGGTCGCATCCCAGTCCCAGACGCCCATGCGGGCGCCCGACAGGGCAAAGGCATTGCGTTGTTCGCTGCGCAGCGTGCCGAGATCGGCACGGCGCCGTCCGCCCTGTGCGTGATAGGCGGCCGCGAAGGCGAAAAGCGTCAGCGCCGCCGTCAGGAGCCCGCCTGAAAAGGTCGTGCCGACAAAGGGCATGGACACCCAGCCGGTCGTGTGAAGGGCCGCGACAAGGCCGGCGAAGCCGAACAACACCGCACCCGGGATCAGCAGCTGGGCCGGGCGAACGCCGCGCAGCGCAGCCATGACGACCAGCGGCACACCGGCAATCACCGCCATTGTCAGGATCCCTCTGACGTAGAAGGCACCGAGCGGCACGCTGAGCAAGGCGAGCGGAATTCCCGCCAACGAGGCATAGACCATCAGCCGCGCCAGACGCGACGGCCATCGCGCGAGCCGTTCGAGATCGAGAAAAAAGCGTTCCAGCGCGAAGACGGCGGCGGCAAAGAGGGCCAAGGCCGATATGCGCAGCGTCATGTCCCATCGCGGGCCGAGATCGAGGAGGGCTGCGACATAGCCGAACTCCGTCAACAGGAGCAGAAATCCGGTGCCGAGAAGACCGGCGGTCGCGCGGGCGGCAGAAACGCGCGTCAGGATTGCCAATGCCGAAAGATAGATCGCGAATGCCGCGACGACCGCCAGCATGCCGCCCTCGACCAGTGCCAGCCGCCGCATGAAAGATGTCCATGCATCGGCCTGCCAGAGATAGAGGCTTTCCGGCGCTTCGTCGGCGTGCAGGGCCACGGTGATGCTGGTTTCGGCGCTCGCGGAAACCGCAAAGACCGAGAAGCCGCGCCGCTGGTCACCGGTTACCGGCACCGGATCCTCGCCGCCCGCCGTCACGACGCGGTCGATGGCGTTGCGCGGCATCGGCCAGAAGAGGTTGCCCAGGCCGCGGCCACGCTCGTCCGCGACCAGATAGCGATGCACAGGCTCGTCCGACCGGTTGCGCAATGCGACAGCGATCCAGGTGCCGCTCGCGCCGTCGCCGTCGGAAATGACGATGGCGCCCTCCGCAAGCGCGCCTTCATCGATGCCGGCCGCTTCCTCTTCGAACTCGCTGGCGATTTCGGATGTGCCGGCCGTCGGCGGTTCGATCGTCAGCCGCCGACCGGCGGCCTCATAGCGCTCGACATGCGGGGTCAAATCAACCACCGGGGCCCGGTCGTCGAGCGCCACGGCATCGAGCGCCTGCACCGTTCCCGGCAGCGCGGTGGCGACCGCCAAAGCGATTGCCGCAAGCACGCCGCGAATGCGCGCTTTCATCGAGGCCCCTCGCCGCATTGGCCGATCTCTCCCCTTTAAAATCACCGGCGCGGATCGTCGCGCAAAATGGCAAACACGACGTGATCTCGCCACATGCCGTTGATGCGGAGATAGCCCCGCGCGTGGCCCTCTTCGGTGAAGCCGCATTTGCGCAACACCGCGCGGGACCTTTCATTCTCGGGCAGGCAGGCTGCTTGCAGTCTGTGCAATTTCAGTTCCTCAAACACATATGGGATCAGCGCCCGCACCGCGGCGGTTACATAGCCCTGCCCCGCATATTTCTCGCCTGCCCAGTAGCCCAACGAACATGACTGCTGGACCCCGCGCTGGACGCCGGACAAGGTGCATCCACCGACAAGGGCCTCATCCTGCTCGCGAAAGATGAAGAAGGGGTAGGCATGGTCCTCCCGGATCTCGCGCACATAGCGACGGAGGCGGCGGCGATAGGCCGTTCTGGTCAGGTCGTCCTGCGCCCAGGTCGGCTCCCACGGCGTCAGAAAATCGCGGCTACCGGCACGCAAAGCCGCCCAGGCGGAATGGTCGCCAGGTTGCGGCGCGCGCAGATATACGCCCTGACCCAGAATGAGCGGCGTGGTCTCCGGCTTGGTGATCGAACGAAGAAATGCCATGGCCGGACGCGCCTCCCGATCGCGACCTCAACTGGCAAATCTTGCCGCGATCCGGTCATAGGATTCAAGTCCGCCGTCCTTGCCGGCAAGCGGGCCGATGGCCGAAAGGGCCAATTGCCTGCCGCCCAGAAGGCGATCGGCGTAGCGGCGCACGGCGGTGGCATCAACCGCTTCGACGCGCTCGATCAGCTCACCGATCGGCAAGACCCGACCGTGAACCGTGAACTGGCGGGCAATCTGCTCGGCACGCGAGGATGAGCTTTCAAGCCCCATCATCAAGCCGGCCTTGATCTGGGCGCGGGCGCGGGCCACTTCATCTTCGCTCGCGTCTTCGCCGAGGCGTCCGATTTCGCCCGACAGCACCGGCACCAGTTCGGCAACGTCGTCCGGCGAAGTGCCTGCATAGACGCCGAAGACACCGGTGTCGGCAAAAGACCATGAGAAAGCAAAGGTCGAATAGCAGAGACCGCGCTTCTCGCGGACCTCCTGGAACAGGCGGGACGACATGCCGCCGCCCAGCACGCCGGAAAAGACCTGGGCGGTGTAGTAATCGGGATCCGAATAGGTCGGCCCCTCGAAGGCAAGCGCCAGATGGGCCTGTTCGAGGTCGCGCTCGATCCGGCGCTCACCGCCGGCAAAGCGCGCCGGTTCCACGCCATTGGTGCCGCGGCTCGGCAGCGCGCCGAAACGCTCGCGGGCCAGCGCGACCAAAGCCCCGTGGTCGATACCGCCGGCACCGGCCAGCACCATGCCGGGCGCCAGATAGCGCTGGCTCATATAGCCTTGCAGGGCGTCGCGGCCGAAGCCCGACACCGTGTC